>NZ_CAXTII010000051.1:0-19404 GCF_964244235.1 uncultured Sphingomonas sp.
GGTCGCATAGGCCAGCAACGCGACCAGCACATACCCGACCTTGACCTGTGCCGACAGGCCGGAGGGCACGTTGAACAACAGCAGCGCCGCGATGGCGAGTAGCACGCCGCCGAACAGCAAGAACGGCCGCCGCCGGCCCCAGCGCGATCGTGTCCGGTCGCTCGCCGCGCCGACCAGCGGATCGATCACCGCATCGTAAAGCTTCGACAGCCCGATCAGCGAGCCGGCAAGCGCCGCGCCGATCCCGACGAAATCGACCACATAGCGCAGCAGCAACACGTTCACGGCATTGAACAGCGCCGCGACAGCGAGCGTCCCCAGCCCCCAACCCGCGCAAATACCGAACGACAGCGGTGCGGCGGCGGTCGCCGGTATCCGTAAAGTGCTCGCCATGATGTTTCCCGCCAATAAGGTCTTCGTCTCACACGCATCATGCGACGGCAAGGACGGGAAGCGCACCCGCGCGTTTTATCCGTACGACGGATAGATACGCCGCTCATGTTGGCGGCGCGCAACAAAGATGGTCGCATGCGTGGGATGAGAAATGCTCGGACGATCCTGATCGTGGCAATGGCGGCGTGGTGCGCGATCGCATCGCCGGTCGCCGCCCGCACCGTTTCCGCGACGTTTGCCCTGATCGAGCCGGGCGATCGTGGCACGATCTCCTATCGCATCACCGCGCCGACGATCGGGCGGCGTCTGCCGATCCTGCTCTTCTCGCACGGCGCCGGCTATTCGGGCGACGATTATGCCCCGCTCGTTCGCTATTGGGCGGATCATGGTTTCATCGTCGTGCAGCCGACGCATCTCGATTCGCGCAAACTGAACCTCGCCGCAGACGATGCGCGCCGCGCGTCCGTCTGGCGCAGCCGCGGCGACGATCTGGTCGCGGCGCTCGATCGCTGGCCGGACCTGGTCCGACAATCGCCCGCCATGTTGCGCAACGCGGACCCGACCCACGTCGTCGCTGCCGGCCATTCGTTCGGCGGCCACAGCGTCGCATTGCTCGCCGGGATGACCGTCAGAGGCGCCGAGCCGCTCGGCGACCGGCGCATCCGCGGCGTGCTCCTGCTATCGCCGCCGGGTGGCTTTGACGGCCTGGCGGCGGACTGGCAGGCCCGCGCGCCCTATCTCGATGCCGATTGGTCGGCGATGCGCGTGCCGGCACTGACGATCATCGGCGCGCGCGATCGGTCGGCCATGTCGCCGCGCGATGCGACGTGGCATGCGGATGCCTATCGCCGTGCGGCGGGCGGCAATTCATGCCTCGTCACGCTGGCCGATGCCGGCCATTTCCTGGGCGGCGTCGGCGGCCAGCCGCTGACGCTTGGCACCGATCCGGCAGACCCGGCCGCCGTCGCGATCGTGCAAGGTGCCTCATTGGCCTTCCTGCGCGCCGCGGTGACGGGCGTTCGATTCCGTCCCCGCAGATTTGCCCATGCCACCACGGAGTGCCGTTGAGCGTCACCCGGCCAGAAAGGTGGCGATGGCGGCAGCGGTCTCGCGCGGTTTCTCCTGATGGACGAACGACCCGGCATCCGCGATCACCGCCGCGCGCGCATGCGGAATCAGGCGCAGCCCGACCTCGGCATATTTGGCGTAGCGGCCACGATCGGCGTTGAGCAGCAACGTCGGCGCGACGATGCGCGGCAGATAATCGGTGACGCCCACCCGACCCACGCCGCGCTCGCACGCGCGCAGCCAGCCGCCGGCGATCGCGCTGCTGCGCTCCTGCTCTTCGGTCACGCGCGGATCGAGCGTTCCGAACAGGCGGTTGCGCTCCGCCGCCGGCAACATCGACGTGGCATCGGCGCGCCCGGCATCCTGCTCACGGATCGCGGCACGGTCCATCGCGCCGATCAGGCTGGTGCTCAGGATCGCGAGCTTCTCGATCCGGCCCGGCCAGCATGCCGCCATGACGATACCGATCACCCCGCCCAGCGAATTGCCCGCCACGGCGAAGCGCTCCACCCCGATTTCGTCGAGCGCCGCCAGCAACGCGGCGGCGCATTCGGGCACGGTCATGATATACGGCGGCGGCCCGTTCATCGCCGATCCGCCGTGCCCAGGCGGATCGAATGCGATCACGGTATGCGTCTGCGCGAGATACGGCGCGGCCAGCCGCCAGTCGGCGATCCACCCGCCTAGCTTGGGCAACACGACCAGCGGTGGCCCCTTCCCCATCGTGGCGTAATGCAGCGTGCCGCCGCCAACCGCGATATCGCCGCCACCAGTCCATGGTGCCGCCTCTCGCAGCGCCGCCGGCAGGCGCGACGACAGGGTCACGCCTGCCGCGGCCCCCAATGCCAGTACCTGTCGCCGTGTCGTCACGGATGCGCCTTTCGATAGGCCGCGCTGCGCCGGATCGCATCGGCGCGCAGCTCGCCGTAGAACAAGGCGATGTCGTGAAAATGCATATTGCCGCCGGGTAGCGGCGTCAGCTCCAGCGCGGGATCGGGTTGCACCGCCAACACGCCACCGACGCATGTCGCTCTGACGCTCTGCCGGCGCAGCGGTTGCAGGCCGACCGGAATCGCCGCGCCGGGCAACGCGGTGGCAGCATTCTTTGCCGCGAGATTGGTGCATACCAGTGTGCTGGCCGCGTCGGCTGTGGATACGACGCCGAGCGTGCGAGCGAAATAGGCGCTTGTATCGCTACCGGCGAGGAAGCTGTTCCAGCTGATGACGCAGCCGGTCTGCTTGGGCCGGTCGCAGGGCGGAACCCCACCAGCACCGCGCTTTACCGGAACGCCGATGGCATAGGCGGCGACCATCCGCGCGGCCAGTGGTGTCCTCGAAATCCGATCGGCCAGCAGGCGAGTGACGAACAGCGCGCCCTGGCTGTGCCCGGCGAGGATGAACGGGCGACCATGCGCGCTCGCCAGGAAAGAATCGAAGGCGCGCACGACATCGCCGTAAGCAAGGTCGTAGGCTTTCGCCCCCTCACCCGCCATCTCCGCGAAGGCACGCGTTGAGGCCTGGCGGTAGCGTGGCGCGAACACGCGGCAGCAGCCGTTGAACACGCTCGCCTGTCGCGCGATCACGCTGCGATCCGTCCAGCTGTTGGTCGCGGCGTCGTCGATGCGTTGGTTCCACTGTTCGGCGCTGCGGAACGTGGTCGGGTGGATATAGAATACGTCCACCGCCGGGCGCCGCGCGAGCGGTGTGGCGTTGGTCGGCACCGATTGCGCCGGCCCAGGCCGATCGGGCCGCGCGGCCCAGTTCGCCGGATCGCCATAGTCGGGCGGCGGCGGCGCATCCCGAGCGACCGTCGAACCGGACGTCACCTGCGCGAGAAGGGCCAGCCAGAGAGCAAGTGTCGGCATCGGTCGCTCCGTCGATCAACTAAGATGATAGCCGATCGCCGATCGTCGCGCTCGCCCGCGTTGAAGCTGATCGCCACGCGGATAATCTCTCGGCTACACGGCGGCGCCCGCGGTTAACCGATCTAACCTTATCGTCCCATCAGGAGAGCGACCATGATCAGACCTGCCATCATCCTGTCCTGCGCGCTGGCGATCGCCACGCCTGCCCTGGCACGCCCGCCACAGACCAAGGCCGCCGCGCAGGCGGAAATCTGGGCGCTGGAGCAGGCGATCTACGCCGCCCGCGGCCGCGGCGACATGCGCCCCTATATTGATCACGTTGCCGGCGATTATCTCGCCTGGCCGCCGCGCATTCCGGCGCCGGCAGGCGTCGACAGCCTGCATGCGCTCGCCGGGCGGATGGCGGCGGACAATCGCGAGATACTGACGATGACGCCGGTCGCGTTCTCGCTCAACGGCGATGCCGCGGTGATCTACTATACCACGCATCGCACCCGACATCCTGACGGCAGCGCGGCGGACGAGCGCTTCGACGTGATCCACAACTGGGTTCGCGAAGGCGGGCGCTGGCGGCTGCTCGGCGGTATGGCGCGAGCGTCCCAGCCGGCTGAGTGAAGCTGTTCGGCACCCGCGTGACCTGCGCGGGTGCCGACGGAGCGGTTTCAGAAGTTGAAGGCGAGCGTCGATCCGAGCGTACGGCCTTCGCCGAACGACGGCACCACCTGCCTCAGGCTGGGGATGACGAACGCACTTTCCAGATAGCGTTTGTCGAACAGGTTCTTCACAAAGAAGAACGCGCGCACGCCACTATGTTCGACGCCGATCCGCGTGTTGACCAGGGTGAAATCGTCGAACTGGCTGATGTTGACCGTCTCGACATATTGCTTGCCCCGATAATTGGCGTCCACGCCGCCGAACAACGCCCAATCGTTGGCGAAGCGGCGGGTATAGTCGATCCCGATCGAACCCGAGAACCGCGGCGTTCCGGGAATGTGATTGCCGCTGATATCGCCATTGCGATTGCAGACGATGTTGTCGCAGATGTTGATGTAACCCGGATCGACCGATCCTTTGCTGTATTTTGGATTCGAGTAGGCGAACGAGAAGTTAAACGCGAGGTCGCGCACCGGGCGGAACTGCCCGTCGAGTTCGACGCCGTAATTGGTCGAATTGCCGACTGCCGCATAGATCGACGGCGGAACGATTCCCTGGTTTGTGCTGCCCGTTGGGAAATTGGCGGGGACGACACGCGTTTGCTGATTGGTCCAGTCGATATAGAAAGCCGCGACGTTCAGCGTCAGCGTGCGACCGAACAATTGATTTTTCGATCCGATCTCGTAAGTCCAGTTTTTCTCAGGGCTGAAAGATTGTTCCGAGGGCAGCAGAACTGTAGTCGAGGCGACGTAGCCGTTGAAACCGCCGGCCTTCACGCCCCGTGCAGAAGACGCATAGACCAGATTCTCAGGCGTCAGCTTGTACTGCGCAGTAATGCGCGGGCTGAAATCACTGAAATTGCTCTGCAGGATTGGCCGCAGGATGTTAGGATCGCGGCCGGCGGCGGTCTCGCGACCGCGCGCTAGGATATCATCAAGAGCCACGCCGGTGCGGTTATAGCGACCCTCGGCAGTTATATTTGCCTTGTCTTTGAGGAAATCATACGAGACTCGGCCGAAGACGGCATTGGTTTCGTATTTTGTCTTCTGGATCGTAAAAGGGACGGTCAGGCCGGAAGTGGAAAGCGGATCCGACGACAATTGCAACAACGGCGTGTTCGGTGCGACGAAGCGGAGCCCGAAAACGAAATTGTCGGTCGCATCTGAATGGTAGTAGCCGATCTCCGCCTTTAACGGCGCACCCTTGTCATAAGCGAGCCGTACTTCGTGGCTTTCGAAATCAATTACCCCACCTTCCTTCTGCTGCGAGATCGTCGGCCGACCAGTCGGGTTGAAGGTATTCGCCGGAAACGCCAAATTCTCCTGTGCCTCACCCCTGGTTTTGCCGAAAACATAGGACAGCGTCATCGCGCCCGCGAACTTCCACTCAGCGCTGGCACGGTATACCTCGGTCTTGGACACGATATCGGGCTGCTGCACCGAACTCAGGCCCGCCGGGCGATTGGGATTGACATTCGATCGCAGACCCGAAGGATCGGTCGGCAAGACGCCGCAAAGCAACGAAGGACTACCGAACGCATTCAGCGGACCGCAATTCAGTTTGTCCTCGACGAAGGTACCATCAACCGAATAATAGGGCTTCTGCTCTTCCGAGCGATCGAGACGTGAGTATGATGCGTCGATGGTCAGATTATCGGCCGGCGTGAAGCGCACCGCGCCCGAATAGCTCTCCCGATCGAACCCGCCGAAGCGTGAGAAATCGCTGCCAAGCCCGGGGAAATTGTTACGCAGGGTACCTCCGTACATCGACCGCCCGTAAAAGGCGCGCGCGCTCAGGATACCGGGAATGATCGGGCCACCGATCCCGGCGCGATATTCGACGCGGTCGTAATCGCCTACCGTAACCGAACCATCGACCTTGAGCGTGTTGCTCGGCTTCTTGGTGACGACGTTGATCGCGCCCGAGAAGGTATTTTGTCCATATAGCGCGCTCTGTGGCCCTTTGACGACCTCGATCCGCTCGATATCGGCCAACGTGAAATTGGCCATGTAGCCGCGCTGGAGATACACCCCATCGACGAACACGCCGGTGTTGGCGACCGCATTCTGGACGTTTGCCTGCGCCAGGCCGCGGATCGTCACGTTGCCGTTGAAACCGCTGACGAAATCGCGGAACTGCAGCCCTGGCGTGTAGCCGGCGATATCGGAAAGGCTGGTAATCGACCGGTTGGTCAGCGCCTCGGCGCCGATCGCAGTGATTGACAACGGCACGTCCTGCAGGCGTTCGCCGGTGCGACGGGCCGTGACAACGATGTCGCCGGCAGCGAGGTCATCGGTCTGGTCGGCGGCATTCCGCACGTCAACCGCAGGCGCGGCGCTCTGCGCCCAGACCGGCGCGGCCGTCGTCAGTAATAGTGCGATCGTCGATGCGAATAGCGTCTGACGCATGATTTCCCCCCAAGGATAGCAGCCAAACATTGTGTCGGGCCGAATACGACTACAGTTATCGGTCACCGCCTTTCGGCTTCTGTTCCGAACCGCTGCACCACAAACGTGACGCGGGCGACCGCGTGTCGCAATTCCGTCATTGATGTTGACCACCTGTCGATCAGACTCCGCTAGGCTGGCAAGGCGCATTGCCGGGCCGCATCGACGCAAGGTCGTCAACCGCGGCGGATCGGCGCGGCAGGGTCGACATTCTGGATTTGAAAGCGTGCCGTGTTCAGGCGTCGCCGGCAAAGGCGGCGGCGAGCGCGCCGATCATGCGGTCGCGGTCCGCGTCCAGCCGTGCCTGCAATGCCGGATCGACGTCGAACCCGTCGATCTCGGCGGTCGCATCGATGCCGTGCTTTTCCAGCACCGCCTCCAGGATGGTCAGCCGGTCGCGCAGCGTCCACATTTCGCGGCCCAGCGCCAGCACCGCGGCGGCGACCTCGTTGATCTGCGCGGGTTCGAGGATCGTGCGGGCCGGGGTGCGATCACGCATCGGGTTTGCGTCCATAGACGAAATATGGGTTGCCCGACGGGCCGATGCCGCCGGTACGGACATCGACGAACCCCGCGGCACGCGCTCCGGCGGCGAGATCGACCAGCCCGGCGGCGCGCCAGAACGGCTCGCCGCCCCATTTCGCCGCCCAATCGAACCGCCACGCGGTCATCCGGTCCAGATCCCGTGTGCGCGGCACGTCGGCCATCAGCAGGTCGCCGCCCGGCACCAGCAGACGGAACGCCTCCTCGAACCAGCGCTGGATAATCCGCGGCGGCAATTCGTGATGAATCGCATAGGATGTGACGAGATCGAAGCGGCCATCGGCCAGCCCGGTATCCTCGCCCACGCCGACGATGAGGCGCCAGGCAGCGCCACGTTCGTTGCCGACGCGCTGCGCCTGTTCCAGCATCCGCGCGGACGGGTCCACACCCACGATCTCGGCGGCCGGAAACCGGTCCGCCAGCGCGACCGTATAATGGCCGCTGGACGTACCGAGTTCGAGAATACGACCATAGTCCGCGCGGGGCAGTTCGTTAAGCAGATCATGGCGCTGCGCATAGATGTTGCCGGGGAAAATCCGCGCGACATAGCGCCGATGGACCAGTTCTCCATGCACGAAGCCGTTATAGTCCGATGCGTCCCAACCGCCGGTCGTGCGGTGGAACCATACGTCGGACCAATAGGTCGGCGGGGAAAAGTCGTCCGATACGGTGAGCGTTGTGCCGCCCTCGCGCAGCGCCTCCAGTTGCCGGGTGATGGTTGGGCGGACCTCCTCGAACGCCGCCTCGCACGCGCGGCCATGTTGCCGAGCACCCCAATCCCCGAGCAGCATCCACGTACGATGTCGCGGGTATCCGCCGAGCGCGCCGGCGATCACGTCGTGTCGCTCGTCCATATCGTCGGGCAGCGTATCCGCGGTGATGTCCTTCGCGGCCAGATCCTGCTCCAGCTCCCGTTGCAACCGTCCCGCCGCATGGCGGATGCCAACTTCGAAATCGATCAGCGCACGTCCGCGCTGGGCTAGCCGATAATCCATGGGTGACCATCTCCCGTCCATGGGCTACGAATAGACCTCCGGGCCGGGCATGGCGAGCCTGTGTTCCGGATGATCACCTGTCGGGCATTTGCGTGGGCATCGACAGACTCAACGCCTATAGCGCCGTATAGCGGAATCGATGTCGCGACGGAGGCGACGGAATTGCGGAGGCGAAAGCGTGACGTTCATCACGAAGCTTGGCGAGAGCGGCCTGAACGGCTCGAGCGATCGGCCCAAGCCGGCGATCGGCCTCAGCCAGCGCGGCCGGTCGAGCATGGAAGTGCTCGGCACGATCCAGGCCTTCGCCGCATCGACATTGCGTCCTGCCGCCCGCGAAGCATTCGAGGCGAATGCCGAAGCCGCCGCCCTGTCCGCCGATCATGTCGCCGACACGCGGGGCCAGGGCGGTCGGGACCGTATCGCCAAGGCTCGCGCGATCGCCGATGGCGATCCGCTGTTCCGACTCGAACGCTTCCTGCAACGCTGGGTCGCAGAGGAGAATTTTAATTCGGGGATTCCCGCGATCGAGGAACGGCGCGCGCAGTTCGAGGCATTCTTCGGCGGACCCAAGCCGGATCCGGTCGGCGGATCGCTGACGCTTGCCGACGCGATCGCCGCGCCGCGTTACTATACCGAGATCGACTGGCATCTCGAACCGGGCGGCTGGGACGGCTACGACCTGTACGGCGCACTGTTCGCGTTCGGGGTCGGCCCGTTCGTCTTCGCGAAGGGCGGCTATGCCGCGGTCGGTGTCGGTGACGATATCGCCAGCCAGCGCATCGACGCGGTCCGCCAATTTTCGAAATCGCACTATGGCCGGATCTTCGAACCGGGTTGCGGCGGCGCGACCACCGCTCGGGCGCTCCACACGGTGTTTCCCGAGGCCGAACTGGTGGGCTGCGACCTGTCGCCGTCGCTGCTGCGCAACGGGCACAGGCTCGCCGAGCGGCTGGGCATTCCGATCCATCTGAAACAAGCCGATGCCACCGCCACCGGTGAAGCGGACGAGAGTTTCGACGGCGTGATCACCTATGCGCTGCATCACGAATTGCCGCCCAAGGCCAATGCCCGGCTGCTCGGCGAGATGTTCCGCATCATGAAGCGCGGCGCCGATATCGTGATCAGCGATCCGCCGCCGTTCCGGGCGGTCGATCTCTTCCAGGCCGTGATCCTCGACTGGGAAACCGAGAACCGCGCCGAGCCGTTCTTCTCGGCCGTGCTGCACTCCAGCCTGGACGATCAATTGCGCGCGGCAGGGTTCACCGGCGTCGAAAGCTACGCGCTGGGCCAGGGCGGCTATCCTTGGATCACGCGCGCGACCAAGCCTGCGGAAGTTTAAAATGGACCAGCCCTATATCGACAAATCGAGCACCGAAGACCTTGGCCGCATACTGATGGCGTTGGTCCAAGAAGTCTGGGTGATGCGCGACCGTATGGCGATCACGGAAAAGCTGCTCGCCGACCGGGCCGGAATCACACCCACCGACATCGACGATTACGTTACCGATGCCGCCGACACCACAGAGATCGAAGCACTGCGTCAGCGTTTCGTCGCCAAGGTGATCGGCGCTCCTTCGGCGGCTCGCGACCGCAGCGTCGATCAGATCCTAAAGCGTGCCGGCTTTGGCGCCGGTCAGTCCGCCGAGCACTCGACCGGTTGAGAACCTCCCTCCGTTTCATGCGCACTAACCGTCCCTGCGCCCCGCATCGCGACACATGCCTTTGAGGCTTTCAGTTCCGGCCCGGCCGGCGCATCGGCGAGCAAAGATGGACCTGGACGAACGTGATTGAGCGCCATCGGGGACTCCTTCGGAAGCGGCAGGCTGTCGAATCGTTTATGCGCCGCACGAGCCGGCGCAAGATTGATCGTCAGTCCATCATATGGTCGAGCGGGGGAACCCGCCTATTGGCGCGCCATTCTACGCTAAAGCTCGATAGGTCCAGCACACAGATTTATATGCCCGATGATCTGATGCAGATCGCTTCTGCGACGGGGAACGAGCAGAACTTGGCCGTTTAGGCAACGGCGGTAGAAAATCGATCTACAACGGGCCGGCAGCTAATTGCGGTCAAAGGTAAGCTGCGACAACCATTCCCCTCATTCCCATTCGATCGTGCCCGGCGGTTTGCTCGTGTAATCATAGACCACCCGGTTGATCCCGGCGACCTCGTTGACGATCCGCGTCGCCACGCGCGACAGGAACGCGCCGTCGAACGGGTAGACGTCCGCCGTCATCCCATCGACCGACGTCACCGCGCGCAGTCCGCAGACCGACTCATATGTCCGGTGATCGCCCATCACGCCGACCGTCCTGACCGGCAGCAGCACCGCGAACGCCTGCCAGATCGCGTCGTACAAGCCGGCGCTGCGGATTTCCTCGAGGTAGATCGCGTCCGCCTTGCGAAGGATGTCGCAGCGCTCCTTCGTCACCTCGCCGGGAATGCGGATGGCGAGGCCGGGGCCGGGAAACGGATGCCGCCCCACGAACGCTTCGGTCAGCCCCAGTTCGCGGCCGAGCACGCGGACCTCGTCCTTGAACAATTCGCGTAGAGGCTCGACGAGCTTCATGTTCATGCGTTCGGGCAGGCCGCCGACATTGTGGTGGCTCTTGATCGTCACCGACGGCCCGCCGGTGAAGCTGACGCTTTCGATTACGTCGGGATAGAGCGTCCCCTGCGCCAGGAAGTCCGCACCGCCGATCTTCGCGGCCTCGGCCTCGAACACCTCGATGAAGGTCTTGCCGATGAATTTCCGTTTCGCCTCGGGGTCGGTGACGCCGGCGAGGCCGTTCAGGAACAGGTCTTCCGCGTTCACATGGACGAGCGGGATGTTGTAGTGGTTGCGGAACAGCGAGACGACCTGCTCGCTTTCGCCGGCGCGCATCAGGCCGTGATCGACATAGACGCAGGTCAGCTGTTCTCCGATCGCCTCGTGGATCAGCACCGCGGCGACGGACGAGTCCACGCCACCGGAAAGTCCGCAGATGACGCGGCCCGATCCGACCTGCGCGCGGATTTCCGCGACCTTGGCGGCTCGGAACGCGTCCATCGTCCAGTCGCCGCCGAGCCCGCAGACGCGGTGGACGAAGTTGGCGATCAGCTTGCCGCCATCGGGGGTGTGGACGACCTCGGGGTGGAACTGCACGCCGTAGAAGCGGCGCGCTTCGTCCGCGGTGACCGCATAGGGCGCACCGTCCGACACCGCGACCGGCACGAAACCGTCGGGCAGCCCCGTCACCTTGTCGCCGTGGCTCATCCACACCTGGTGGCGCCCGCCCTGCTGCCACAGTCCGTCGAACAACGCAGACTGGCCCTTCACCTCGACGAAGGCGCGGCCGAATTCGCCGCCGTCGCCTGAGACGACGACTTCGCCGCCCAATTGCTGGCACATCGTCTGCTGACCGTAGCAGATGCCGAGGATCGGCAGCCCGGCGTCGAAGAAATGCTGCGGGGCGTGGGGGGCGTTTTCCTCGGTCACCGAGGCGGGGCCGCCGGACAAGATCAGGCCCTTGGGGCGCATCCGGTCGAACGCAGCTTCGGCTGACTGGAACGGGGCGATCTCGCAATAGACGCCGGATTCGCGGACGCGGCGGGCGATCAGTTGCGTTACCTGGCTGCCGAAATCGACGATGAGGATGCTGTCGGGCTGTTGCATGGTCGGCGTCCGCAATTAGCCGAAGCTAATCGCGGGTCAATCGCCGACCGCGGACGGCGTCGCGAAGCAACGGCCGACGACGCGGCTTCGCCGGGGCGCGAGCTGATGTACGGCTACGACGCAGCTCAGGCCGCCTCGTCGAACTCGTCGTCCGACATCACCGGCCCCGAATCCTGGCCCTTGGCCGACACATCGCGGTCGACGAACTCGATCACCGCCATCGGGCTGGCGTCCGATGCGCGGATGCCCGCCTTGATGATGCGGACATAGCCGCCGTTGCGCGCGGCATAGCGTTCGGCCAGCACGTCGAACAGCTTCAACAGCTGCACGTCATCGAGCAGCCGCGCATGCGCCAGGCGGCGGTTTGACAGGCCACCCTTCTTGGCGAGCGTGATCAGCTTCTCGACATAGGGGCGAAGCTCCTTCGCCTTGGCGACCGTTGTCGTGATCTGTTCGTGCTTGATGAGCGCCGCCGACATGTTGCGGAACAGCGCGATGCGGTGGGCCGAGGTCCGCTGTAGCTTACGGCCGCCTACACGGTGACGCATGGGTATTTCCTTCGTTCGTAGGGGGGCCGTGCCAGGTACCCCGATCCAGGTGGCGACGGGACCACCTTTCAAATCCGTCACCCCGGACTTGACCCGGAGCCCAGCTTCTTCTTAACCCCGCCGCGGCAAAGCCGCGTCGTCGAACGGAGCCTTCGGCCCCGTCGGCCGGGCCTGCCGATTGCCACGGGATTAAGCGCGCTTAATCCCGGACGGCAGGCTTACCCCATAATCTCTTGTTCTAGCTTCTTCGCCATTTCCTCGATATTCTCCGGCGGCCACCCAGGAATTTCCATGCCGAGGCGCAGGCCCATGCTGGAAAGAACTTCCTTGATCTCGTTGAGCGACTTGCGGCCGAAGTTCGGGGTCCGGAGCATCTCGGCTTCGGTCTTGCCGACCAGATCGCCGATATAGATGATGTTGTCGTTCTTCAGGCAGTTCGCCGATCGCACCGACAGTTCCAGCTCATCGACCTTCTTGAGCAGATAACGGTTGATCTGCTGCGTATCGCCCGAGGTCTCGCTCGTCGAAACAGGCACCGCCTGGCCGATCGGGGCCGACCGTACCGACGAATCGTCGAAGTGGACGAACAGCGCCAGCTGGTCCTGCAGGATACGGCCGGCATAGCCCACCGCGTCTTCCGGGGTCACGGTGCCGTCGGTCTCGATCGTCAGCGTCAGCTTGTCGTAATCGAGTTCCTGCCCGACGCGCGTGTTCTCGACCTTGTACGAGACCTGACGCACCGGCGAATAGAGCGCATCGACCGGGATCAGGCCGATCGGCGCATCCGCCGGACGATTGGCGACCGCCGCGACATAGCCCTTACCGACATCGGCGGTCAGTTCCATGTTCAGCGTGGCACCTTCGTCGAGATGGCACAGCACCAGCTTGGGGTTCATTATCTCGATATCGCCCGACACCGCGATGTCGCCTGCGGTGACCGTGGTCGGGCCGGTGGCCGACAGCTGGAGCCGCTTCGGCCCCTCGCCCTGCATGCGAAGCGCGATCTGCTTCACGTTCAGGACGATGTCGGTCACATCCTCGCGGACACCGGCCAGCGACGAGAATTCGTGCAGGACATTCTCGATCTTGATCGACGTGACGGCCGCGCCCTGAAGCGACGACAGCAATACGCGGCGCAGCGCGTTGCCGAGCGTCAGGCCGAACCCACGCTCCAGCGGTTCGGCGACGAAGGTCGCCTTGCGCTTGCCGTCGCTGCCAGCCTTTTTTTCCAGGCCGCTCGGCTTCTTGAGTTCCTGCCAGTTCTTTGCGTTGACGGACAAAGCGGTGTCCCCTGATGTTGGGCCGGCGCGAGGGCTGCAGCGGCCTTGGACGAAAAAGACCCCCCGGCTCGTCAGCCAGGGGTCGGATAATCAGACGCGACGGCGCTTCGAAGGACGAACGCCGTTGTGCGGGATCGACGTCACGTCGCGGATCGACGTGATCTGGAACCCGACCGCCTGCAGCGCACGAAGCGCCGATTCGCGACCCGAACCCGGGCCCTTGACCTCGACCTCGATGGTACGGACCCCGTGTTCGGCGGCCTTCTTTCCAGCGTCCTCGGCAGCGACCTGCGCGGCGTAGGGCGTGGACTTGCGCGATCCCTTGAACCCCATCGTACCGGCGGACGACCAGGAGATCGTGTTGCCCTGCGCGTCGGTGATCGTGATCATGGTGTTGTTGAAACTGGCGTTCACGTGCGCGACGCCGGAGGTGATGTTCTTGCGTTCACGCCTGCGAAGGCGCTGCGGGGCTTGTGCCATTGAAGTCGTATCCTGACCTTGTATCCTGGTACGGAGAGCGGCGGGCGGTCAGCCTCGTGCCTCGCTCCGGCGGAAAAGAAGTGGCGGGAAAGCGCCCCGCGCTTTCCCTGCTACTTCTTCTTACCCGCGATCGGCTTCGCCTTGCCCTTGCGGGTACGCGCGTTGGTGTGCGTGCGCTGGCCGCGAACCGGCAGACCGCGGCGATGACGCAGGCCGCGATAGCAGGCCAGGTCCATCAGCCGCTTGATGCTCATCGCCGTCTGGCGCCGCAGATCGCCCTCGACCGTATGGTCGGCGTCGATCGTCTCGCGGATCTGGAGAACTTCCTGATCGGTCAGGTCCTGGACACGCGCGGCATCGGCGATGCCCAGCTTGGCGGTGATTTCCTTGGCCTTGGTCAAACCGATGCCGTGGATATAGGTCAACGCGATGACGACGCGCTTGTTGGTGGGCAGATTGACGCCCGCGATACGTGCCATGAACAATTATCTCCTAGCTCCACAGGGACGGCATGGCTGCACGATCCCCATATCGACGCGTGGCTCCGACACCGCTTTCCAACGCATAAAAGCGACGAACGCAATATAGCGCCGCCGGAAACCGGTGTCTCGGAGCCGAAGTGATTAGGGGCGGGCGATCACGCTGTCAAGCAAGCGGCTTCACGCATTAATGCACGCGCAGCTTACCGTTGCCGCTCAGTGGCATAGCACGATCCGCGCTACCAGTCCCGGCGCATTGTCGGCCAATTCGAACCGCCCGCCGTGCAATCGCGCGACCGAGTCGATCAGCGCCATCCCGAGCCCCGCCCCCGGCGTCGATCGCGCACTGTCCAGCCGGCCGAACCGCTTGGTCGCCTGTGCGCGGTCGATCGCCGCGATGCCCGGGCCGCGGTCCTCCACCTGGATCGCGACGCCACCCGCGGTACGCGCCAGCCGCAACGTGACCTCGCCCCCCGCCGCGCCGTGCTTCAGCGCGTTGTCGATCATGTTCGCGATCGCCTGGCTCAACAGTTCGCGGTGCAGAGCGATCGGTGCCGGCCGGTCCTCGACCGCCGTGGTAAAGAGCAGCCCGGCCTCTTCCGCGACGGGCTGGTAGAACTCCGCGATCTCCTCGACGAGATCGGCGGGCGCGACACGAATGAAGCGATCGCGCGAAGTCGATTCGGACCGGCTGATCTCGATGACCATCGTCAGCATCCGCATCACCAGATCGGTTTCCGCCACCAATCCGCCAAGCGCCGCTTCGCGTTGTGCCGGGTCGGCGATCAGGACGGCCTGCTCGGTCTTGGTCCGTAGCCGCGCCAGCGGCGAGCGCAGGTCGTGTGCCAGGCTGTCGGTGACTACGCGAAGCTCCGCCATCAGCCCCTCGACCTTCGCCAGCATCGCGTTCAGCCGGCCGGCGAGGCGATCGAACGCGTCGCCTGCACCACCGGCTTGTGTGGCGACGCGGCGCGACAGATCGCCGCCCCCTGCCGCCTCGACGACCGAGGCTATCCGGTCGAGCCGACGCCCGACATAGCGCGCGATGACGATCCCCGCGACGACCCCGAGCCCAAGCGCCAGGACCACCGCCAGCGCGAGCGCGCGTGCGATCGCCTGTTGTTCGGTTTCAACGAGATCGAGGCTCCGCCCCGCCAGCAGCCAGTAGCGGCCGATCGGATGTAGCGCGTAACCGACGTCGCTCGTCGACGGGCTGTTGTCGATATCGTCGACCCGGAATTCGGTTGGCACGATCGGAACGCCGATATGGGGAGGCGCGTAACCCGTGATCCGTCGCCCCTGCGGGTCCAGTACCGCCAGCAGCAGCGATCGATCGCCCGGCGCGCGCGTCTGGTCGATGGCATTCGTGACCGCAGGCAATCCGCCCGCGGCGAAGACTGCGCGCATCGCGTCGGACTGCTCGACCGTCTCGCGCCGAAGCGTATCGATCGCCACACCGCGCGTCTGCCGCCACACGAACCCTACCGGCGCAAGGTCGGCGACCAGCGCCAGGGCGATCCCCAACAGCGCGATCCGGGTGGTGACCGAAAACCGCATCATCGGGACGGACGCCGATGCGCCGCGCTCATCCCTCGGGCGAAAGGCGATAGCCCGCGCCGCGCACGGTATGCAGGATCGGCGTGGGGAAACCGTCCTCCAGCTTGCGGCGGAGCCGGCCGATATGGACATCGACGACGTTCGAACCCGGATCGAAATGATAGTTCCAGATCTTTTCCAGCATCATCGTACGCGTGACCACCTGCCCCGCATGCCGCGCGAGGAATTCGAGCAGGTTGAACTCGCGCGCGCCGAGCGGAATCGATCGGCCGGCGCGCACCACGCTTCGTGCAAGCAAATCGATCTCCAGATCACCGACGGACAGCCGCGTCTTCTGCGGCTCCGCAGTCACCCGGTCCGAACGACGCATGAGCGCCTCGATCCGGGCGGAGAGTTCGACGAAGGAGAAGGGCTTGCAGAGATAATCGTCCGCCCCGGCCCGCAATCCATCGACCCGGTCGTCGACGCTGCCAAGCGCCGACAGGACGAGCGCAGGCGTCTGGATGCCGGCGGCGCGGATCGCGGATATCATCGCGAGCCCGTCGATGCCCGGCAACATCCGGTCCGCGATCACGAGATCGAAAATGCCCTCGCTCGCCAGAAACAGGCCGTCGCGGCCGTCGGTGCAGGTCTCGACCGAATAGCCCGCCTCCCCTAGTCCCTTGGCGAGATAGGCGGCGGTCGAGGCGTCGTCCTCGACGATCAGGATCTTTCGACTCACGGCTTGCGGAACATTGGCAGGGGTTCTCCTGGCAGCTTTCGAACCCCCTATACACCGAAAGGCCGGCGGAAAGCATGTCCCTGCCGGCCTCTACGGCACCCCGGGGGGGCGGACACCGATCGGGAAGATGGCCGGCCGCCGGTGGTGGTGGCCTTGGTTGAGAGGATAGGACGGCGGTGTAACCTGCGCGATGACCCGGACATGCCTATTGCGTCACGGTTGGCGTGGATAGGGTGGCAGAACCCCGATCACGATAATCCTGTCTCCCGCGAAAGCGGGAGCCCAGGGTTACGAGCGACATCGCCTGCGGCCCCTGGGCCCCCGCTTTCGCGGGGGAACGGGTAGTATGTGCGGTCAGCGCGACCGCTACGCGTCCAATATCCCCGCGATCGCCGCACCCACCGCATTCATATCCGCCATCCCGTCCACCCGGCGCACCAGCCCGCGCGCTTCGTAAAGCGGGATGATCGGCGCGGTCTTCGCGCGATATTCGGCCATGCGCGTACGCACGGTTTCCTCATTATCGTCCGGCCGACGCTTGAACGCAGTCGATCCGCAGACATCGCACACGCCCGCAACCTTCGGCAGCTTGAATACATCATGATAGCCCGCACCGCACTGCGCGCAGGTGTACCGACCGACGATCCGCTCGACGAGCGCATCTTCGTCCACTTCCAGCTCGGCCACGTAATCCAGCGAACGGCCGCGCGCGGACAGCAGGCCATCCAGCGCCTGCGCCTGCGCCGCGGTGCGGGGATAGCCGTCGAAGATGACCCCCGTCGCCGCGTCCAGCCGATCGAGTTCCTCGCCGATGATACCGGAGACGATGTCGTCGGACACCAGCCCGCCCGACTCCATTACTGCCTTCGCCTGCAATCCCACCGGAGTCGCCGCCTTTACCGCGGCGCGAAGCATGTCGCCCGTGGAAAGCTGCACCATGCCGCGTTCGGCGACCAGGCGCGCCGCCTGCGTGCCCTTGCCCGCACCGGGTGGCCCGAGAAGGATGATGTTCACGCGGCTACACTCCCATGCCTGCGAGGGCGCGGCTCAACGGAGCCGTCCCCCCTTCAGCTTCGCCTTCTTGATCAGGTCGCCATATTGCTGCGCGAGCAAGTGGCTCTGGATCTGCGTGACCGTATCCATCGTGACGTTCACGACGATCAGCAGGCTGGTGCCGCCAAGATAGAAAGGGATCGACAGGGCCGATACCAGATATTCCGGCAGCAGGCAGATGATCACGAGATAGCCGGCACCGATGACGGTGATCCGCGTCAGCACGTAATCGAAATACGTCTCGGTATTCTTGCCGGGGCGAATACCGGGGATGAACCCGCCATAGCGCTTCAGATTGTCCGCAGTCTCTTCGGGATTGAACACGACCGCGGTATAGAAGAACGAGAAGAACACGATCCCGGCACCGTACAGCAACATGTACAGCGGCGCGCCATGCTGAAGATACTGGTTGAGCGAGATGATAATGTCGCCCCAACGGCTCGCCCCCGCGACTCGCTGTCCCGCGAACTGGCTGATCGTCAGGGGCATCAGCAGCAGCGAGGAAGCGAAGATCGGCGGGATGACACCCGCAGTGTTGATCTTCAGCGGCAAATGGCTGCGATCTGCCTGCATCCCGCGCTGTGTCTGCCGCTTTGGGTACTGGATCAGGATCCGCCGCTGCGCGCGTTCCATGAAGCAGATGAACAGGACGAGGAACACGACCGCGACGACGATGCCGATCAGACGCACCGCGTCGATCGATCCCGACCGTCCGCCCTCCATCAGGTTGACGAGCGTCGTCGGCAGATTGGCGACGATACCCGCCATGATGATGAGCGACACGCCGTTGCCGATGCCGCGGCTGGTGATCTGCTCGCCCAGCCACATCAGGAACATCGTACCGCCGATCAGGCTGACCACCGCGACGACGCGGAACAGCATGCCCGGATCGACCACCGCCTGAACACCCTGGTTCGCGCCAAGCGTTTCCAGCCCGACGGCAATGAAATAGCCCTGGATCGCGGTGAGCGCGACGGTGCCGTAGCGGGTATACTGGTTCAGCCGCTTGCGACCACTCTCGCCGTCCTTCTTGATCGCGGCGAGCTGCGGGCTGAGCGACGTGGCGAGCTGCACCACGATCGACGCGGTGATGTACGGCATCACGCCAAGCGCGATCAGGCTCATCCGCTTCAGCGAACCGCCCGAAAAGGCGTTGAAGAAATCGAGCACGCCGCCCGCGGTATGCTGCGACAATAGCCCGAGCGCGGTGGGGTCGATGCCCGGCAACGGCACGAAGGACAGCATCCGGAACACGACGAGCGCGCCGATGGTGAACCACAGCCGCTTCTTGAGGTCGGTCGCCTTCGCGAACTTCGCGAGGTTGATGCTTTGCGCCATCTGGTCGGCTGCGGATGCCATGCGTCTGATCGTCCCGGAAACAAAGTTCCCATGAAAGTGTTACTTTCATGGGTGCCCAAACAAAACGGCGGAGCGCGTTTTGACCGCCCCCGCCGCTCATATAGGTGCCCATGCGGGCTTGTCTAACCCATCCGATCGTCACCCCGGCCTCGTGCCGGGGTCCAGGGCCACAAGGGTCATCCTCTGCGGCTCTGGATGCCGGGACGAGCCCGGCATGACGGATAAGGGATCACGCCTTGAACGACGCCTTGTGCGCCTTGCGCTCCCGATACTTGACGCCCTTCTTGGCGGCGGCCTTGTCGGCGGG
>NZ_CAXTII010000052.1:0-19320 GCF_964244235.1 uncultured Sphingomonas sp.
GCGCCTCGTCAGCGTCGAGGGTAGGTCCCGGCATTATTGCCCCCAATCGCGCGACTCCCGCCGATCCGCGCCAGCGTCCCCATCGGCAGCAGGACGAATGCGGTACCGCGCGCCGCCATGCCGCCTGCGATCGCTTCCGCCTCCGCGCCCGATCCCCAGAAGGTGTCGATCCGGTTCGTACCCTTGATCGCGCCGCCGGTGTCCTGCGCGATCCACAGGCGAGTCGCGTCCGCGCGGTCGCCCGACAGGAAAATCGGCGCGCCGAGCGGCACGAACTTCGCGTCGACCGCCGCACTGACGCCGCCCATCACCGGATAGCCGAGCGCCCCTGGAGGGTCGCCGTCGAGCACGCGGAAGAACACGAAGCTCCTGTTCTCGTTCATCAACCCGACCGCCTCGTCGGGGTGCGAATGAAGATACGCGACGATCCCCTGCATCGATGTCTGACCGGGAACGAGCAGCCCCCGCGCCTTCATCAATGCTCCGATGCCGGTGTAATCGCGCCCGTTCTGCGTGGCGTAGCCAATCCGCATCTCCGACCCGTCGGTCAGCCGGAGGACGCCCGACCCCTGTATCTGCAGGAAGAAGAATTCGACCGGGTCCGCGGCCCAGGCAAGAACGGGAGCGCGCGTGTCGATCGCGCCGCCGACGATCTGCGTGCGGTCGTAATACGGAACGAAATTCGTCCGATCGACCCGGCCACGGATTCTGCGACCCTTGAGATCGGCGGCGAACTGGCCGAGATCGACATCGACCAGATCGTCGGGCCGACCATAGATCGGTGTATCATAGCCGGCGCGGCGTTCGCGCGACGCCGCGATTTGCGGGATGTAATATCCCGTCGCGAACGCACGGCCATCGCCGACCTGATCGGCCTCGAACCAGCGCTGCAGGAACGTCGTCGCGCCGCCGGGCGGCACCGAGGCTGCGGCGGCGCATGCGCTCTGCCAGTCGGTGCCGATCGTCAAACCTGAAGTATCCACGCGCCGCGTCAAGCCCGGACAGGATCGCGCAAAGGCGGCGACCGCTTGTTCCGCCTGCCGCTCGTCGATCGGTAGCGTGTCGATCGGCGGTCCGGCGACTAGCCCGATCGCCGCCGCGGTAGTGGCACCGATGACCGGTGTGGCGGGCGTTGCCTGGATCGGGGTGGCGGGAACGATCGAGCCGATCCGCGGCGGGCGGTTCGGCTGCGATGGAGAGATCGGACGTTGGCGGACGGGCGCGCGTGCGCCGTCGTCGGGGGGAACGATCCGGCCGCCACAGGCCGCGAGCATGAGGCTGCCGGTGAGGACGAGCGTCGTGCGCCGGTTCGAGGTGAAGGACCGCACCCCCTTCCCGTCACCCCGGCCTTGTGCCGGGGTCCATAGAGCGGCATTTCCAGCCGGCAGAGGCTCGACCGCAATCGCTCGCGGAACGATGGACCCCGGCCCAAGGCCGGGGTGACGGAGGATGATGCGACAACGCTCAGCCAACCGTCTCCAAGCGACCACCCCCGCCACCGCGTCAAGCCTCGTCGGTGTCGGCAAGTTTCCAGTTCGGGTCGCTGCTCTTCAACGTCCGTGCAAACGTCCATACGTCGTGCGTCTCGACCGCGTCGGTCATCGATCCGGCGACCATCACGCCCTCCGCGTCGCGAGTCACCGCGGCGATGTCGGCATCGAACCGCATCGTGATCCGCGCGTCGCGCCCCGACAGCGAAGCATCGACGATCATCGCCTTCTCGATCCGCACCAGCCGGTTGTCCAGGACGTGGCCCGCAGTCGTACGCGCCTCGATCGCATCGATGAACGCCTGCGCGACATCGGGCACCGCCAGATCGGAAAGCGCGGATTCGTCGCCCTTCCAGAACGCCTCGAGCGTCATCCGATACGCCGCCTGCGCACCTTCCAGGAAGCGTGGGACATCGAATCCTGCCTCGCCCGCCACGATCTGGCGCAGACCGGCCTCGGCACGCGGATCGATGTTTCGGTTCGCAGGCTCCCGCACCTCGGGGATCGCATCGACCGTGCGCGAGACCGATATCGGTGCCGGGCGCTCTTCCGCGGTTCGCGGCAAAGGCTGCTCGTGCCCGGTCCGTTTGCCGAGCACGCCGTACAGGCGAAGCCCGAGGAACCCCGCAACCATCGCAAGAAGGACTAGAAAAAACACTGCGCCTCCGATCTTCGTCGTAACATAGGCCAGAACCATCATGTTTCAAACCCGTGAAACCGTTGAAACGCGCCGAACCCGCTGCTAGGCGCGACGATCATCCGGACCAGCCGCCGCTCGGTGCGTCGCGGCCCCTCCCCATCGATACGAAGGACCCCCCGATATGGCAGACCAGATCAGCGGTGACATGAACCAGCCGGTCGCGAACGGCGAGGACACCACGCCCGCCGCCGGCCTCATCTCGCAATATGTGAAGGACCTGTCGTTCGAGAACCCGAACGCGCCCGCGATCTACCAGAAGGAGACCGCGCCCGGCATCGACGTGCAGTTCAACATCGCCGCCGCGCAGGTCGGCGAGGAAGTCCATGAGGTCGTGCTGAAGATCGAGGTCCGCGCCGAGAGCGAGGGCACCACCGCCTTCATCGTCGACCTGTCCTATGCCGGGCTGTTCGGCCTGCGCAACATTCCCGCCGAGCATGTCCAGCCGTTCCTGCTGGGCGAGGCACCGCGGCTGCTGTTCCCGTTCGCGCGCCGCGTGCTGGCGGATTGCGTGCGCGACGGCGGCTTCCCGCCGCTGCTGCTGGAGCCGATCGATTTCGGGCAGCTGTATCTGCAGCAGACCGAGGCGGGCACGCAGGCGAACGTGGGAGACGTCGGCCACGCCTGATCGGCCGACCAGGGGGGCGGGCATGAACCTCGCCAAGGCGCTTGGATCGGTCGGCGGGCTGACGCTCGTCAGCCGGATCTTGGGGCTGGTGCGCGATTCGCTGTTCGCGCGCTATGTCGGGGCGAGCTTCGCGTCGGATGCATTCCTCGTCGCGTTCCGCCTGCCCAACATGTTCCGCGCGCTGTTCGCGGAGGGTGCGTTTTCCGCGGCGTTCATCCCGATGTTCAACCAGAAGGTCGGCGACAAGGCGGGCGATGGCCTGCCGGACGGGATCGCGTTCGCGCAGGCGGCGCTATCAGTGTTGCTGCCGATCTTGATCGTGATGACGGTGATCCTGGAGATCGCCGCCTGGCCAGTGACGCTGGCACTGTCGGGCAAGTTCAACGGCGTCACACATGACCAGTTCGCGTTCGCGGTCCAGTTGTCGCGGTTCACCATCCCCTATCTGATGCTCATCAGCCTCGTGTCGCTGCTGGGCAGCATCCTCAATTCGCTGCATCAATTCTGGGTCAACGCCGCTGCACCGATCCTGCTGAACCTTACGCTGATCGCGGCGCTCCTGATCTTCCACAGCCACGATCCGTTCGTGACCGCGCGCAACCAGGCGATCGCGGTCAGCGTGTCCGGTCTGCTCCAGCTGCTATGGCTCGCCTGGTCGTGCCGCGCCAACGGCGTGCGACTGTGGCCAGGAATGCCGCGACTCAGCCCCGACGTAAAGCGGCTGTTGTCGCTGATCTGGCCAGCCGCAGCGGGCGCAGGCGCGGTGCAGATCAACCTCGTCGTCTCCACCGCGCTGGCGGCGCGCCTGCTTAATCATGGGTCGGTGACCTATATCTACATGGCCGACCGGGTGAACCAGTTGCCGCTCGGGCTGATCGGGATCGGCCTCGGCACTGTGCTGCTGCCGATGATCTCGCGCCAATTGGCGTCCGGCGACGAAGCGGCGGCGATGGAGACGCAAAACCGCGGGATGGAGCTGGCGCTGCTCCTGACTCTCCCCGCCACGGTCGCGCTGATCCTGTGCGGCGGCCCGATCGTCGCGGCACTGTTCCAGCACGGTCGGTTCGGCGCGGTCGACACGTTGTATACCGCGCAGGCGCTCGCCGCATTTTCGGTGGGCCTGCCGAGCTATATCCTCGTCAAGGTGCTGACGCCCGGCTTCTACGCCCGCGCCGATACGCGCACCCCGGTACGCTATGCGACGATCTCGATGGCGGTGAACCTAGTCCTCAACCTCGCGCTGATCGTGCCGCTTCGGCATATGGGGCCGCCGCTCGCGACCGCGCTGGCGTCCACCGTCAACGTCGCGCTGCTGTACCGTGCACTGTGCCAGCGCGGGCATTTTGCGCCCGATGCGCGGTTGCGCCGCCGGGCGTGGCGGCTGGCGCTGTCGGCGATCGGGATGGGCGCGGTGCTATGGACGCTGCAGGGTTATCTCACCCCCTATACGCATGGCGGCTGGGCGATCAGGACCGCGGCGATGCTGACGCTGGTCGGTGCGGGCGGCGTGGTCTACGCGGTCGCGACTTTCATCCTCGGCGCGTTCACCCGCGACGATCTGACCTTCCTGCGACGCAACCGCGCCGCCTGACACGAGAATATTCATGCGAGTCGTCTCCGGCATCCAGCCCACCGGCAACCTGCATCTCGGCAATTATCTCGGCGCGATCCGGCAATGGGTGGCGTTGCAGGATTCGATGGAGGCGGGCGACGAGTGCCTGTTCTTCCTCGCCGATCTCCACGCGCTGACGCAGCCGGTCGTCGCCAGCGAACTGGCCGCGAACACGATCGAGATGGCGGCGACGCTGCTCGCCTGCGGGATCGATCCGGCGCGGTCGATCCTGTTCAACCAGGCGCGGGTCCCTGCGCATAGCGAGCTGGCGTGGATCCTGAACGGTACCGCGCGGATCGGCTGGCTGAACCGCATGACGCAGTGGAAGGACAAGGCGGGGAAGAACCGCGAGGGCGCGAGCGTGGGGCTGTTCGCCTATCCCGTCCTCCAGGCCGCCGACGTGCTGGCCTACCGGGCGACGCATGTGCCGGTGGGCGACGACCAGAAGCAGCATCTCGAACTCGCGCGCAACATCGCGACCAAGTTCAACACCGATTTCGGCGTCGACCTGTTCACGCTGCCCGAACCCCTGGTCAGCAAGGCCGCGCCCCGGATCATGTCCTTGCGCGACGGGGCGGCGAAGATGTCGAAAAGCGACCCGTCCGACGCGTCGCGGATCAACCTGATCGATAGCGACGACCTGATCGCGCAGAAATTGCGCAAGGCGAAGACCGATCCGGAACCGTTGCCGGAGACAGCCGACGGTCTGGAGGGGCGAGCGGAGGCGCGCAACCTGGCGACGATCTATGCGGCGCTGGCAAACATAAGCGTGGACGCTGTGCTGGGCGAGTTCGCGGGCAAGGGGTTCGGCGCGTTCAAGCCGGCGCTCGCCGACCTCGCGGTCGCGACACTGTCGCCGATCCGCGAGCGGATGACCGCGCTGCTGGCGGATCGGGCGGCGGTGTCTCAGGCGCTGGAAGAGGGTGCCGCGAAGGCGCGGGCGCTGAGCGCGCCGACGCTGCGCGCGGCGCAGGCCGCGGTGGGGTTGCAGGTCTGAGCCACTATCCCCCCTCCCCGGCGAAGGCCGGGGCCCATTGGGGGAAGGTCATCGTAACGGCGCATGACGCTCGTCACGATCGTCGTGCAACTGGGCCCCGGCCTTCGCCGGGGTGGGGAAATTTGCCGGCCGGAGTCCCCGCGCCCTACCACTCCAACTCCCGCGTCAAAACCCGAACCGCATCATCGACATCCCGGTCCGTATCGCGCAGTTCTTCGATGCGCCGGACTGCATGGATCACCGTCGAATGGTCGCGTCCGCCGAACTTGCGGCCGATCTCGGGCAGCGAGCGCGTCGTCAGCCGCTTGGCCAGATACATCGCGATCTGCCGGGGCCGCGCCACCGCCCGCGCGCGGCGGGCGGAGACGAGGTCGAGCGGCTTAAGGTCGAAATGTTGCGACACCAGTTTCTGGATCTCGTCGATCGTCACCCGGCGCTGGGCGCCGCGCAGGACGTCGCCCAGCGTCGCGACCGCGAAATCCATGTCGATCGCCTGCCCCGTCAGCTGCGCATAGGCGATCACCCGGTTCAGCGCGCCTTCCAGCTCGCGGATATTGGCGTGGATCCGGTGCGCGAGCAGGTCGAGCACGTCGGCGGGCACCCGAGCGTCCGGCAGGTCTATCAGCTTGCGGTCGAGGATCGCCCGGCGCAGCGGCAGCGCGGGTGCCTTGATATCCGCCACCAGGCCCGCGGCCATCCGCCCGACGATCCGCGCTTCCACGCCGTCCAGCGCCTGCGGACAGCGATCGGCGGAGATGACCAGCCGCCTGTTCGCGCTCATCACCTCGTTGATCGTGTGGAAGAATTCCTCCTGCGTCGAATCCTTGCCGGCGATGAATTGCAGGTCGTCGATCAGCAGCAGGTCCGCCCCGCGCAACCTTTGCTTGAACGCGAAGGTGTCGCGCGCGCGCATCGCCTGGACGAAGTCGTACATGAAGCGCTCGGCCGACATGCAGATGGCGTGCGCCTGCGGGTGCCGTGCCAGATAGGCATGGCCGATCGCGTGCATCAGGTGCGTCTTGCCCTGCCCCGTGCCTGCATGAAGGAACAACGGGCTGAACCGCGGCGCACCGGGTTCGACCAGCGCCTTCGCTGCATGGAACGCGACCATGTTCGACGAATCGACCACGAACCGATCGAACGTGAAGCGCGGATCGAGCGACGGACGCTCCGCCGCGGTCGCGCGCGGTGCGTCCGCGACCGGCGCGGTGGGGTCGCCGACGGGCGCGACGATCGTGATCGGTGCGTCGCCCGCCGCGCGCGTCTCGATCGACACGCTGCGCACGCGCGGCATCAGCGTTTTGAATTCCAGCGTCAGCCGGTCGGCATAATGGCTTCGCACCCAGTTGGTGACGAACGCGGACGGCAGCGCGAGCCGGACCGTATCGGGGTCGTCATGCGCCACCAGCGTGATGGGTTTCAGCCATTGGTCGAACAGCCGCGCGCCGGCGGATTCGCGCAGGTTCTGGCGCACGCGTGCCCAGGCCCGTTCGGCCTCGCCCATCGTCGTCCCGGAACCCTGCAAACCGACCACGCACACCTCTTCGCTCGGGCCGCGCGGTCGATCCGCCGGCCCGTCAGATACCAATCGACACGGCTTCCCCCAGGCCGGAACGTCCGACCTTCGTCATTCAATGCGTCGTGAAGCAGCGAACGTGTCGCTCCGTCAGAGGGGCGATTATGGACCAGCGGCCGAGTCGAGCAAGTCACAAATCCGAAATATTCCGATTGACTCGCCGCCAGCCGCGCATTCCCGTCGATTATCTCATAAACCTCTGTTCGCAGGCGTTTTTCACGTCTTCCTCGCCCCCGAGGACACGCGAATCGCGCAATCCAGCCAGTTGCCGCAGCGCGGTACGCGTGGAACATTCTCGACCCATTTCGACAGCAAAAAGCCCGCCGGGACGATGGTCCCGACGGGCGTTTTTAAACCAGCAAAGGGCCGCGGCTCAGGCGAGCCCGGTCAGCGCCTTCGTCAGACGCGCGAACTTGCGGCTCGCGGTGTTCTTGTGGAGGACGCCCTTGGACACGCCACGCTGCAGCTCGGGCTGCACCGCCGCCAGGGCGGTGGTCGCCGCGGCCTTGTCACCGGAGGCGAGAGCGGCTTCCACGCGCTTCACGAAGGTCCGGATGCGGCCAACGCGGTTGCCGTTCACTTCCGCGCGACGCTCGTTGCGACGGATACGCTTTTTCGCCTGCGGCGTGTTCGCCATGAAGTCCTCTTGGAATTTCGGGTCGATAAAAAGGGGCGCCGGAATGCTCCCACGCCCTCGAAGCCGTCGCCCTTACCGTCGCCGCTGCGAGTCGTCAACCACGCTGGCACCGCGGGCACCAGAAGGTGGAGCGGCCATGCTCGGCCCGGCGGCGGACGATCGCACCGCAGTCGCACGCTTTGCCCTCGCGACCATAGACCCGCCATTGCCTGGAAAAATAGCCTAGCTCGCCATCGGGTCGCGCATAGTCGCGTAGCGTCGATCCCCCCGCGGCAATGGCGGCGATCAGCACCGCGCGTATGGCCTCGACGAGGTTTTCCAGCCGATACAACGCGATCCGGCCGGCCGCCCGGCCTGGCGCGATCCTGGCGAGGTTCAGCGCTTCGCAGACATAGATGTTTCCCAGTCCTGCGACGATTCGCTGGTCGAGCAGCATCGCCTTGATCGGTGCAGCACGACCGGCGATCGCCGTCGCCAGATAGTCCGCGGTGAAGGCCGACCCCAGCGGCTCGGGGCCCATCGCGACAAAGGGCGGATAGGCATCGATCGACCCGGTCATCCACAAATCGAGAAAGCCGAACCGACGTGGATCGTTCAGTGCCAGCGTTCGGCCAGCGGCGGTCTCCAGCAGCAGATGATCGTGCGTCAGTATCTCGCTCGGATCGACGCGCCAGCGCCCCGACATGCCGAGGTGGAAGACCATCGTATCGCCGCGATCGGTATCGAGGAGGCCGTATTTCGCGCGCCGATGAAGCCGGGTCACGATCGCACCCGTCAGCCGCCGTCGCAGATCGACGGGAATCGCCTTTCGCAGGTCCGCTCGTCGGGGCTCTACGCGGGTCAGGCGCTGGCCCTCGAGTACGGGCGCGAGCCCGCGGACGGTGGTTTCGACTTCGGGAAGTTCGGGCATCCTCCCCGCCAGCTAGGTTGCGTTTGCCCGCGCCACAAGCCGCGGCTAGAGCGCGGGGCATGAACGATACCGTCTCCTTCGGTTACGAAGACATCCCCGCCGCCGACAAGACCGCGCGCGTGGGCGGCGTCTTCACCAGCGTGGCGGGCAGCTATGATCTGATGAACGATGCGATGTCGGGCGGTATGCATCGGCTATGGAAGGATCGCTTCGTCCGCCGGGTGGCTCCGCGCGCCGGCGAGCAGGTCCTCGATATGGCGGGCGGCACCGGCGACATCGCGTTCCGTTTGGCGAAATCCGGTGCCGCGGTGACGGTGGCGGATATCAATCCCGCGATGCTGGAAGTCGGGATGGAGCGTGCGCAGAAGCGGCGTATCGACGGGCTCGTCTGGTCGGAAGCGAATGCGGAAACGCTGACGTTCCCGGACAAGTTCTTCGATGCGTATACGATCGCGTTCGGCATCCGGAACGTGACCGACATTCCTGCCGCCTTGCGCGAGGCGCACCGCGTGTTGCGCCGGGGCGGGCGGTTCTTCTGCCTCGAATTTTCGACGACGTTGTGGCCGGGGTTCAAGGACATCTACGATGCCTATTCGCACCGCCTCTTGCCGAAGCTCGGCCAACTGCTTGCGCAAGATGCGGATAGCTATCGCTATTTGGTCGAATCGATCCGGCGCTTCCCCGATATGCCGACCTTCCGCGCGATGATCGGCGAGGCGGGGTTCGTACAGACGAACGTCGAGCCGATGCTTGGGGGACTGGTTGCGGTCCACAGCGGCTGGAAGATTTGATGCGGGTGCCCGCTGCGGCATGACCACCTCCGCCACCCATCTCTGGCGGCTCCTGAAATGGGGTCGTATCCTGGCACGGCACGGTGCATTGACCGGCATTGAGCGCGATCCCGATACGCCCGGCTCGGTCCGCCGGATCGCGCGGATCGCGCGGATCGGCGCGCGGGTGCCCAAAGTGCCGCGCTACGCCGATGCGTTCCAGGCGATCGGCCCCGCCGCGATCAAGCTCGGCCAGACATTGGCGACTCGCCCCGATCTCGTCGGCGAACAGGCGGCGCACGACCTGATGCGGTTGCAGGACGCGCTGCCCCCCGTGCCGTTCGCTGCGATCGAGGCTGCGGTCGAGGCCGGGCTCGGTGCACCGATCGCTAAATTCTTTACCCGGTTCGATGAAATCCCCGTGGGCGCAGCATCGATCGCGCAGGTCCACCGTGCGATCACCACCGACGGCCGGCAGGTCGCGGTGAAAGTGCTTCGCCCCGGCGTCGAGGATGATTTCGTTCGCGCGATCGCAACCTATGAATGGGCCGCCGCGCAGATCGAAGGGATGGGCGGCGAGGCGATGCGGCTTCGTCCGCGGCTGGTCATCGAGACGTTCAAACGCTGGACGCTGCGCGAACTGAACCTGCGGCGCGAAGCGGCGTCCGCATCCGAACTCGCCGAGGCGATGACCGCCGAACCCGATTACGTCGTTCCGGCAATCGATTGGCAACGATCCGCGACGAAGGTCATGACGCTGGAGTGGATCGACGGAGTCAAGCTGTCGAACCGCGACGCGCTGATCGCAGCCGGGTACGATACGCGCAAGCTGGCGGAGACGTTGGTCGGCGCGTTCCTGCGCCAGGCGATCGCGGAAGGCTTTTTCCACGCCGACATGCATCAGGGCAATCTGTTCGCCCTCCCCGGCAACCGCATCGCAGCGATCGATTTCGGAATCATGGGTCGGATCGACCGGCGCGCGCGGGTCTGGCTTGCGGAAATTCTCTATGGGCTCATCACGGGCAACTACAAACGTGTCGCGGAAATCCATTTCGAGGCGGGCTATGTCCCAGCGCACCATAATGTCGCCGAGTTCGCGACCGCGCTCCGCGCGGTCGGCGAACCGATGCGCGGGCTGCCGGTCAAGGACATGTCGATCGGCATGATGCTGGAGGGGCTCTTTTCGATCACGCGCGATTTCGACATGGCCACGCAGCCGCATCTGCTGCTGCTGCAGAAAACGATGGTGATGGTGGAGGGCGTCGCAACCGGGCTCGATCCCGATATCAATATGTGGGACACCGCGGCACCGTTCGTTCGCGGCTGGCTGCGGGACGAACTCGGACCCGAGGCTGCGCTGGCGGATCGGCTCATCAGCGATTTCCGCACGCTGTCGCGGCTGCCCGATCTGGTCCGCCGGATCGAGGCGCAATTTCCCCCACCCGAGGGCGCGCCGCCCAGCCCGCCGCTGCGCGAAGTGCAGATCGTTCGGCTTGGCGGTGGCTGGCGCTATGCAGCGGTCGCGGTGCTTGCTGCGGCGATGGGAGCGCTCATGGCCTGGCTGGCGGTGCGGTGAGGGGCATGACGATGATCCGCCGCCCCCTCGCCCCCCTTTGGCTATCCCGACCCTCGCGCTACGCCACGCTGTCGACTCGCGCCGCCCGTCTCGGCCTCGTCCTCCTGGCCGCCCTCATCCTCGCCTGCTTCCTGGCCCTTGACACCCCGGGCCCGCCGCCCGTCAGCCACGATCCCGCCAAACGCGCGCAGGATCAGGCGGATGTGATACTGTACGAAACGATTGTCGATGGCGTCCGCCACGGCGGCAACTACTACACCGTCGCCGCAGAGGCGCTTCGCCACGGCGACTATCCCCTGAAACCATTCGTCACGTTCCGCCTGCCGACGCTGGCAATGGCGTTGGCAATCCTGCCCCCATGGGGGATGCCGTTGGTACTATATCTTCTGGTCGCGCTGGCGGCGATCGCGTGGTGGCGGAGGCTGAAGCCGGCCTTCGCACGTGGACCGCCGCGAATCATCGCGATGGCGCTCCTCGCGGGCGGACTGGTCGTGTACGCGCAAGCGGATCTTGCCTATTTCCATGAAATTTGGGCAGGATTGTTCGTCGCGCTCAGCCTCGCAATGCGGCAGCGCGGACGCTGGGTCGAATCGGTGTCGCTCGGCCTGGTCGCGGTCCTGATCCGCGAGACCGCCGCGCCGTATCTGGTGATCATGGCTGGTCTGGCCCTGCTGGAGGGGCAGCGGCGTGAGGCGTTGCTTTGGATCGCGACGATGGCAATCCTTGCGATTGCGCTGACGCTCCATGCGGACGCTGTTGCGCGCGTCGTCCGACCACTCGACCCGAGTTCGCCCGGCTGGCTGGGACTTCTGGGGTTCGGCCATTTCGTGCGCACCATGTCGATCCTGACGGTACTCGGCATCGCGCCGATATGGCTGGCCGCGCCGCTGGTCGGCCTCGCGCTGTTCGGCTGGAGCGCTTGGAACGAAGCGCTGGCGCTTCGCGCGCTCGCGCTGTTTGCGGCGTATGCAGCCATCCTCGGCATTTTCGGACGTACGGACACATTCTATTGGGGGTTGATCGCCGCGCCGACGATCCTCGTCGGCCTGGCATTCGCGCCGGACGGTTTGCGCGACCTGTTCACCGCCGCGCTCGACAAGAGGCGAATCACGGTGAAGAGGGTCGTGCGATGAAGCGCATCCTTCTCATCGTCGGCGGCGGCATTGCGGCGTACAAGGCGTGCGAGTTGATCCGCCTGCTGAAGAAGCGCGGCCACGCGGTACGGTGCGTACTGACCGAGGGGGGCAGCCATTTCATAACGCCGATGACACTCGCCGCGCTGAGCGAGGATCGAGTCCATACCAGCCTGTGGGACCTGAAGGATGAGGCCGAGATGGGACACATCCAGCTGAGCCGCGAAGCTGATCTCGTCGTCGTCGCTCCGGCGACCGCGGATTTGCTGGCACGTATGGCGGGCGGCCAGGCGAATGATCTGGCGACGACCTTGCTGCTGGCGACCGACAAGCCCGTCCTGGCGGCACCTGCGATGAACGTACGGATGTGGCACCACGCCGCGACGAAACGCAACGTCGCACGGCTGCGAGCCGATGGGATCACCGTGCTGGAACCCGACGAGGGCGCGATGGCGTGCGGCGAATACGGAGCCGGACGGCTGCCGGAACCTGCGGTGATCCTCGAAGCGATCGACTCGGCCTTCTCCCGCGCTTCGCTCCGGACGAACGGAAAGCTCGCTGGCCGTCATGCGATCGTCACCGCCGGCCCGACGCACGAACCGATCGACCCGGTCCGTTACATCGCCAATCGTTCCTCGGGCCGTCAGGGTTTTGCCGTCGCCGCCGCGCTCGCCGCGCTCGGCACCCGCGTGACACTCGTGGCGGGGCCGGTCGATCTGCCTACCCCCGCGGGCATCGACCGGATCGACGTTGAAAGCGCGCGCGAGATGGCGGCGGCCGTCACCGCCGCGCTACCCGCCGACATCGCGGTCATGGTCGCCGCCGTCGCCGACTGGCGAGTCGAGGCGGCGGCGCGGAAAGTGAAGAAGGTCGGCGCACCGCCCGCACTGACGCTTGTCGAGAACCCCGACATCCTTGCGATCGTCGCGAAAAGTCCGCAGCGCCCGGCCCTCCTCGTCGGCTTCGCGGCCGAGACCGAGAATGTCGTTGCGAACGCCATCGCGAAACGGACACGCAAGGATGCCGACTGGATCGTCGCCAACGACGTTTCCGCGGGCGTCTTCGGCGCGGATGCAAACCACGTCCGCCTGGTGACCGCAAACGGCGTCGAGGAGTGGCCGGCCGCGGCCAAGTCGGACATTGCGGTCATGCTCGCCGATCGAATCGCAGCGGCGCTGGAGCCGTCATGACCCCGATCCGGATCGCGCTTCGCCGCCTGCCGCATGGCGACGGCTTGCCCCTCCCCGCCTATGCAACCCCCGGGGCCGCCGGCATGGACGTCGTGGCGGCCGAAGCGCTGACGCTCGCGCCCGGCGCACGCGCGGCGGTCGCGAGCGGTTTCGCGATCGCAATTCCGGACGGATACGAGGTGCAGGTCCGCCCCCGGTCCGGGCTGGCGCTGAAGCACGGCATCACCTGTCTCAATACTCCCGGCACGATCGACAGCGACTATCGCGGCGAGATAAAGGTCATTCTGGCCAATCTGGGTAGCGAACCCTTCGTCATCGCGCGCGGCGACCGCATCGCCCAGCTCGTCCCCGCCTCCGTCCAGCGCGCGACGCTCGACGTGGTCGAGATGTTGGGCGATACGGAACGCGGTGCCGACGGCTTCGGATCGACCGGACGATGATGACGTTTCTCCTGGCGGTTATGCTCGCCATCGCGATACCCGAACGTCCGCCCCCGGCGGCGCTGCCGCCGCAGGACTGGTCCGCGCTTCCCCAGTTGACCTTGCGCCACCCGGCGGACCCGACGGCGGCGATGTCGGCCTATGTGCGCCAGGAGGTATTGCAGGGTCGCTGTGCTTCGGCGATACGCGCCCCGGCGGGCTGGACGCTGCCGGTCGATATCGCGGTGCTGGCGAGCGCGGACGGCGCGATACGCCGTGTCGTCCCCCGCGCGATCCATTGCCCGACCGTCGAACAATATGCTGCCGGTATCGTCTTCAGTGGTGTGCGCGACAATGTCGATCTGCCAGCCGGCGTCGGCGATCGCTGGTACAGGACGCGACTGACCTTCGCCTGGTCCCCGTGACTGCCGCCCCGATCGCGCTGGCGGACGCCGAACTCGAACGCTACGCCCGCCACATCGTTCTGAAAGAGGTCGGCGGCGCGGGGCAGGCACGGTTCAAGGCGGCGACCGTCGCGATCGTCGGCGCAGGCGGGATCGGCTCGCCCGCGATCCAGTATCTCGCCGCCGCCGGGATCGGCCGGTCGATCCTGATCGACGACGACCGGATCGAACCGTCCAACCTCCAGCGGCAGACGATCTTCACGAGTGACGACACCGGCCGTTCGAAGGTGGATGCCGCCGCGGAAGCGGCGCGCCGTCTGAACCCCCATGTGGTTGTGGAAGCACGATCGGTGCGTATCGATCGCGCCAACGCCGCCGCGATGATCGCGGGTGCGGATGTCGTTCTCGATGGCTGCGACAATTTCGCGACTCGCTTCGCGGTGGCCGATGCCGCCCTCGTCGCCCGCATCCCGCTCATTTCCGCCGCGGTCGGGCAATTCGAGGGACAGTTGGGCGTCTATCGCGGCTGGGAACCGAATTTGCCCTGCTATCGCTGCTTCGTCGGCGACGCCCCCGAGGCAGCGGAGACGAGCTGTGCCGAGGACGGAATCCTCGGTCCCGTCACCGGCGTGATCGGCAGCCTCGCTGCACTGGAGGTGCTGCGCGCGGTGTATCCATTCGGTGCCGATCCGGCCGGCACGCTGTTGCTCGCGGACCTGCTGTCGCTCCGCTTCCGCACGATCCGCCTGCCGAAGGATCCGGGATGCCGGGGGTGTGGTCGCCGTTAGGCCGATTTGGATATCGCCGTCTCGGCAGTCTATGGTAGCTGCGTTCCATGGCTGGGACGGACGAACCGGGTCATTCGAGTATGAGTGAAGTGGCCGACGGATTGCACGATGAGGGTCCGGGCGTCTCCGATCGCGAGGCACGGATGATCGACTTCTCACCGACGGCACGGTCGTCGAAGGCTCGGCGCACGATCTGGCGACCGAGCAGTTCGACGCTGCGCGTTCGCGCGTTTTCCTATCAGATGATTTTCGACATCGCCGCGATCCTGGCTGGGTTCGCCGCGGCGGCGAGCTTTCGCCGATCGTTCATCGTCGACACCAACTGGTTGATCTTCGCACTCGTCCTGTTGCCGACCTACATCGTGGTCGCGCTCAATTTCGACGCCTATGCGTCGGGCGAGGTACAGGACCCTTTCCGCTCGGTTCGTCGCGGCGCTCAAGCGTTTCTCTCCTCCGTCGCGTTTCTGATCCTCATCGCTTTCTACGCGAGGAGCAGCGACACGTTCCAGCGGCTGACGATCGCGGTCGGTTCGATCTTCGCACTCGTGCTGATCGCGGTGGCACGTTATTCGTTCGCGCGACACATGGTTGCGATCATCGGCGGCAATCCATTCAGCGTTGTCCTGATCAACGATCGCGACCAGCCCGTACCGCCGGGTTGCTATTCGCTGGTGATGACCGCAGGAGCCGATCTCGATCCGGACCACCATGATCCCGTCATGTACGATCGCCTGGCGACCGCGCTCGCGCCCGCGGACCGTGTCGTGGTATGCTGCCCCGCCGATCGTCGCGAGGCGTGGGCGCGGCTGTTGCGCGGTGCCCATATCCAAGGCGAGATCGCGATTCCCGAACTGGCGACGCTCAGTCCGCTCGGTCTCGGTCCGGATCGCGCCAATCCCTCCGTGATCGTCGCCACCGGTCCGCTCAACCTGTTCGACAGGAGCGTCAAGCGCCTGTTCGACGTCGTCGTGGCGCTGATCGGTCTTCTGCTCACATCGCCGATCCTCATCGGTACCGCTTTATGGGTGAAGCTCGACAGCGCCGGCCCGGTATTTTTTCGGCAGGTTCGGATCGGCCGCGGCAACCAGATGTTCCGGATGCTGAAATTTCGCAGCATGCGCGACAAGAGCAGCGATGGCCACGGAGGCCGATCGACCGCGCGCGATGACGACCGGATCACACGCTGCGGCGCATTCATTCGCCGCACGAGCATCGACGAGTTGCCTCAGCTTCTCAACGTACTTCGCGGCGAGATGAGCATCGTCGGCCCCCGCCCGCATGCGCTCGGATCACGTGCCGCAGACAAGCTGTTCTGGGAAGTCGACCGCCGTTACTGGGATCGCCACGCAACCAAGCCCGGTCTGACGGGTCTTGCGCAGATCCGCGGGTTTCGCGGCGCTACGGTGCTGGAGGACGACCTGCGCAACCGGCTTCAGGCGGATTTGGAATATCTTGAAAAATGGTCGATCTGGCGGGATATGAAGATCATCTTTCTGACCGCGCGGGTGCTGCTGCACCGGAACGCCTTCTGAGCTGTCGCCTCAATCAAGCAGACTGCGTGCAAACTCCCGTACCGCGTCGCCGATATCTTCACGTGCCAGCGCCAGCGCCAGATTTGCCTGGATATACCCCGCCTTGTCGCCGCAATCATAGCGTTGGCCGTTGAAGGTGAACCCGTGGAAGGGCTGCGTACCGATCAGCTTTGCCATCGCATCCGTCAGCTGGATTTCTCCGCCTGCGCCGGCGTCGCCTCGCTCGAGCATCCGCATTACCTCGGGCTGCAGGATGTAACGGCCGGGGATCATCAGGTTCGACGGGGCCGAACCCCTTGAAGGCTTTTCAACCAAAGCGACGATCTCGGTCAAACGGCCGTCGCGCTTACCGGGTGCGATGATGCCGTATTTATCGGTCTCGGTTTCCGAAACTTCAAGCGCGCCGATGACGTTGCCGCCGACGCGGTCATATGCCTCGATCATCTGCGACAGGAAACCGGGTTGGCCGACCATCAGTTCGTCGGGAAGCAACACCGCGAACGGTTCGTCGCCAACGACATCCCTCGCGCACCAGACCGCATGGCCGAGCCCAAGCGGCTCCTGTTGGCGGATATAGACAGGCGAACCCGGACGCTGGCGAATGCCGGCGATGAGATCGAGCGACTTGCCGCGCGCCTTCATCGTCGCTTCCAGTTCATAGGATATATCGAAATGGTCCTCGAGTGCGGACTTGCCGCGGCCGGTGACGAAGATGATCTGCTCGATGCCCGCCTCTATCGCCTCCTCGACCGCATATTGGATCAGCGGCTTGTCGACCACGGTCAGCATTTCCTTGGGCATCGCCTTGGTCGCAGGCAGAAATCGCGTTCCAAGCCCCGCTACCGGAAACACCGCCTTGCGCACCCGCTTCACCATTCGACACCCTGCTCCCATCCGGGGCGAAGCCCTAACCGCCGCCGGACGACCCGGCAATCGGGTTGTGTCCAGGCGGGTTAGTGTGAGTTTAACGTCGCCGTGGCTAGTATTCGCGCGATGACCGACCACGCCCCCCCGTCGCCGCCCAAGGTCCTGCTCATATTCGGCACGCGGCCCGAAGCGATCAAGCTGTTCCCGGTCGTCCGCGCGCTACAGGCCGTGGGCGGAATGCAGGTCGTAACGTGCGTGACCGCGCAGCACCGCGGGCTGCTCGATCAAGTGCTCGCGATCGCGGGAATCGTACCGGACATCGACCTCGACCTGATGGAGCCGGGGCAGACGCTCGACCGGCTGACCGCGCGGCTGCTGACCGGGCTGGGCGAAGTCATGGACGCGCAGAGGCCCGACCGGGTTGTCGTGCAAGGCGACACCGCGACCGCAATGACGGGTGCCCTCGCTGCTTATTACCGCAAGATCCCGGTTGCTCATGTCGAGGCGGGGCTGCGCTCCGGCGATATCTACCATCCCTGGCCCGAGGAGGTGAACCGGCGGATCGTCGCGCCGATCGCGGACCTGCACTTCGCGCCGACCGATACCGCCGCGGCCGCGCTGGCGCGTGAGAACGTGACCGCAGGCGTCCATGTCACGGGCAACACGGTCATCGACGCGCTGCTGTGGACGCGCGAACGGATCGCCGCCGCGCCGGAATTGGCGACTAACCTCGACCCGATTGCCGAGCGATTCGTGGGCAAGCGAATCATCCTCGTCACGACGCATCGGCGCGAGAATTTTGGCGACGGCATGGCAGGCATCGCGCGCGCGATCGCGCGGATCGCGGACCGGGACGATGTCGCGGTGATCTTTCCCATGCATCCCAACCCCAATGTCGGCGCGGTCATGGACGCGACTCTCGGCGAACGTGCGAATATCGCGCGGATCGCACCGCTCGATTATCCGCACTTCATCCGCGCCTTGGGAATGTGTGATCTTGCGCTCACGGATTCGGGGGGCGTGCAGGAAGAGGCGCCGTCGCTCGGCAAGCCCGTATTGGTGATGCGCGAAACGACCGAGCGGCCTGAAGGGATCGCAGCGGGTACAGCACGCCTCGTCGGCACCGACCCGACCCGCATCGTTTCCGAAGTCTTTACCCTTCTCGACGACAACGCCGCTCATGCGCGGATGGCGCGTGCGCACAACCCGTTCGGCGACGGCCGAGCGAGCGCACGGATCGCCCGCGTCATAAAAGACAGGACGGCGCGATGATATCCGACTCCGAATTGACAGTGGTCGTTCTGGGCCTCGGCTATATCGGCCTGCCCACGGCAGCGGTGATTGCGCGGACGGGGGCCGGCGTGCTCGGCGTGGATGTGACGCAAAGCGTCGTCGACACGATCAATTCGGGCAAGGTCCACATCGAGGAAGTCGATCTCGACGGACTCGTTTCCGGCGTCGTCGCGCGCGGTTCGCTGCGTGCGTCGATACAGATCGCGCCCGCCGATGTCTTCGTCATCGCGGTACCGACCCCGTTCGCGGACGATCACGCGCCCAATATCGGCTATGTCCTGCAGGCCGCGACGACGATCGCGACCGTATTGAAAGCCGGCGACACCGTCATTCTGGAATCGACCTCGCCCGTCGGTACGACCGAACAGGTTCGCGATCTGCTCGCCAAACTTCGACCCGATCTGCGCGTTCCCGGGCGCCTGGGAGGACCGGGGGCGGGCGAGCAGGCGGATGTCGCCATCGCCTATTGCCCCGAACGCGTCCTGCCGGGCCGGATCCTCGTCGAGTTGATCGACAACGATCGCGTCATCGGTGGGATCACACCGCGATGCGCGCGCAAGGCGCTCACCTTCTATCGCCGTTTCGTTCGCGGAGCGTGCGTCACGACGACCGCACGCGCCGCCGAAATGACGAAGCTGACCGAGAACGCGTTCCGGGACGTCAACATCGCCTTTGCGAACGAGCTCAGCCTGGTCGCGGACACTATGGGCGTCGATGTCTGGGAAGTGATACGCCTCGCCAATCGGCATCCGCGCGTCAACATCCTGTCGCCCGGCCCCGGCGTCGGCGGGCATTGCATCG
>NZ_CAXTII010000053.1:0-19217 GCF_964244235.1 uncultured Sphingomonas sp.
TGATCCCGCGCTCCTGCTCCTGCTCCATCCAGTCCATCGTCGCGGTGCCTTCATGGACCTCGCCGATCTTGTAGGACTTGCCGGTGTAATACAGAATACGCTCGGTCGTCGTCGTCTTGCCGGCGTCGATATGCGCCATGATGCCGATGTTGCGGTACATGCTGAGCGGATGGCTGCGGGCCATGACGTGTGTCCTTGACTTGGGTTCAGTATTTCGATGATTTAGCAGTTAGCTGATGAGAAGTTTTGCGAGTGCTACACCCGCGCCCATCAACGCCGCACCAGCTATCAAGCCTTGGGCGAGAATCAGCCAAGGGGACAACATTTTATCCCGATCTAGCTTAGACTTCTCCGCCTCAAGCTTATACTGCTCGGCCACGAGTTTGTATTGCTCGGCGTTCAATTTCTCCGCCTCGGCGCGGAGGTTGCGTGATTCAGCTTCCAACCGAGCCGACTGCCGGTTCATATCGTCTATGGACGAGTCGGGTATAGTCGCCACGATCGCTACTCCTTCCCGCCGATATAGCGCCTACCAGCGATAATGCGAGAAGGCGCGGTTGGCTTCGGCCATGCGGTGCGTGTCTTCACGCTTCTTCACCGCGTTGCCGCGGTTGTTGGCCGCATCCATCAACTCGCCCGACAGCCGTGCGGCCATAGTATTCTCGCTGCGGGCGCGGGCCGCGATGATGAGCCAGCGGATCGCCAGCGCCTGGGCGCGCTCCGGGCGAACTTCGACGGGAACCTGATAGGTCGCACCACCGACACGCCGCGAACGGACCTCGATGCCCGGCTTGATGTTGTTCAGCGCATCATGGAACACGCCGATCGGCTCGCGCTTGGCACGCTGCTCGACGGTTTCCATCGCGCCGTAGACGATCAGCTCGGCAACGGACTTCTTGCCGTCATACATGACGGAATTCATGAACTTGGACAGCACCTCGTCCCCGTATTTCGGGTCGGGAAGGATGATGCGCTTTTCGGGGCGACGACGACGTGCCATTTGATTTTCCTTACTGCTTCAGCCTGATCCGAAACCTGTCCGGGGCTTACTTTTTGAGCTGGATCCCGGCCTGCGCCGGGACAATGTCGACTCGAGCCGACATCACTTCGGACGCTTGGCGCCGTATTTGGAACGCGACTGGCGACGATCCTTCACACCCTGCGTATCGAGCACGCCGCGCAGGACGTGGTAGCGAACCCCGGGAAGATCGCGGACACGACCGCCACGGATCAGGACCACCGAATGCTCCTGGAGGTTGTGGCCTTCGCCCGGGATGTAGCTGATGACTTCGCGCTGGTTGGTCAGGCGGACCTTGGCCACCTTGCGCAGCGCCGAGTTCGGCTTCTTCGGGGTTGTCGTATAGACGCGCGTGCATACGCCACGCTTCTGCGGGTTCTGTTCCATCGCAGGGACCTTGGACTTGGCCTTCTGCGGATCGCGGCCCTTGCGGACCAGCTGGTTGATCGTCGGCATTGAAGCCTTCACCTTTCAAATGGTTACTTTGCCGGAGCCCACATGCTCCTCGAATACAAAAAGGACCATGAGGTGCGACAAGCGCGCCCACGGTCCTGGAATGCATCCAGCAATGTTCAAGCATGCCCTTCGGGGAATCCCCGTCGGGCCGGGCATGCCTATACCCATCAGGCCCGCACCGGTCAACCGGGCGTCCCGCCGGCGATCCCGTTCCTTAAGGCGACTGAAACCCGACCCTGCTACGCCGTCTGCATGACATCGACCTTCGCCTATAACAGCGTTGTCATCCGCTGTTTGACTGGCGGGACGACGCGGTCGTTGCTGCGTCCCGTCATCGGCGTCGCGACGTTGGCCGCGAGCGGTCTGGCACTGATTCTTGCGATGGCTCTGCCTGCGACGATCGATGCGGTGCTGATCGTGGGCTCCATCGGCCTCGCTGCGGAGCGATATGCCGCGACGAAGGGCGGCCCGCGGCGGGCATCGGTCAAGCGGAGCCCGGCAAACGACAACCCGTTGCGGCCCGTTCTGCCGCCTCACCTGCTTCGGTGCTAGGGTCCAAACCCGATCAGGCCAACGGTCGGGACGGAGCCAAATCTGGCGCACAGGCAGGAGCGAGGAGGGAGCGATGCCTTCGCGTCGTGACCGACGAGCGACGCCGCTGTGCGCCAGATTTGGCCCGCCGCACAGCGCACCCATCAAAGTATTGCTTTGACGGGACCCGAAAGCGGTCGCCCGGAGAGAGGCACTGGCAAGGAGCGCAGCGCAGTCGCGTGGCAGCGCCACGCGCAAGCAAGCGACGCCGCCAGTGCCTCTCTCCGGGCGATCACGACCATCGGCCTGATCGGGTTTGGACCCTAACGTCGCGCGCGAATCGGGGGGAATTGCGGATGTTCGGTGGCAAGGCAGAAAGACCGGTGCCGCGTGGCGGCGCTTTGTCGGTAATCGGCGCAGACACGGCGATCAAAGGCGACGTCACCACGACGTCCGATCTGCACGTTGACGGCGCGATCATGAGCGCCATCGATTGCGGGCAGTTGATCCAGGGCGCGTCGAGCCGGAGCGAAGGCGTCGTGACGGCAAAGACCGCCCGACTTGCGGGGATAATTAAGGGTCGATCGCCGTCGTCGCGCTCACCATAGAACGAACCGCGCGGATCAGCAGCGACGTGTCCTACGAGACGCCGGCGATCGATGCGGGTGCGCAGGTCGACGGGAAGATGGCGCACCGCGGAGAGAACAGGCCGCCCGAACCGCCGCTGCGATTGACCGGCACTAGCGACGCGGACGGTTGAGTGCCGCGAGCAATACCGGATCGAACCGTGCCGGATCCTCGACCTGCGGCGCATGACCAAGCCCTTCCAGTCGGGTGATGGTCGCGTCCTTCATCTGCCGTGCCGCGGCGGGCGCGACGAGCGGGATCGCCTCTAGGAAGCGGCGCAGATTGGCCGGCGTCTGCGCACGGCCGAACGCCGTCCGGTCGAGCGTGCCGACGATCAGCGTCGTCGGCGGCGTGATCCGGTACAGTTCATGCGCGACCGGCTGCGTCTTGACCATCTCGCTGGTCTTCGCCTGCGCCAGCGCGACGGCGTCGCGGTTCGTCCCCTGATACATGCCCGCCATCATCCAGACCCAGCGGTCATAGGCCGGCTTCCACGTGCCGTGGTAGTAATTGTCCTGCTCATACGCCTTGATCGCGGCGTAGCTGGTCTTCTTCTCGTTCGCCCACAGCGTATCGAGATCGACATAGGGCAAGCCCTCTTCGGACCGATCCTTCAGCCCGAGCGGGTTCACCAGGACCAGCCGGTCGACCATCTCGGGATACATGATCGCGAACCGCATCGCGAGCATGCCGCCCAGGGAATGCCCGACGATCGACGCCTTCAAGATCCCGCGCGATTCCATCAACCGGCGGGTCAGCGCGGCCATCATCTCGAAGCTGTATTGCGCGGCACGCGGCTTGGACGATTTGCAAAAGCCGATCTGGTCGGGAACGAGCACCCGGTAACCCGCCGCGGTCAGACTGGCGATCGTCGTCTCCCAGGTCGCGCCGCAGAAATTCTTGCCGTGCAGCAGCACGACCGTTCGGCCATTGGGGCGCGGCGGCGCGATATCCATGAACGCCATGCTCGCGGGCTGGCCGACGATGTCGACGGTCAGCATATCGACCGGATGCGGATAGGTAAAACGTTCGAGCATCGGCCCGAAATCGGGCGCGGCGGGATCGGTCGCCATCCCGGTCGCGGGGGCGACCAGAACCGAACCCGCCAGCGCAAGCGCGCCGAACACCAAATCCGCCCCGCGGACGCGTCGTCTCATCGTCTGTCCCCCGTAAGCCCCATAGCGGGCCGTCCGATCCACAGCCAACCATCATTTTAGCCGGAGTCCGAATGCCGTTTCGCGCGGCTTGCGTCTTGCTCCCGTCCGATCGTGACGTTAAGGGGCGAGGCGATAGGAGTATAGCTCAGTTGGTAGAGCATCGGTCTCCAAAACCGAGGGCCGTGGGTTCGAGTCCCCCTACTCCTGCCATCACCGCAGTCATCGGCCGGCCGGGGGTCCGCGGTGCCCGCCGCCGCCGGGGCCGCGCATCCCGCCGGGTCGCGCACGGACATGGGGGAGTTCGGCCCAGATCAGCACGCCATCCCCGTTCCGGTCGAGCAGCCTGAACCGGCCGGCCGCGGCGGCGGCGAATTCGTTGATGTCGATCCCGCGGTTCATGTTCGTATCGGCCGCGATCACCGGCTCGGGAATGTCCAGATAGCTGTAGCGTCCGGCACCCTGGCGGACGGGCTCGGTCGCTTGCGGGGTGCTGCTGCTCCCCTCACCATTCCCGCCGCCGCGCCGGCCGCCACCGCCACCGCCCATACCGCCGCCGCCGCCGTGGCCCATCCCGCCGCCACGCGAGCGGCCGCCGCCCTGGCCGCTGCCACCGCCCCGCGCTCCGCCCATCCCGCCGCTGCCGCTGCGCACCTCGGGGGCGACGACGGTCTCGTAGCGTTCCAGGTCCGCGGGATCGATCTCGCCGTCACGCCCGACGTCCAGCGTGGCGAAAAAGCGCGCCGCATCCGCCTGGAACTCCGCCAACGTCACCTGCCCGTCGTGATTGGCATCCGCACCGTCGAACCAGGCGCGCTCGGGATCGCCCGCATCGGCGGCGGCCCGGAACGGTTCGCCCATCGGGCCGAGGAACACGCGCTCGCGCGGCTGCGGCGGCGCACCGTCGGGCCTGTGCCCGCCATAGCGATGGCCATGACCGTGATCGCTGGCGCAAGCACCGAGCGCAAACGCTATGGCGATCGATACGCGACGGGCGGAGTCGAAGCGAAAGGCGGAAGGGCGGCGCATGGATGGTCTCCGGCTGAAGTCGCGAACGGGCAGCCACCCGTGTTTGCCCCGCTGTGCCCGGGCAAGCACGAATGTGTAACAGAGTGTCGCCGCTCGCCTGTCGGCCCTTGCCTCGCGACAATCGTCAGGCGATCCCGCTGAACACCATGCCGGCGGCATCGGTGCCGGAACTGTGGGCACTGCCCGTGCCATAGGTCTGCGCGGAACCGATGCTCTCGCGCATTTTCTCCAGGAACCCGATCAGCGTGTCGAGCTGCCGGGTCGCGGTGTCGGTGGCGCTGACCGCGACCATCGCCTGCGCATCGGTCAGCGTACCGCTGGTCACCTGGGCGTCGATCAGGCCGTCCGGCTTGTCCTTGAACGAGGTGCCGCTCCCGCTCGTCGTAGCGGCGGTGCCGCCGGCACCCATGGCAATCGATCCTCCGCTGCGCAGCGACCGGCCGATCGCATCCACCGCCGTCTCCATCGCGGTCCCATCGGTCCGGCTGATCGTGCCGGCCGATGCGGCCGCGGCGATCCTCGCGTCGATCCGCGCGCGCGGCGAGGGCGGCATCGGAAAACCGGGCATCGTGCTACTGATACTGGTCATGTCGCATCTCCGGCGCGGCCCCGACGAGAGTCGGCGAAGGTCATGACCTATTCTATGGAAGCTAAAACCAGGTTCAAGTATTGATCGAGCCCCGGTGCCTTTTTACGAGACTAAAATACCTGACACCATGATGAGCACTTCGTCATCGACGCGAACTCGCCCGATTTCGCCGGCCGTTGTTCGGCGAACGGAAGATCGCGACAACGCTTCGGAAACAGCGCCCCGCCACGCCACCTCCGGCACGTGCCCGGCGACCCGCCGGACCGCATGCTTGCGTTCCCCCCGTACCGGCGCTATCTGCCGCCCTCATCCGACAGCGAGGATGGTCCACACCGGGTCCCGACAGGGAAACGGTGGCGGTCCCATGCCTCGCGGAGTCGGTATCTCTCCAAGCGGGTTGGCAGGCCAGTGGCGAAGACGTCCCCAATCGAATTCATCCGACAGGTCCAGACGGAGACCAAGAAGGTCGTCTGGCCGACGCGTCGCGAAACCGTGATGACGGGCGTGATGGTCGTCGTGATGACGACGGTCCTCGCGCTGTTCTTCCTCGGTGTCGATTCGATCTTCCAGGCGATCGTCACGGCGCTGCTCAAGCTCGCACAGTAAAAGGGTTCGCGACGCATGGCGCGCTGGTACATCATCCACGCCTATTCGGGGTTCGAGGGCAAGGTCCGCGATTCGATCATGGCGGAGGCGACCCGCATGGGTCTCGACCGGCTGGTCGAACAGATCGAGGTCCCGACCGAGACGATCACCGAGGCGCGGCGCGGCAAGAAGATCGCGGTGGAACGCAAGTTCATGCCCGGCTACGTCCTCGCCAAGCTCGAGATGAACGACGACGTGTATCACCTCGTCAAGAACACCCCCAAGGTGACGGGTTTCCTGGGCAGCATGGGCAAGCCCCAGGCGATCAGCGAGACCGAGGCCACGCGGATGCTGAACAGCAAGGAAGAAGCCGCCGCGGCCCCCAAGCACAAGGTCAAGGTCGATTACGAAATCGGCGATGCGGTCAAGGTGCTGGATGGCCCCTTCGCCAGCTTCAACGGCACGGTCGAGGAACTGGATTTCGACAAGTCGAAGGTGAAGGTCTCGGTCTCGATCTTCGGCCGCGCGACCCCGGTGGAACTGGACTTCGAGCAGGTCGAGCGCTCTAAATAACGCCGCCATGGCACGCGGCGAGAAACTGCTTGAACGGATGCGTCGCAACCCGCGATTGGCATATCGAGGATGTCTTGCCAGTGTGCGATGCGTTCGCCATCGATTGTGATCGTCCGTCCGGCGGCTCGCGCTACGGCGTCGGCGATCCGACCCGGCAACGGCATCTCACCGTACCTTTCGCGCGCCCCATCAAGCCTGTATATATCCGCGTACTGGTGCAGTTCATCGATGATGTTCGCGTCGCCAGGGAGGACCGGCGACATGGGCAATGGACAAGGCGCGTACAAGGTGGTCATCGAACCATTGTCTGATGACGATGGCGGCGGCTTCCTGGCGACCGTTCCGGAACTTCCGGGCTGCATGTCCGACGGCGACACGCGGATCGAAGCACTGGCCAATATCGAGGACGCGATCGAGTCGTGGCTGCACAGCGCGCGGAAAATGGGGCGGCTGGTCCCGATGCCCGGGTTTCACCGCGCAGCCTGAAAATGCCGTTGAGAGCAACGATCAGACAAGCACATCGCTCACCCCCGCCCCTTCAAGTCCCGCATCCGCCATCCCCCGAACAACGCCACGTCCGGATGGTGCGCCGCTCGTCCCGACGCCTTGCTCCACCCCGCCACCTGATCGAGCGCGGGGAGTGCGGGTGGCGTCTCGCCATCCTTCGGCTGGCGCGCCCGCGCCTCGGCGCGTGCCGCCTCGATCAGGCGATATTCCTCGCGATCCCGTTCCAGCCGCAACTCACCCAGCAGCGTCAGGCGGATCGCCTCGACCTCCGGTGACTCGCCGCGACGTCGGCGCATCGGTTCGGGCGTGCCGCCCAGCCGCGCTTCCTTCTGGTGGAGATACAGGAGTTGCAGCGCCTGGGCCGGGCTCATCGGCGGGATCGGCGCGGGTTCGTTGTGCCGCCAATCGGACCGTTCGTGGCTCTCGATCGCCCAGCCCGACAGCAGCGCGCATTCGATCCGCTCATATCCTTCCGCAAGCGCGAGGCGCCATTCGCGCTCGAACCCCGGATCGCGGCGGCGGCGGCGGTAGAACGCCGCCTCCGCGGTGCCGACCGCGGCAGCGGCGAGGCGGACATTGCACGTCGCGGCCAGCGCGCGCAGAAACGCCTGTTCGCACGCACGGGTAAGTTTGCCCGGCTGCGCGCGGCGGACCTGAAGGCCGCCGTCGGCACGGCGGATGACGACCGGTTCGCCGCCCCGCGTGCGATTCGGGTCCGTAGCGCTGGTCACAGCGACGGGACGCGCCGGGCCGCCGCGGGCCAGCCGCGCCTGCGCGGTCGCGAGCGCCGCGTCCCAGGCTTGCGCGAAGGCGGGCTGGACGCGGCGGCGATGCTGTATGGTGCCATAAGCGATATCGGTCCTGCGCGCCGCTTCGCGCGCGTTGCCGGTGCGGCCGAGCGCGGCGAGGAAGACGCGGTTCTGGAGCGCTTGTGCGCGAGTGAAAGCCCTCGGCATGGCAAACCGGTCCGACAGCTTTTCCAACATTGCAAGACCGCGTTGCCGGAGGCCGGGCAAGACATTGGTAACCATGATCCCCTAGCATCCGGCGATGCCGCCGCCGCTACCGATCCCCGGCCTTCCCCACCGGACGACGCGCCGCCGGGACGCGATCGTTGGCGCGGGCGTCCTGATCCTGTCCGCGCTGTTCCTGTTCGGCGGCCCCGCACGCCCGATCGTCCTGTGGGACGAATCGCGCAACATCATCAACGCGCTGGAGATGGATCGCCGCGGTCTCGGCGTCGTCACGACCTGGCGCGGTGCGCCCGACCTGTGGAATACGAAACCGCCGCTGATGATCTGGCTGATGGTCGGCAGCGTCAGGCTGTTCGGCGCGTCGGTCCTGGCGTTGCGGCTGCCGGGGATGATCGCGACACTCGGCACGATCGCGGTCGTCATGGCGTTCGTGCGGCGGACGACGGGATCGATCGCGGCGGGCGCGCTGGCGGCGGCGTTCCTGGTGGCCAGCCCGGCACTGTTCGGCGAACATGGCGCCGGGACCGCGGATTACGATTCGCTGCTCGTGTTCTTCGTCACCGCATACCTGGTGCTGCTGTTCGGTGCGATCCACCGGGCGCGGCCGATGGTATCGACGCTCGTGCTCGCGGGGGGATGCGTCGTCGGCGCCATGCTGACCAAGGGCGTCGCCGGGGCGATGCCGGGGCTCGGGGTCGGCACGTATCTCATGCTGACACGCCGTCTGCCCCGGATCGCCCAGTGGCGATACGGCGCGATCGGCGCGGCTATCGCTGCTGCGGTGCTCGTGTTCCTGACCGTGCGGGAGGTGGCCGCGCCCGGCTATCTCGCCGCAAGCTGGCATAACGATGTTGCCGGACGTCTGACCGATTCGCTCGTCGGGGCGCGCAAGCCCCCGACTTTCTATCTCGCCATCCTGTGGGCCGGGTATTTCTCCGCGCCGCTGCTCCCGATCGTCGCGCCCTTTGCATGGCGGGCCATGCCGGGGCGGGCGCGCGCGGTGTCGCGCTACGGCCTGTGCATCGTCGGCACCCTGCTGGTCACGACGACGATCGCGGCGTCGAAGCTGCATCATTACATCCTTCCCGCCATGCCGTTCATGGCGATCGTCGCCGCGATCGTGTTGCGCGCGATCTGGCGGGGCATCCGTGCGGACCGCGATACGGTCGGCATCGCGCTGGCGATCGTCGGGGTCCTGTGCACTGCGCTCGCGATCGAACGCGGCGTGGTGCAGCGTTATGTCGTCGATCCGCGTTACGAGGGCGCGGCGTCGGGGCGGTATGGCGCGCTGTTCGATCGACTGGCGGGGCAGCCGCTGCCGATCGTCGCGGTCGATCCGGGTTTCGCCAATCATGGCGATCCGCATTACACGCCGGTGCTGCATGCCTATCGGCTGTTGTGGCGGCGGCGGCGGGTGCGGATCGGCTGGGCGACCGGGCCGGGCGACCGTCACGCCGGGCCGGCGGTCCTGGCCAGCTGCGACCCGCCGACCGCGGCGATGCTGCTTCGGCGAGGGGCGGACATCGGGCATGTCGCGGGCTGCGCTGCGGTGGTCGGCCGCTAGACAATCGGCGCTATGTCCGCTATCGGCCCGCGCTTCCACGGCATCGGCTTCGGAAATATCGCGGGAGGGTGCGTTTGCGCGTGCCCGTTCGGACCGCTCGACTTGATCGGGGCCTCACCGCCCCTCGAAAGAGAGTGACATGGCAAAGAAGATTACCGGTTACATCAACCTGCAGGTTGCGGCGGGCGAGGCGAAGCCCGCGCCGCCGATCGGGCCGGCGCTCGGGCAGCGCGGCGTGAACATCATGGAATTCTGCAAGGCGTTCAACGCCTCCACGACGGAAATCGCCAAGGGGACGCCGATCCCGACGAAGATCACGGTCTATGCCGACCGCAGCTTCTCGTTCGAGACCAAGACGCCCCCCGCCTCGTTCCTCATCAAGCAGGCCGCCGGGCTGAAGTCGGGCTCGAAGGAGCCGGGCAAGGTCTCCGCGGGCAAGATCGCGCGCAGCAAGCTGAGCGAGATCGCGCAGACGAAGATGAAGGATCTGAACGCCAACGACATCGAAGCGGCAACCCGCATCATCGAAGGCAGTGCCCGCGCGATGGGCCTCGAAGTGGTGGAGGGCTGAGATCATGGCATTCGTCAGCAAGAAGCAGAAGGCCGTGACGGTCGACACCCTCAAGCTGCACGGCGTCGACGCGGCAATCGCGCTCGCTCGGTCGGGGGCCACCGCGAAGTTCGACGAGACGATCGAGGTCGCGCTGAACCTGGGCGTCGATCCGCGTCACGCCGACCAGATGGTCCGCGGCGTGGTGACGCTGCCCAAGGGCACCGGCAAAACCGTCCGCGTTGGCGTATTCGCACGCGGTGCCAAAGCCGAGGAGGCGCTGGCCGCAGGGGCCGACGTGGTCGGTGCCGAGGATTTGATGGAAACCATTCAAGGTGGAACGATCGATTTCGATCGCTGCATCGCGACCCCGGACATGATGGGTATCGTCGGTCGCCTGGGTAAGGTGCTTGGTCCGAAGGGTCTGATGCCGAATCCGAAACTTGGCACGGTGACGATGAACGTCACGCAGGCGGTCAAGGACGCCAAGGGCGGCCAGATCGAATACCGCGTCGAAAAGGCGGGCATCATCCACTCGGGCATCGGCAAGGCGTCGTTCCCGGCGGAGGACCTGCGCGCGAACTTCGACGCGCTGATCGACGCAATCGTCAGGGCCAAACCATCGGGCGCGAAAGGCAAATACGTCCAGAAGGTCGCGATCTCGAGCACGATGGGTGCGGGGATCAAGGTCGATACCACGGAAGTCGCCGGCGCATAGCCGCACTCGCCAGTGACGCCGGTGACGAGACGGTGTTCGCCGGGCAGCGCGGCACGCAGCGACTAACGGGAACGGAATTCATTTCACCCCTATTTTCGCGTCATACAACAGGGCCGGGTTCGCCCCCGGCCCTGTTGCGTTCCCGTCGTCATATTTACGCAACGGCGGTGATGCGCCGCGGCCACACCCATCATAAAATTGTAACCTAGGCTGCCCGGCCGGTTAATGTTGGGTTAGAAGACCCGCAGCCATCTATGATGTTCCTTCGTCAGAGAATTCGCCGTGTACGTGCCGCCATCATCGACCAGCCCTTGGGCGACCCCACCCCGCTCCCCATCGCGCGCCGTCGTGCCGCCGCGAACCTCAGGCTCGGCGGCGCTTCGCTGGCTGATCGGCGCAGTCGCTTCAAGCACAATCCTGCTGACGATCGCACTCGTCGAAACGGGTTTGCGCGTGCAACTTACCGCCTGGGATACACTGCCATATTACGCGGCGGTCATGATCGCGATCCTGTTACGGACCGCGACGCGCGGGACGGCCCGGCCGGTGCTTCGGCGGGTCACACGGTGCGCCGAATATTATACGTTTTTCACGTTCATCGTCCTGCTGGGCGCGATCGCCAGTTATCCGGTGGCGGCTGCAACACACGGCTTCGTCGATGAAGGGCTCGCGCGGTTCGATACGCTGCTGCATTTCGACTGGATGACCTGGTACCGCGTCGTTGTTATGCACCCGGGGCTGCAGCGGATCGGACGGATGGCCTATGAAAGTATCTACTGGCCGCCCGTGATACTGCTTGGTTATTATGCCTGGACCGAGCGCGACCGCGATGCCTGGCGGTTCATGTCGCGCTTCTGGGTCGCTGCCATTCTGACGCTTATCGTCTTCCGCTTCATGCCGGCGATCGGCCCGCTCGCCTATCTATGGCACGGGCCGGTGCCGTACATGCCCGAAAGCGCTTTGTGGCAGCCGGAACTCATCCCGCCACTACGCCTGCACGCGATGCACCTGATCGACCTGGGGACGCTGCGCGGGCTCGTTTCCGCGCCCAGCTTCCACACCGCGGCGGCGGTGTTGTATATCGTCGCGGCATGGCCGATCCGCGGGCTGCGCGTACCGCTTATCCTGCTGAACGGGGCAATGCTGCTGGCGACACCCGTCGAGGGCACGCACTATCTGACCGACATGCTGATCGGCGCGCTTGTCGCCGGCTGCGCGGTCGGGCTGCACGACTGGATGGCTCATGTCCGCCCCGTCCCGCGCTTCGTGCTTGCGATGGGTTTGACCGCATAATCAACTTTGGGTTGATTGTGCGGCGCGTTCGGCTATAGGCGCGCCCTTGCCCGGCAGGTTCTGCCCGCCGGGCTGCCGTCCGAGACAGTGGGTGCCGGGGATTTGCCCGGCTTAATCTCCCGCCGAGACGGGGACAGGATTTCCGCCGGTCACGCCTCGTCGTCGATCGGCCTGCCGCTCGTATCCGCGGGCGTCTGCCCTTCCCCATCGTTGGACAACCGGTGCCGGGTTTCCGTCGCCGGACTGCAACCGGGCGTGGTCGAAATGGCTGCGCTCATGAACGGAGAATGGCATGGATCGTGCTCAAAAGGCCGCAGCCGTCGCCGAACTCAACCGCACCTTCTCCGAGGTGGGCGTGGTGGTCGTCACCCGCAATCTCGGCATGACCGTCGCCCAGTCGACGGACCTGAGGACGAAGATGCGCGCGGTCGGCGCGACGTACAAGGTCTCGAAGAACAAGCTTGCCAGGATCGCGCTGGACGGCACCGACTATCTCTCGATCGGCGATATGCTGACGGGACCGGTCGCGCTGGCTACGTCGCCCGACCCGGTGGCCGCCGCCAAGGTAGCCGTCGAATTCGCGAAGACGAACGAGAAGTTCGAAATCGTGGGCGGTGCGATGGGCGCGACCGCGCTGGACGTGGAGGGCGTGAAGGCGCTCGCCACATTGCCCTCGCTGGACGAACTGCGGGCAAAGATCGTCGGTCTCATCGTGGCACCCGCCACGAAGCTGGCAACGATCACGCAGGCTCCGGCGGCGCAACTCGCGCGCGTGTTTTCGGCTTATGCCGAGAAGGAAGCCGCCTGAGTTTCAGGCAAATCGAGACCGACGACAACCGATGGGCCAAGCGCCCGCAGATAAAGGAATAAAACATGGCAGATTTGAACGTGCTGGTTGACCAGCTTTCGGCGCTCACCGTCCTCGAGGCGGCCGAGCTTTCCAAGATGCTCGAAGAAAAGTGGGGCGTTTCCGCTGCCGCAGCCGTTGCGGCACCTGCCGCCGGTGGCGGCGCTGCTGCGCCGGTGGTCGAAGAGCAGACCGAGTTCGACGTGATCCTGACCGGCGACGGTGGCAAGAAGATCAACGTCATCAAGGAAGTCCGCGCACTGACTGGCCTGGGCCTGACCGAAGCCAAGACGCTGGTCGAGTCCGCTCCGAAGGCGGTCAAGGAAGGCGTGAACAAGGCCGAGGCCGAGAAGGTCAAGGCTCAGCTGGAAGCCGCCGGCGCGACGGTGGAACTGAAGTAAGCCACAGCGGGAGATACGGGCCATGCTGGCCCGCACTTCCGCCAGGCCGGCAGGTAGCGCTAGCGATCCTGTCCGACGTCATGGGATTTACTCCCGTGACGGCTCGCCAACGAGAAGGGGCCACCGCAGCGATGCGACCGCCCTTTCTCGTTGGCCTACCCCTTGCCCAGCAACGCGACCCCACGCTGATCCGCAATAAATCGCGCGATCCGCACCTGAATCGCCGCCAGCAGCGCAACCATTATCCCCACGATCACGGCATCGAGCACCAGCGCCGGCCAAAGCAGCCCTGCGCCCTTCCCCGCCGGCCATCGGTTCAGCATCTGGTGCGCCGCACTGAACGGCAGCCGCGCGACGAATATCAGCAACAGCGCCCAAGGATAGAACCAACCCGTCGCTCGCGCCGATCGCAGCGGGCCATAGGCATGCGTCCCCATCGCCGCGTTGGCGTACCAGAGCATGAGCAACGGTTCGAGCAACTGTTGCCCGCTGGCGGCCACGAAGCGGAGCGCCATGACCCGGTCCTCGCCGATCCCGAACAACGCCAGGATCCCCGCCGCGTAGATCACCACCGCAGCGATCACTGCCTGGAATGCCGCGACGCCCAGATAGCGGCGGCCCGCATGGCGCGAGGGACGCATCGCCTCCACGGTATCGCGCGTGACGAAATAGCGCGTCGCGAAGAAGTCCAGCGCGAACACGGCTGCCATCTTGGTCCAGCCGAAGCCGAGCCGGACCGCGTCCATCGAGGCGGCCTTGCGATCGGCTGGCACCGGCCCGAACATGCCGACCTTCACTTCCACGACATGCTGGATCAATTCCACCGCGACCATCGCAGCGATCAGCAGCGGCAGCCGCCGCGCAAGTTCCGCGGTGTCGCGAAAGGCCCCGCCCCAGGTCGCGAAGAATGCCCGTATCATTCCCTATCCTCTTCAACAAACGTCAGAACATCGCCCGGCTGACAGGCGAGTGCGCGGCAGATCGCCTCCAGGGTGGTGAACCGCACCGCCTTGGCCTTCCCGGTCTTCAGGATCGACAGATTGGCGAGCGTGATATCGACCGCCTGCGACAATTCGGTCAGCGTCATGCCGCGCTCGGCCAGCATCGCGTCCAGCGTGACGATGACGGGCATCAGATCGTCGCCTCGATCTCGGCGCGCATCTCGACCCCGATCGCGAAAACGCGGGCGAGAACGAACGGCATCGGGACCGCGATCCACCCCCCGATCGACGGTTGCCAGCCGATCGTGTCGATATGGCGCAGCGTCATCCAGCCGTTCAGCAGCCCGGCCAGGAGATCGAGCAGCTGCATCGCCAGCAGCGCCCAGCCGATGACCCGCAGGCGCTGCGCGTTGGCAATGGTGAAGGGATCGCCCGCTCGGACCGTGGCGATCACCCCCAGCAGTCGCGTGAAGATGAGGTGGGCGGGACAGCCGACCGCGATCCCGAGCAGCAGCAGCAGCCGGAGGCCGATCACGATGGGTTCGACCGGTTGGCTTTGATATTTGTGCGCGAGGTGTGCCGACAATGGGCCAGCGAGCGCCATCGTCAGTATCAGCGCGACGGCCGAAACCACGACGAAAACCCAGTTCAGTCCGTTCAGCGTCCGAAGCACGCCCTGACACATCCGCAACACGCGATCGTCACGACCCATCACTGCCCCCTTATCGTTTATCGATGCGTATATCGATAAACGATAAGCATCAATGCGTCAGGCGATGTAGGGATGTCCCTGCGCCCGCGCGGCGACCTGATCGTGCATCCGGAGCGGTCCATCCAGCCAGAAGGGCGCAAGCTTGGCGGAATCGACGCGTTCGATGCCGACGATGAAGGCCTGCCCGGTTCGCCCCGACGTGCCCACCGCATCCGCTGCGTAGCGGACGTCCATCGCGACCAGGGGTACGAACATCAGACGCCCCCCGGCCTCCATCGAGCGGACCGCCTCGCGCGACAGGGCCGCGACGGCGCGGACGCGGCGTTCCTCGCCCGGGGCGAGCGCGAAGGGCGGGGACGCGGGGCGCCCCGTCGGCGGCGCGGCGAACGTGGCGTCGAGATCGGTCTGTTGTGCGGCGTGCGCGGACAACATGGTGGCGTGGATGCGTATCTGCGCGGCCGGCGCGTCGCCGACATTGGTCACGACGACTTCGGCCTCCACCACGGCGCTGAGCATATTGAGCCCGGCGCGTAACGGGCGAAGCGCCATGTCGATGCGGGCTCGGGGGCCCGCCGGTGTCGGTGGTGGGGGCGCGACGACCGGGACGGGCGCGATCGGTTCCGCCTCGATGACTGCCGGGGCGCGACGACGGGAGAACGCCCATGCCGCCATCGCCAGCAGCACCGCCAGCCCGGCACCGATCGCCATCCAGGGCCAGGTTGTCCGGTTGTCGGTATCCGGAACCGGGCTCGCTGCGACGGAGGGGGTTGCGACGGGCGTCGTTGTCGCGCTCGGAACAGGAACCGGCACGGCCGTCGGCGATGACGTGGGCATCGGCGTCGGGCGATCCGCGGGCGTCGGCGTGGCGGACGGCGTGCGCGGCTCCTTAAGTATCCGTCTGGGCGCGGGCGTCGGAGCAGGCGAAGGTTGCGCGGTCGCTGCTGCGGTCGGCGATGCGAGCGCGGTCGGCACGCCCAGCACGGGGCCGGTCGGGACCGGTACGGGGACTTGCGTCGCCATCGGCGTCGGCGTCGCGATGACCAGGCCCGGGATGGTGCGCGGCGCCTCCTGCGGGGCCGGCACCGTCTGCGCGATCGCGTTGCCCGTGAACAGCGTCGTCGCGGCGAGGAGCAGGACGGCCCCTCCCCCCTTATTCTGGTTATCGTTCATCCCGTCGCCGAAGCCCATCGCGCCGCCCGCGCCTATCCGCGCTGCGGTGAAGCGAGCCGCAGCGGCGATGGGGCGAAGCGTGCGCCCTCAGGGTTTGACAGTGCGCCACCCCCCGCCTATATCCGCGGCTCGCCACAGTTTCGGGAAACGACCTGCCGTCGCGCAGCGGGTCGATCGAATGGGAACCTGGTGATCATGACGCCTTCAGCCGCCGCATCCGATGCGCGCGGCTTTTGGGCGTATCTCCGCGCCCGGTTTTACCGGAAACAGCGAAGCGGGCGGCGGCCCGGTCGTATATTTTTGCGCCTATCATCTTATAGGGACGAACAGTTCATGGCGACCAAGGCGATCGACAGCGGCACCAGCCGCCGGCCCGAGCAGATCACGGCCAAGCGGCGCATCCGCAAGGTCTTTGGCAACATCCACGAAGTGGTGCAGATGCCGAACCTGATCGAGGTGCAACGCGAAAGCTATGAGCAGTTCCTCCGCTCCGACAAGTCGATCGGCCATGTCTCCGGCCTCGAGAAGACGCTGCGTAGCGTCTTCCCGATCCAGGATTTCGCGGGCACCGCCTATCTCGATTTCGACGATTACGTCCTCGAGCCGCCCAAGTTCGACGTCGAGGAATGCCGCCAGCGCGGTATCACCTATGCCGCGCCGATGCGCGTTACGCTGCGCCTGACCGCATTCGAGGTCGATCCGGATACCGAGGCCAAGTCGGTCATCGATATCAAGGAGCAGGACGTGTACATGGGCGACATGCCGCTCATGACCGAGAACGGCACCTTCTTCATCAACGGCACCGAGCGCGTCATCGTCAGCCAGATGCACCGGTCGCCGGGCGTCCTGTTCGACCATGATCGCGGCAAGACGCACGCGTCGGGCAAGTATCTCTTCGCCGCGCGCGTCATCCCCTATCGCGGCTCGTGGCTCGATTTCGAGTTCGACGCCAAGGACATCGTCAACGTCCGCATCGACCGGAAGCGCAAGCTTCCGGTGACGGCGCTGCTCTACGCGCTGGGCATGACGTCCGAGGACATTCTCAACCAGTTCTACAACCAGGTCAGCTACGTCCGTGGCCAGGGCGGCTGGATCATTCCGTTCGATCCCGCCAACTGGCGCGGCGTGAAGCCGCTGTTCGACATTGTCGATGCGAAGACGGGCGAAGTGGTGTTCCCGCTCGGCCAGAAGATTTCCCCGCGCGCGGCGAACAAGTCCGCGAAGGACGGTCTGACCGAATTGCTGATCCCGACCGAGGAAATCTACGGTCGCTACTCGGCCTATGACCTGATCAACGAAGCCACCGGCGAGATTTATATCGAGGCGGGCGACGAGATCGGCGCGGACAATCTGGAGAAGCTCGACAAGGCCGGGATCGAGCGGATCGAACTGCTCGACATCGACCATGTCTCGGTCGGCCCGTGGATCCGCAACACGCTGAAGGTCGACAAGGCCGAGGAGCGCGAACAGGCACTGTCGGACATCTACCGCGTGATGCGCCCCGGCGAGCCGCCGACGCTGGAGACCGCGGAAGCATTGTTCGCCGGGCTGTTCTTCGATCCCGATCGCTACGACCTGTCGGCGGTGGGTCGCGTGAAGCTGAACATGCGCCTCGACCTCGATGCCGAGGACACGGTGACGACGCTTCGCACCGAGGATATCCTTGCGGTCATCAAGACGCTGGTCGGCTTGAAGGACGGCCGCGGCGAGATCGACGATATCGATAACCTCGGCAACCGGCGTGTGCGGTCGGTCGGCGAACTGCTGGAGAACCAGTACCGCGTCGGCCTGCTGCGCATGGAGCGTGCGGTCAAGGAGCGGATGTCGTCGGTCGATGTGTCGACCGTGATGCCGAACGACCTGATCAACGCGAAGCCCGCGGTCGCCGCGGTGCGCGAATTCTTCGGCTCGTCGCAGCTGTCGCAGTTCATGGATCAGACCAACCCGCTGTCCGAAGTGACGCACAAGCGTCGCGTTTCGGCGCTCGGACCGGGTGGGCTTACCCGTGAGCGTGCGGGCTTCGAAGTCCGCGACGTCCACCCGACGCATTACGGCCGCATCTGCCCGATCGAGACGCCCGAAGGCCCGAACATCGGCCTGATCAACTCGCTCGCCAGCTTCAGCCGCGTGAACAAATACGGCTTCATCGAGACGCCGTACCGCAAGGTCGTCGATCACAAGGTGACGGACGACGTCGTATATCTGTCGGCGATGGAGGAGGCCAAGCACACGATCGCGCAGGCGTCGGCCGAGCTGAGCGGCGATGGCGGCTTCACCGAGGAGCTGGTGTCGTCGCGTCAGGCGGGCGAATTCCTGATGGCGTTGCCCGACAACGTCACGCTGATGGACGTCAGCCCCAAGCAGCTGGTGTCGGTCGCCGCGTCGCTCATCCCGTTCCTGGAAAACGACGACGCCAACCGCGCGCTGATGGGATCGAACATGCAGCGCCAGGCGGTGCCGCTTGTCCAGGCCGAGGCGCCGTTCGTCGGCACCGGCATGGAAGAGACGGTGGCGCGCGATTCGGGTGCGGCGATCGGGGCGAAGCGCGCCGGTATCGTCGACCAGGTCGACGCCAGCCGCATCGTGATCCGCGCGACCGGTGAGGTCGATGCGGGCAAGTCCGGCGTCGATATCTACACGCTGATGAAGTTCCAGCGATCGAACCAGTCGACCTGCATCAACCAGCGTCCGCTGGTGAAGGTGGGCGACGTGGTCGCGGCGGGCGACATCATCGCGGACGGTCCCTCGACCGAGTTCGGCGAGCTGGCGCTGGGGCGCAATGCGCTCGTCGCGTTCATGCCGTGGAACGGATACAACTACGAGGATTCGATCCTGATCTCCGAGCGGATCGTGAAGGACGACGTGTTCACGTCGATCCATATCGACGAGTTCGAGGTGATGGCCCGCGATACCAAGCTGGGGCCGGAGGATATCACCCGCGACATCCCGAACGTCGGCGAGGAAGCGCTGCGCAACCT
>NZ_CAXTII010000054.1:0-18878 GCF_964244235.1 uncultured Sphingomonas sp.
AGGGTGCCGGAGACGAGCGGCGAGAGCAACGATCCGACGCTGGAGGCCAGCAGGAAGATCGCGAAGGCGTTGGTGCGTCGCGCGTCGCCGGGCGAGTAGAGGTCCCCGACCTGCGACGACAGGTTGCCGATGACACAGCCGCCCCCCACGATGAGTAGCAGGAGCGCGACGAGGAACAGCGGCGTCGATGCCATGGCCAGATGGCCAGCCGACATTATCAGCGCGCCACAGCAGATCGTGCGCGTCTTGCCGAGGAACCGGTCGGCCAGCCAGGCGCCCATCAGCGGAGTCACGTAGATCAGGCCGGCGTACATCCCATAGGTCTGGGCCGCGAAACTCAAGTCCGTCAGCGGACCGAAGACATGCTGCAGCATATCGCGGAACGCGCGCAGCCCCCACACACGATCCGCCTGCGTGCTGCGCAGCAGATCCTCGGTCATGTAGAGAAGGAGGAGCGCCTGCATCCCATAAAAGGAGAACCGCTCCCAGAGCTGCGTTCCGCACAATACGCCGAGCCCCCCCGGGTGACCCAGGAAGCCGCTGTCGCTCCGGGTATCTGTACGGTGCCGGGCATCGGGCGTCATCGGCGGCTCCATCGCACTTGAGAGGGGGAGGCGACTCCACGCGGGCGTATCGGGAGCATCGCCTATCGCCGCCGTACTTCGGCCAGCAGCACGCTGCCCTTGGCCCGGATCGTCGACCCTTGCCGAAGCCGGATCGCGTCCAGCGCCCCGAGCGCCTTCACCTCGCCGTTCACCGCCACGTCGAGCGGCGACGGCGCCACCAGGATGGTGGCGTCGCCCGTGGTCCGACGATCGATGTCGTCAAGACGTATCAGGCGGCCGGCGAACAGGCCGCGCCGGACCATCAGGTTCAGGTCGCGCACCGTGCCGTCGAGGGGACCAGCCCTGACCGGCGTCTCGCCAGCGAAACGCAGTGCCAGGTCGTCAATTCCGCGGACGGTCGGCGGCTCGGCTCCTATCCGGATGGACAACCGCCCCGACAGGACCATCAGGTGGCGATCGACACCCGGAAAGCCCGAGAAGTCGTCTTCGAGAACGACATCGGCGATGCTCAACCGCCAACCGAAGTCGCCGATCCCGGCGTCGTCGGGGTGAATCGCGACCTCCTGGGTCGTACCGCGACCGTTCTTCCAGGGTCGAGAGCGGCGATCGCAGGCCGGCAGCAGCACCATGTCCGTCACCCGATGATGCCCGGAAGGTCCAGCCCGGTCTCGCGCGCGCAGTCCAGCGCGATGTCATATCCGGCATCGGCGTGGCGCATCACGCCGGTCGCGGGATCGTTCCACAGGACGCACTCGATCCGCTTTGCCGCTTCCGGCGTGCCATCGGCCACGATCACCATGCCGCTATGCTGTGAATAGCCCATGCCGACGCCGCCGCCATGGTGCAGCGATACCCAGGTCGCACCGCTCGCGGTGTTGAGCAACGCATTGAGGAGCGGCCAGTCGGACACGGCGTCGCTGCCATCCTTCATCGCTTCGGTTTCGCGATTGGGGCTCGCGACTGACCCGCTGTCGAGATGATCGCGGCCGATCACCACCGGTGCCTTGAGCTCACCCGTTGCAACCATCTCGTTGAAGGCGAGGCCAAGGCGATGTCGGTCGCCAAGCCCGACCCAGCAGATGCGCGCGGGGAGGCCCTGGAACTGAATCTTCTCGCGCGCCATATCGAGCCAGCGGTGGAGATTGGCGTCGTCCGGCAGCAATTCCTTAACCTTGGCATCGGTCTTGTAGATATCCTCGGGATCGCCCGACAGTGCCACCCAGCGAAACGGACCGATGCCACGGCAGAAGAGCGGGCGGATATAAGCGGGGACGAAGCCCGGAAACGCGAACGCGTCCGCTACGCCCTCGTCCTTGGCGACCTGGCGGATGTTGTTCCCGTAATCGACCGTCGGAACGCCCGCTTCCTGGAAATCGAGCATCGCCTGCACATGCGTGGCCATGGATGCTTTCGCCGCCGCCGCGACCCCGGCCGGATCCTGCTCGCGCGAGGCGATCCAGCGCTCGACGCTCCAACCGGCGGGCAGATAGCCGTTGACCGGATCGTGCGCGCTGGTCTGGTCTGTCAGCAGATCGGGACGGATGCCGCGCGCGAACATTTCCGGCAGCAGCTCGGCGGCGTTGCCCAGCAGTCCGACCGAGACCGGCTTTCCGTCCAGCCTGGCCTGATCGATGATCGCCAGCGCCTCGTCGATCGTCGTTGCGCTCCGGTCGAGATAGCCGGTGCGCAGACGCATCTCGATGCGGCTCTGCTGGCACTCGATGGCAAGGCAGGAGGCGCCGGCCATTACGGCGGCGAGCGGCTGCGCCCCGCCCATCCCACCCAGGCCCGCGGTCAGCAGCCAGCGGCCGGTGAGGTCGCCGTCATAGTGCTGCCGACCCATTTCCACGAATGTCTCGTAGGTGCCCTGCACGATGCCTTGTGTGCCGATGTAAATCCACGATCCGGCGGTCATCTGGCCGTACATCGCCAGGCCCTTGCGATCGAGCTCGTCGAAATGCTCCCAGGTCGCCCATCTGGGAACGAGGTTCGAGTTGGCGATCAGCACGCGCGGCGCGTCGGCATGGGTCTTGAACACGCCCACCGGCTTGCCCGACTGGACCAGCAGCGTCTCGTCGTCCTCCAGCCGCCGCAATGTCTCGACGATCTTGTCGTAGCTTTCCCAGTCGCGCGCCGCCCGGCCGATGCCGCCATAGACGACCAGTTCCTCCGGCCGCTCGGCGACATCGGGGTGCAGATTGTTCATCAGCATCCGCAACGGGGCCTCGGTCAGCCAGCTTTTGGCGGTCAGTTCGGTGCCAGTTGCGGGGCGGATCACGCGGCTGTTGTCGAGACGGCTCATTCTTTTCCCTTTGCGAAGGCGATGCACGTTGAGAGGATGTCCGACAGCACGGGGGCGATCGCCGGTGCGGCATGGATGGGCGTCGGCCAGTTGTCCGGCGACGGATCAGCCGGCTCGTCCATATAGCCGCGCTGCGCAAGTTCCATCTGGACGGCGTGAATACCGTCGTCCGGCCGCCCGTAGTGCCGGGTCGTCCACCCCCCTCGGAAACGCCCGTCGACGACGTGGCTGTGGCCACTGCGGCCGCACAGCTCGCCGATCCTGTCGGCTAGCGCACCGGAGCAGGCGGCGCGATCGTTGGTTCCGACGCTGAACTGCGGCAGCTCGCCGTCGAATAGGCGCGGGATCCTGCTGCGGATCGAGTGGGCATCGTAGAGCACGACGCGGTGATGCACGGCGCGCAGCCGTCCGAGCTCCGCACCGATCGCGGCGTGATAGGGGTCGAAATAGGTTGCGCGGCGACGATCGATCTCCGCATTGTCTGGGCCGTCTCCAGTGTATAGCGGTTCGCCGTCGAAAGTCGTGGTCGGGCACAGTTCCGTCGTCGCTTGACCAGGATAGAGCGACCGGCCCCAAGGATCACGATTGACGTCGATCACGCTCCGCGAGATCCGCGTGCGGATGCAGGTTGCGTCGAGTTCGCGCGCGAACCGGTAAAGATCGTCGATCCACCAGTCCGCATCCTTGCGCGCCAGCCAGCCCGAGACGAACCGCATCTCGACGTCGGCCGGCATGTCGGTCCCCGTGTGGGGGAAGGCGACGATTAACGGCGCCCGCCCTCGCCGGATTTCAAGGAAGCCGCTCATGCGCGGCGCGATCGCCGGCCGGCGGTGCGCGCCGCGGGGGCGTTCAAGAGTTCGTCCGCTTCTTCAACCGTTCGCGAAATCGGTTCGCGCTCGGCTATGCTGATAGAGTGCTGAAGCATCACCGCTGCACTGTCTTCGCCTTCGGTGCCGAGCAGCGCCAGGGCCATCTTCATGAGGGAAATTGCGGTTTCCACATTGGCCATCATTCCGCCCTTTCAAACAGCCCGCGACACGCCCCGCTGGGCGTGTCGTCGCTTCGGAACTGGGCAGGCGAACGCTCCCGCTTCCGCACGACGCTCATTGCCCCTTCCAAACGCGGGCATGAAGTGGGTTGAAGCCCATGCGATAGACCAGTTCGGCCGGACGCTCGACGTTCCATACTGCGAGGTCGCAGCGCTTGCCGGCGTCCAGCGTGCCGATCTCCCCGGCGAGCCCCAACGCGCGCGCCGCGTTTCGCGTCACGCCGGCAAGGCACTCGTCGACGGTCAGGCGGAACAGGGTGGCCGCCATGTTCATCGCAAGCAGCAGCGAGGTGAGCGGCGAGGTGCCGGGATTGCAGTCCGTCGCGATCGCGATCGGCACGCCGGCGGCGCGCAGCGCCGCGATTGGCGGCAGCCGTGTCTCGCGAACGAAATAGAAGGCGCCCGGCAGCAGCGTCGCGACGGTGCCGGCGCGCGCCATCGCGGCGATGCCGGCGTCGTCGAGATATTCGAGATGATCGGCCGAGAGCGCGCCGTACCGCGCCGCCAGCGCTCCCCCGCCCAGGTTCGAAAGCTGATCGGCGTGAAGCTTGACGGGGAGGCCCAGCGCCGCGGCGGCGGCGAGAACGCGCTCGGTATGCGCCGGACTGAAGCCGATACCCTCGCAAAAGACGTCGACAGCGTCGACCAGCCCCTCGGCGGCGGCCGCCGGCAGCATGTCGTCGCACACGGCCGCGACGTAAGCGCCCGCGTCGCCCGCATATTCCGGCGGCACGGCGTGGGCGCCGAGGAAGGTCGTGACGACGCCGACGCGGCGTTCGCGGCCCAGGCGCCGCGCGACGCGAAGCATCCTGATCTCCGCATCTCGCTCCAGTCCATAGCCGGACTTGATCTCGACCGTGGTGAGGCCCTCGCCGATCAGGGCGTCGAGCCGCGGCAAGGCGGTCGCCACCAGGGCGTCCTCGCCGGCCTCACGCGTCGCCCGCATCGTCGAGGCGATGCCGCCGCCGGCGTGCGCGATGTCCTCGTAGGAGGCGCCTTGCAGGCGCAACTGGAACTCGTGCGAACGGTCGCCGCCGTGAACGAGATGGGTGTGGCAGTCGATCAGCCCGGGCGTCACCCACCGGCCGTCGCATCGCGTCTCCTCGACGGCGTCGAAATCCGGCGCATCACTCGCCGGTCCCGCATAGACGATCCGGTCGCCGCGCGACGCGATCACGCCGTCTTCAACGATCCCCAGATCCCGACCGACCATGCTCATGAGGCGAGCGTCGCGCCAAATTCGATCGCATTGCACGTTACCGCTCCGCCGTTATAAAATCGCTATAGCAACGCCATTTGCTTTTGTCTAGACATAATGGACGAAGCTAAGGAGAGTTCGATGGCTGCTGAAACTGCGCTACATTTCGACAGGTTTCTGCTGCCTGCCGGATGGAAGCAAAACGTCCGGGTGCGCGTGAGAGACGGGCAATTCGCCGAGATCGCCCCGGACTCCGAGGCGGAAGCCGGCAGGGAGCGGTACGCCATCGGCCTACCTGGCCTGTCGAACCTTCACAGCCACGCCTTTCAGCGTGGCATGGCGGGGCTTGCCGAAAAGCGGAGTCTCTCGTCGGACAGTTTCTGGACGTGGCGCGATGTCATGTACCGGTTCGTAGACCGGCTGACGCCGGATGATCTCTTTTCGATCGCCAGCCTGGCGTACGCCGAAATGCTCGAGACCGGCTTCACGCGGGTCGGCGAATTCCATTATCTTCACCACGATCGAGACGGTTCGATGTTCGCGGACAGCGCCGAAATGAGCGGCGCGATTTTCGCGGCAGCGGAAGAAACCGGGATCGCGCTGACCCATCTGCCGGTATTTTATGCTCATTCCGGGTTCGGCGGCCTTCCCCCAACGGAGAACCAGCGCCGGTTCGTTCACGACGTCGACAGCTTCGCCCGGCTCATGTCGGCGTTGGAGCCGATGCGCAACGCCCTGCCGGATGCCGTGCTCGGGATCGCTCCGCACAGTCTTAGGGCAACCACGCCCGGTGAGCTGTCGGAACTGATCGGGCAATTCGGCCGTGGCCCGATCCACATGCACGTCGCCGAACAAATACGGGAAGTCGACGACTGCGTCGCCTCGACGGGCCGACGTCCTGTCGAGTGGCTGCTGGAAAACGCGGCGCCGGACGAGCGGTGGTGTCTCGTCCATGCGACTCACATGACCGATGAGGAGACACGGCGGCTGGCGCTTAGCGGCGCGGTGGTGGGGCTTTGCCCGATCACGGAGGCCAATCTGGGTGACGGATTTTTCCCGATCGAGCGTTACCTGCAATCGAACGGGCGCTTTGGCTTGGGGAGCGACTCGAATGTCCTGATCGATGCGTCGGAGGAAATGCGGCTGCTTGAATACGGTCAGCGCCTCGTGCACCGGCAACGCAATCTGATATCGACCGCCGACCGGCGTTCTACCGGATCGAACATTTTTCATGCCGCCATGGAGGGAGGGGCGCAGGCACTTGGCGGAACCGCAGGCATCGCGACCGGATCGTCCGCAGATCTCATCAGCATCCGAGCCGACCACCCCTCCCTTGTCGGCCGACACGGCGACGACGTTCTGGACAGCTGGGTCTTCGCCGCAGGTCGCGATGCGATCGATTGCGTTTGGAGGCGGGGCGTGAAGGTGGTTAGTGAGGGCCGTCATCAGCGTCGATCGTCGATCGTCGATCGCTACTCCAGAACGCTGAACAGGTTGACGATATGAGCGAAACGGCACTTCATGAAAGGATCCGTGCCGACATCGAGGGTCAGATCCTCTCGGGTGCCGTTTTGCCTGGCGGAAAGATTCCATCCGAGCTCGAATTGATGGAGGTCTATGGCTGCTCGCGGGCCACGGTGAACAAGGCGCTATCGCGGCTGAATGACGCCGGGCTGGTTTACCGCCGACGGAAAGTCGGAACGGTGGTTGCCAAGCCGGCCAATCAATCCATGGTGCTCGATGTTCCTGATTTGCGTACGGAAATTGCTCAGCGCGGCCAGACGTATCGCTATCACGTCGTTGACAGGGTCATCCGGAGTGCGGCCAGAAACAATGACGAGGAAAAGCGACTTGCGGGAAAAGGCCGCCTTCTTTTCGTCAAGGGCGTGCACATTGCTGACGACAGGCCGTTCGCGTTCGAGGAGCGATTAATTAGTCTTGCGACGGTGCCCACGATAGTCAAAGCGGACTTTACATTCGAGCCACCCGGATCATGGCTTTTGGAACATATCGCCTGGACGGAAGCAGAAAATATAATCGGAGCGACTGCAGCTTCCGAAGAATGTGCGGCTTGCCTTGCTATTCCGGTTGATAGTTCATGCCTGCTGGTCGAGCGACGGACCTGGCGGGGTGAGGAAGGGATCACTCAGGTTCGTCAGCAGTTCGCGGCAGGCAGCTATAATTTGATCGCGCGATTTGGACCTGATCAGGGAAAGAAACAATAGCGAATCTCGCCGAGGATCACGAGGTCGAGAGGCGCGAGGTGGTCGGCGATGCCACCGGGCTTGCTGGCCCGTGCATCGGCCTCGAGCCCGTTCACCAGTCGACCGTGTTGTAGCGGCTGCGCATGCAGGCCCGATCCAGGGCGATATGGTGCATCCCTATCAGCGTAGTCGAGAAGGCTTGACGATCTAATCTACAAACAAGGTGGCGAACCGGTCAATCCGCCGCGCCGCCACCGCAAATATCAGCACCGCTATGACCGCACTGCCTACAAACAGCGATGGGCCATCGAAGGTTTTTCGCCATGTCAGACAATGGCGCAGGATCGCCACACGCTGCGACAAGCTCGCCGCCAACTCCTCGCCTTCCCAAAGCTCGCCAGCATCATGCTATGGCTCAAATAGTTAATGGTCACCACCGCCTAGAGCCTTTCGGACAGGCAGTTACCGGACGGGTGGGCGGTCACGCTGCCAAGCGTGGTATTTGACTATCAAGTCGGAAAAGCGCGAGGCCACAATTAGAGGGATCGGGTATTGCGAGTTCCCCCAACCACCGATACCGAATAGTCCCAGAGCTTGGCTTTTCGGTTGGCGGCTAATAGATTGGGGAAGTGCTACTCGCACTACGACTATGCGGCAATGGTGCACCCGACAGGATTCGAACCTGTGACCTACGCCTTCGGAGGGCGCCACTCTATCCAGCTGAGCTACGGGTGCGTATTGCTTACGTGGTGCTTACGTGAATTTCCCGGAGGTTCCAAGCTATCCTCGTTAGCGCCGTAACGTATTGAAACTAAATCCTCATTTTGCCTTCGCTCCCGTTCGCTCGGACTTGACAGCTGCCTTCGGAGGGCAGCGCTCTATCCAGCTGAGCTACGGGTGCCTGAGCGATCGATCGCGTAGCAGGCGGGTGGCTCTGGCGCTAGTCCTTTGGCGGCGGGGTCTTGGGTTTGAACGCACACAGGTCGGCGACGATGCAGCGCCAGCATTCGGGTCGCCGCGCCTTGCACACATAGCGCCCGTGCAGGATCAGCCAGTGATGCGCGTGGCCCCGGAACGGGGCGGGGGTGACCCTGTCGAGCGCAAGTTCCACCGCCAGCGGCGTCTTGCCGGGCGCGAGGCCGGTGCGGTTGCCGACGCGGAAGATATGCGTGTCCACCGCGAACGTCTCCGCGCCGAACGCCACGTTCATGACGACGTTCGCGGTCTTGCGGCCGACGCCGGGCAGCGCCTCCAGCGCGCCGCGGTCCGCGGGGACCACGCCGCCGTGATCGCGGATCAGCGCTTCGGACAGCGCGATGACGTTCTTCGCCTTGGTGTTGAACAGGCCGATCGTGCGGATGTGCTGCTTCAGCACGTCGATCCCGAGCGCGACCATCTGCGCGGGCGTATGGACGTCGGCGAACAGCGCGCGCGTCGCCTTGTTGACGCCGACATCGGTCGCCTGCGCGGACAGCACGACCGCGACGAGCAGCTGATAGACGTTGTCCGACGCCAGCTCGGTTTCCGGGTGCGGATTGTCCGCCGCCAGCCGCGCGTAGAATTCGACGACCGCCGTCTTCTTCATCCGGCGCTGCTCACAGGCCCAGCACGTCGCCCATCGCATAGCGTCCCGGCGTGCGCCCGGCGAGCCACAGGCCTGCGCTGACCGCGCCCTTGGCGAAGATCGACCGGTCGTCGCCGCGGTGGTTCAGTTCGATCCGCTCGCCTTCGCTCGCGAAGATCACGCTATGGTCGCCGACCACCGATCCGCCGCGCAAGCTCGCGAAGCCGATCGTCCCTTCGGACCGTGCGCCGACCAGCCCGGCGCGGCTGTCGACGCGCACCGCGCCAAGCGTCGTGCCGCGCCCCGCCGCCGCCGCCTCGCCGAGCAGCAGCGCGGTACCCGACGGCGCGTCGACCTTGTGGCGGTGGTGCATCTCCAGGATCTCGATGTCCCAATCCGCCCCCAGCCGCGCCGCGGCCTCGCGCACCAGGATCCGCAGCAGCGCGACGCCGAGCGAGGTATTGCCGGTCTGCAGCACCGCGATCTGCGCGGCGGCGGCGTCGAGCGCGCGCTGGTCCGCGGCGCCGAGGCCGGTGGTGCCGATGACGATCGGCGTCCCCGCCGCGACCGCGGCGGCCAGATGCGGCTGGAGCGCGGTCGGGGTGGAGAAATCGACCAGCACGTCGGACGTGCGCGCCAGTGCGGCGGGATCGTCGCCCGCCTCCGCGCCCCCCGCCAGCGTCGCGCCCGCATCCTCGATCGCGGCGACGATCGCGCGGCCCATGCGTCCGGCGACTCCGTAGATGCCGATGGAGGTCATTGGGGGGCGGTGGGGCGGGGGGCTTGCATGGGCGCATCTTTGCACGAAGCGGGCGGCGGGGAACAGATGGGATTGCGGTCGATATGCGCGTCTCTTGGTGGGGGGACGACAGCAAGCGTTCGAGTCTGGCCGTTCGTCCGATCTACCGCCATTCGAAACTGGTCGCGGGACGCAATGGGAAAATTGTTTATTTGCGCGATGGGCTTCGGTCGCTAGCCTCGCCGATAGCAAACATGCTCAACCTGAAAGCATGACGTCCTTTCGAAACAGGAGATACGGTTTGTCACGGTTCCGGTTCGTCGTGCCCTCTCTCCTCGCAATCGGCATCGCTGGTGCGGCCTGCGGTCAGGTGAGCAAGACCGACCACGCGCCTGCGAACGTTGTCCTCCCGAAGATGGAGCGTGCAGGCGTATGGCAGCCTGCCGATGGTGGTGTTCAGATGCCGCTTTGGCCCGCGAGCACGCCTCTCGCCAAGCCCGACTCCGGCGATCGGCCCGAGGGGACCGGTAACGGCACGGGCCTTATGGGAGGGCGCAAATGGCATTGGGCGAGCTACGTCACCCGGCCGACCATGACCCTCTATCGACCGAAGGAACGCAATGGCGGAGCCACCATGCTGGTCCTGCCGGGCGGCGGTTTCGAAGTCATCGCGACCGACCTTGAAGGCACCGAAATCTGCGATTGGGTGGTGCAGCAGGGGATGACCTGTGCGGTGCTGAAATACCGGGTGCCGCAATTGTGGCCGCAGAAGAACGGCAAGCAACAGCGGCCCAAAAAATTATTGGGCCTGGAAGACGCACAGCGCGCGATGGGGCTGCTGCGGCAGCAGGCTTCGTCCTACGGGATCGATCCGCACAAGATCGGCGTGATCGGCTTTTCGGCGGGAGCCTATCTGGCGGCGGCCATGAGCAATACGGAAGAGCGCACCTATCCGCGTGCGGACGCGGCTGACCGGCAATCGCCACGGCCCGATTTCGCGATCGTCGCCTACACGGCGCGTATGCTGGATGATAGAAAGGGCAGGAACAGTCTCGAACTCAAGCCATGGGTTACCATCAGTCCCAAGGCACCACCGACGCTGATCCTTCATGCGATGAACGATCCCATAGACGAGATCCGAGAGCCGATGGCCTATGCCTTGGCGCTCAGTGATGCGGGCGTGCCGGTCGATATGCGGCTCTATGCCAAGGGAGGCCATGCCTTCGGGATGCGACCGACAGCCGATCCGATCTCGCGGGAATGGCCCGGGCAGGTCAAGCAGTGGCTGCACAACATCGGCATGTTGTGACGGCGAGGGCGCTGTGAGCGGCCGCTCGGCGGCTCACTTCCAGGAACGCGTGTTTTCCCATTCGAACCTTTCCGAACGCTGACCACGCGAGCTATCGCCGCTACGTCACCGCAAAGCCGCGGTACCGCATCCACCATTTCTACCCACCCCCATCCCCCGCTATACCCAACCCGATGCCCCACCCCCAGACCATCGTCGTCCTCACCGGTGCCGGCATCTCCGCCGAGAGCGGGATCGCGACCTTCCGCGGTCCCGGCGGATTGTGGGAGGGGCACCGGGTCGAGGACGTCTGCACGCCCGAGGCTCTCGCTGCCGATCCGGTGCTGGTCCACCGCTTCTACGATGCGCGGCGGGCGGCGCTGGGCGGGGTCATGCCCAACGCGGCGCATGATGCGCTCGCGCGGCTGGATGCAGGGTGGCGGGGAGAGCTGCTGATCGTGACGCAGAATGTCGACGATCTGCACGAGCGCGCGGGGACGCGGCGGTTGCTGCACATGCACGGCGAATTGCGATCGGCGCTGTGCGCGGCGTGCGGTTCGCGGGGTCCGCATGACGGGCCGTTGCCGCCGGGGTCGGCGTGCGGCGGCTGCGGGGCGGGGGTGGTGCGGCCGGACATCGTGTTCTTCGGCGAGATGCCGTACGCGATGGAGCGGATCGAGGCGGCGCTGGCGACGGCGGACCTGTTCGTGTCGATCGGCACGTCGGGCGCGGTGTATCCTGCCGCCGGGTTCGTGCAGACCGCGCGGGCGTATGGCGCGGCGACGCTGGAGCTGAACCTCGAGCGGTCGGCCGGGTCGGGCTGGTTCGACGAGACCCGGCTGGGCGCGGCGGGTGCGCTGGTGCCGGATTGGGTGGATAGCCTGCTGGCGGTTCAGCCGCTGCCGTAGAAGGGTGCGGCGATGTCGGGGCGGACGCGCATCAGGCGACCGCTCGCCCGGTCCAGCAGCGCCCAGGTGGTGACCGCCTCAACCGTCACCCGGCCGTCCGCGGTCAGAAAGCGCACATTGCGACCGAACCGCGCGCCGGCCGGGGCGGCGTCGACCCATGTCTCGCCGATCGCGGTTTCGCCTGCCGCGATATTGGCACGGTAATCGACGACGTGACGGGTGATGACCCAGCTATGCGCCGCCTGGTGATCCGCGGGCGCGACCGCTTCCCAGTGCGCGACCGCGATTTCCTGGATCCAGCGGACCCACACCGCATTGTTGACATGGCCGTTCGCGTCGATGTCCGCGGCGGTCGCGGTGAAGGTCATGGTGAAGCGGGTCATCCTCGCGGCCTCCCGCGCCAGCGCTGCCAGGCCAGCCGTCCGACCTGCGCCGCGACCGCCACGCCGCCCAATATGCCGACGGCGGCGAGCAGCAGCGGCGTGCCGGGGACGAAGCGGTGGAGCAGATGTTCGAAGCGCCGCCCGGCCAGATAGCCGATGGTGGTGAAGGTCACACCCCACACGATCGCCGCCACGATGTTGACGATCAGGAAGGTCCGCGCCTCGACCCGGCTGGTGCCGATCGCGATCGGACTGACGGTGCGCAGGCCGTAGATGAAGCGGAACGCGAAGATGAAGCCGATCGGATAGCGTTCCAGCCAGCCGGTCGCGCGCGCGAAAGCCGGCTTCTCGCGCACGCCCCGCACCCAGCGATGGTCGCGGAAACGCCGCCCGCCCAGGAAGAACAGCTGGTCCGCCACGAACGATCCGGCGGACGCCGCCGCCATCGCCCCCGGCAGCGGGAAATAGCCCCGGTGCGCCAGCAAGCCGCCGCCGACGACGACGGTTTCGCCCTCGACGCCTGCGCCCACGAACAGGGCGGCGAGCCCGTAATGCTGGAGGATGGCTTCCAGGCTCACCTCTGGCCTACGCGTCGATACCGAGTTGCCACAGCACGAAGGCGTGTTCCTCCGCCCCCTCGCGCAAGCTTTCGAACCGCCCCGACTTGCCGCCGTGCCCCGCGCCCATGTTGGTCTTCAGCAGCAGGATATTGTCGTCGGTCCTGGTGGCGCGCAATTTCGCCGCCCATTTGGCGGGCTCCCAATAGGTGACGCGCGGATCGTTCAGCCCGCCGGAGATGAACAGCGGCGGATAGGCCTGGGCGCGGACCTGATCGTAGGGGCTGTACGAGCGGATGAGGGCGAACGCCTCGGCATCCTCGATCGGGTTGCCCCATTCGGGCCATTCGCCCGGCGTCAGCGGCAGGTCGGCGTCGAGCATCGTGTTGAGCACGTCGACGAACGGCACGTCCGCGATCACCGCGCCCCACAGATGCGGGTCGGAATTGACGACCGCCCCCATCAGCTCGCCCCCCGCCGACCGCCCCGCGATCGCGATCTTCCCCGCCGCGGTCCATCCGCCATCGATCAGCCCCTTTGCGACATCGACGAAATCGGTGAAGCTGTTCGCGCGCTTCGCCAGCTTGCCGTCGTGATACCATTGCTGCCCAAGATCGTCGCCGCCGCGGATATGCGCGATGGCATAGGCGAGCCCGCGGTCGAGTAGCGACAGCCGCCCGGTCGAGAAGCCCGGCGGGATCGCATGGCCGTAGGCGCCGTATGCGTAGAGGAACAACGGCCGGCTGCCGTCCTTCGGGAAGTCGGCGGGATATACGATCGACACCGGCACCATCGTCCCGTCGCGCGCCGCGATCTTCAGCCGCTCGGTCTGGTAGCCGCTGCCGTCATATCCCGACGGGATTTCCTGCACCTTCAGCACGGTCAGCGCACGCGTACCTACGTCATAGTCGTACACGGTGCCCGGCGTGACCATCGATTCATAGCCGAGCCGAAGCACCGGCATGTCATATTCGGGATTGTCGCCCAGCCCCGCGGCATAGCTCGCCTCGGGGAAGTCGATCCATTCCGGCGTGGCCGGGGCGTCGTAGCGGTGGATCGCGACCCGATCGAGCCCGTCCTCGCGCCCCTCGACCACGAAATAGTCGCGGTAGCATTCGACCCCGGTCATGTAGAAATGCGGGTCGGGCGCGATCAGTTCGGTCCATTCGCCCGGCGTATCGATCGACGCGGTGACCAGGCGGAATTGCGGGTCGGTGTCGTTGGTGTGGATGAACAGCGTGCCGTCATGCTCGTCGACGTCGTACTCGCGCCCCTCCTTGCGCGCGGCGACCAGCAGCGGTGTCGCGAACGGATCGTTCGCGGGCAGCAGGTAGATCTCGCTGGTGGTGTGATCCCCCGTCGCGATGACGATCCAGTTGCGCGCGCTCGTCTCCGCCACCGCGACGCGGTAGCCTTCGTCGGCCTCGTGGAACAGCTCGACATCGTCGGCGACCGGCGTGCCCAGCCGGTGGAAGCGCGCATTGTCCGTCCGCCACTGGTCGTTCGCGACGCCGTACAGGAAGCCCGTGTCGTCGGTGGTCCAGACGATGTCGGACAGCATGCCGGGGATGATGTCGGGCAGGTGTTCGCCGGTGGTCAGGTCCTTGACCCGCACCTCGAACCGCTCCGCGCCGCTGTCGTCGATCGCATAGGCGAGGAAGCGCGCATTGTTGCTGATCGCGAACGCGCCGAGACGGAAATACTCGTGCCCCTCCGCCAGCGCGGTCTCGTCGAGCAGCAACTCGTCCGCGCCGCCCGCGACGGGCTTGCGCCACCATTTGCGATACTGTCCGCCCGTCTCGAACGCGGTCCAGTACAGCCAGTCGCCATCCTTTTGCGGCACGGAGGATTCGTCCTCCTTGATGCGCCCCTTCATCTCTTCGTACAGCCGGTCGACCAGCGGCTTGTGCGGGGCCATCATGGTCTCGAAATACGCGTTCTCCTCCCCGAGATAGGCGAGGATGTCGGCGTCCTTCACGTCCGGGTAGTTGGGGTCCTTCAGCCAGGCATAGGGATCGTCGATCATGACGCCGTGCATGGTGAAGGCGTGCGGGCGGGTGGCGGCGACGGGGGGCCTGGGTGCGGTCATGCGCGGCGTCTTAGCGGGGGATGGTGGTGGGGGGTAGGTGGTGTGGGGATGTTGCTGGGCTGGACTGGGCTGGGCTGGACTGGCCGTCGACGACGCGGCGGCGGCGATCGTATGGATTGCGATCTGGCGGGTCATCGACCAGACTGCGTGCAAACCGGACGATGGGACTCGGCTATGATCAGGCAAGTGATGTTGGCGTTGTCGGCGATGACCGGTGCGGCCGCTCAGGGTCAGCAGCCTCCTTCGTTCGCGGCGGATGAACCCGACCCCGTCGCCGTCCGCATCATGGACGTCTATGCGCGATGTGCGGTTGCGCATAATGCCAAACGTGCGGCGCGCATCGTCGAGACGGATTATCGGAGCGCTGACTATCAGCCGGCCTTGCGGTCTTTCGCGCTTGACGAACGGTCCTGCGTCCCGCGAGCAGGAAAGCTGAAGTTTAAACCCGTGGTCTTTGCGGGGCTGATGGCGGAAGAGCTTCTTCGGCGTCGGCATGTGGACGTCGGGGCTTTAAAGGATGCGCAGACCCCGGCAGAGCCAAATGGTTTCGTTGCCTGCGTCATCAAAACGGAATCACTTAAGGTGTCAGCGCTATTTCTGACCGCACCAGCATCTTTGGCTGAAAAGAAAGCCATCTCTCCTTTGACCAGAGCCGCGGTCGATTGCCTTCCGCGGGATCAGGTGCCGTTGACGAACATGGTCATCTTTCGCGCGGAACTTGCATTGGTGTCTTACCAGTTCGCGAAGCGAGACGGCTTGGTTTGATTGGCTACGACCAGGTCCCCTTCTGTCGCTGCGGCGGTGATAGCACACAGCGGTCGGTCGATTGAGAAGCGTCATCCCGGGCTTGTCCCGGGATCCAGAGTCTCGGGCGACGGACCTTGGGGCTCTGGATGCCGGGCCGAGCCCGGCATGACGGTGTTCTCCGTCTAAGCCTCCAATAAGATCGATCGTCGAAGCGCAAACCGCACCCTCGCAATGTTGGATTTTCCGTGCGACGTACTCGCTCATGTCGGCAACGCGCGTCTCGATCCGGTGGTCTTCGAAAAACACGTCTGGCCCCCGTGCGAGGCGATTCCCGGCGTGACGTAGTGTCCACTTCGTCCACTTCCGATTGCGTTTAGTGCAATCGTCGACCCTGCGGCGGCGATGGTCCGACGCAAATCGGCCGGCCCGCGCGACCCCCGCGCCCGCCGTCACCGCGCCTCCAGATACGCCTCCAGATCGTCCGCGCCGCCGATCCTCTTCCCGCCGATGAAGACCTGCGGCGTCGTCTCGACGCCCTCCTTCGCCTCGTACGCATCGACCGCGTCGCGCGATCGCAGGATATGCTCCTCGACGTCATATCCCGCCGCCTGCAGCAGCTGCCTGGCGCGCACCCCGAAGGGACAGATATGGTCGGGCAGGACCATGCGGTACAAGATCGCCTGCTTGTCCTTCGCCATCGTTCGTCTTCCTCTGTTCACCCGATCGACGAACGAATCCGCTGCTCGGTTCCAGCGGCTGTCCTACAAACGGCGTATCTGGCATGAGCACCGGATGGATCGCCACCGCCTTGCCCATCGCCCCCCGATTCCGGAAGGCATACCGGGCCTGAATTTCCGCGACTTCCGTAAACTTTGTAAACTTAGCCGATGAGAGACCGAGTGCCAGACCATCACGATCGCCTCGTCGCGCTTCGGCGGCAATTGGTGCAGGACGGGCTCGACGGGTTCGTCGTGCCGCTGACCGACGAGCATATGAGCGAATATGTCGGTGCCTATGCGCAGCGGCTCGGCTGGCTGACTGGGTTCCAGGGATCGGCGGGGACGGCGGTGGTGCTGCCCGAGGACGCGGCGATCTTCACCGACGGGCGCTACACGCTGCAGGTGCGCGAGCAGGCGTCCGCGGACGACTGGCGGTTCGTGGACGTCCCGCAGGCGAGCGTCGCGGGCTGGCTGGCCGATCATGCCGCCGACGGCGCGCGGATCGGGTACGATCCGTGGCTGCACACCCGCGCCTGGCTGACCGAAGCTAGGGCCGCGCTGGCGGAAAAGGGCGCGGTGCTGGTGCCGGTCGATACCAATCCGGTCGATGCGGTCTGGCCCGATCGCCCCGCACCGTCCGATGCACGGCTGACGGTGCATGGCGACCAGGTGGCCGGGGCCAATTCCGCCGCCAAGCGCGCTGGGATCGCCGACTGGCTGGCCGAAAAGCGCGCCGACGCGGTCGTGCTGTCCGCGCTCGATTCGATCGCCTGGGCGCTGAACGTGCGCGGCGGCGATGTCGATCACACGCCGGTCGCGCTCGCTTATGCGATCGTCGGCAGCGATGGCACGACCGACCTGTTCGTCGCGCCCGAGAAGATCGACGATGCGGTGCGCCAGCATCTGGGGAATGCGGTGCGCATCCACGACGGGTCGGCGTTTGCGGGGGCACTGGCGGGCTATGCGGGCAAGCGCGTCGTCGCCGATCCCGAACGCGCGGTCTCGGCGATCTTCGACGCGCTGGAGGCGGGCGGGGCGACGGTCGTGCCTTTGCGCGATCCGGTCGTGCTGCAAAAGGCGCTGAAGAACGCGGCCGAAGTCGCGGGACACCGCGCCGCCTCCGCACGCGACGGGGCGGCGCTGACGCGCTTCCTGCGCTGGGTGGAGACCGAATGCGGGAAGGGCGGCCAGACCGAACTCTCCGCCGCCGCCAGGCTGCTGGCGTTCCGGCAGGACAGCGGCATGCTGCTCGATCTCAGCTTCCCGTCGATCTCGGCCACCGGCGCGCACGGGGCGATCCCGCATTATCACGTCACCGAGGACTCGAACGCGCCGATCCTCCCGGGGCAATTGTACCTGATCGATTCGGGCGGCCAATATGCCGACGGCACCACCGACGTGACCCGCGTGATGCCGATCGGTGCGCTCGCCAAAGAACAGAGCGCGGAGATGCGCGACCGATTCACCCGCGTGCTGAAGGGGCATATCGCCATCGCCACCGCGGTCTTTCCGGACGGCACGACGGGTGGCCAGATCGACGCCTTCGCCAGGCGACCCTTGTGGGAGGCCGGGCTCGATTTCGCGCATGGCACCGGCCACGGAATCGGCAGCTACCTGGCGGTGCACGAGGGGCCGCAGCGGATCGCGAAGCCCGATTATCCGGGCGCCGCCGCGCTGGAGCCGCTGCGCGCGGGGATGATGCTGTCGAACGAGCCGGGCTATTACAAGGCGGGCGAATACGGCATCCGGATCGAGAACCTGCTGCTGATCGAGGAACGCGTCGTCGCAGGGGGCGATCCCGACCGCGTCATGCTCGGCTTCGAGACGCTGACCTTCGCGCCGATCGAGCGCGACCTGATCGAACCGGCGCTGCTCGATCCCGACGAGTTGTCCTGGCTCGACGCCTATCACGCCAGCGTGATCGCGGTGATCGGTCCGCTGTTGCAGGGGGATGATGCGGCATGGCTGGCCCGCAAATGCGCGCGCATCGGCTGACGCGAATGCTCGTGATGCCCGGCTGCGGGGGGGGCGGACATGGTCCTATGCGAGCGGGGAGCGATCCGGATCGGCGGGGTCGGCGGCGGCGGGCGTCGACGGATCGACCGCCAGCACCGCCTTGCGCCGCCGCAGATTGGCGCGCAATGCCGCGGCCAACCGCGCGTCCCGTTCGGCCTTGCTGTCCTTCTGCGCCATCGGGGGTCGGCTAGCGCGCGCCGTCCGCCTTGACAATCATCCCCCCCTCCGCTCTAGGCGCGCTTCCGTCCAACGGACGAGTGCTGCCGTAGCTCAGTGGTAGAGCGCATCCTTGGTAAGGCTGAGGTCGTGAGTTCAATCCTCACCGGCAGCACCAGTCATTTTTATCCGGCAGTCGCCGAAACTACGAGAATATCGCATTACGCCACCCCTGATCCGCGCACCATGCGATCAAATGGTGAGATCAATTCGGCGAGAAGTTGAAACCCGCGAAGCTGTACCTGAGCGACATCGATGGCTCCGCTGGTCGTTCTAGGACGCGATCGTGCCCCACGGCGTGGTGTAGCTTCGCCGGTGTGATCACGGCGATCTC
>NZ_CAXTII010000055.1:0-18844 GCF_964244235.1 uncultured Sphingomonas sp.
CTTCCTCATCTCCCTCTTCAGCCATATGCGATAGCCCTGCCCTTGCAGGGGAGGAATTAGAGTGATTGCCCCTCCGGCTCCCCCCGCCTAAGGTCCCCGTGCTCCGACCCCGAAAGCCCTGAGACCGCATGACGCCCCCGCGCTTCAAACGCATTTTACTGAAATTGTCGGGCGAGGTCCTGATGGGGGACGGAGGCATGGCGATCGATCCGACGGTGACAGCGCGGGTTGCCGGGGAGATCGCCGATGCCAAGGCGGCAGGCTACGAACTGTGCGTCGTCGTCGGCGGCGGTAACATCTTTCGCGGCATGGCGGGCGCAGCGCGCGGGATGGACCGGGCGACCGGCGATTACATGGGCATGCTCGCCACGGTCATGAACGCGCTCGCGGTGCAGAACGCGCTGGAGCAGCAGGGCGTCGAGACTCGCGTCCAGTCGGCGATCCCGATGGCGAGCGTCTGCGAACCCTTCATCCGCCGTCGCGCCGAGCGCCATCTGGAAAAGGGCCGCGTCGTGATTTTCGCCGCCGGTGTCGGCAGCCCGTTCTTCACCACCGACAGCGGCGCGGCATTGCGTGCAGCGGAAATGAAGTGCGACGCGCTGTTCAAGGGCACCAGCGTCGATGGCGTCTACGATGCCGATCCGAAGAAGGATCCGACCGCGCGACGATACGCGACGGTGAGCTATTCGAAGGTGCTGTCCGAAGACCTGAAGGTCATGGACGCCAGCGCCATCGCGCTGTGCCGCGACAATCATATCCCGATCGTCGTCTTCAACATCCGCGATCACGGCAATCTTGCCGCGGTACTGGCGGGTGAAGGCGTCTCGACGATCGTTCAGAACCAGGAGACGATGTATGCCGGCGTATGACAAGGCCGATCTCGAGCGCCGCATGGCAGGTGCGGTAGAGGCGTTGAAGCATGACCTCGGCGGCCTGCGCACGGGCCGCGCCTCGACCGCATTGCTCGATCCGGTGACGGTCGAGGTCTATGGCAGCCATATGCCGCTCAACCAGGTCGCGACCGTATCGGTCCCGGAGCCGCGGATGATCTCCGTTCAGGTGTGGGACAAGGGCAATGTCGGGCCGGTGGAAAAGGCGATCCGCTCGGCTGGGCTGGGACTGAACCCGATCAACGACGGCACGACGCTTCGCCTGCCGATCCCCGACCTGACGGAGGATCGTCGCAAGGAACTGGCAAAGCTCGCCGGGCAATATGCGGAAAAAGCCAGGATCGCGGCGCGCAATGTCCGCCGGGATGGCATGGACGCACTCAAGACCGACGAAAAGAAGGGCGTCTTCAGCGAGGACGAACGCAAGCGCCACGAGATCGAGGTGCAGAAACTGACGGACACCACGATCGCCGATCTGGACGCCGCGGCAACGTCGAAGGAAAAGGAAATTTTGGGGAAGTGATCGTGAGTGCGCCCCTTAACTCCCCTCCCGTTTACGGGAGGGGCCGGGGGTGTGCGCTCGCTTTCCACGAAGACCTGCGCTCGACGATGGCGACCGCCCGCCCCCGGCCCGGTTCCGGGTGGACGACGCCCCGCATCGTCCAGGCGATGCCGGGGGCATCGCCGACCCGGAACTCGCTCGCGGGAGGGGAGAAGTGAGTACCGCTCTTATCCTGACCGCCATACCTGCCACCGCCACTATCCCCCGCCACATCGCGATCATCATGGACGGCAATGGCCGCTGGGCGAAGCAGCGCTTCCTCCCGCGTGTCGCCGGGCACAAGGCGGGCGTCGAGGCGGTGCGGAAGGTGACCCGGGCGGCGCGCGCGCTGGGGGTCGAGGCGCTGACGCTGTATGCCTTCAGTAGCGAGAACTGGCGCCGGCCCGAAGAGGAGATCGGCGACCTGATGGGATTGCTGCGCCTGTTCATCCGCAGCGACCTGGACGAGCTGGTGCGCGAGAATGTCCGGCTGCGGATCATCGGCGACTATCGTCGTTTCGCGCCGGATATCGTCAGTCTGGTCGACGATGCGGTGGCGCGGACCGCGTCGAACACCGGTCCGCTACTCGCGATCGCGCTGAATTACGGTGCGCAGGCCGAACTGGCGGCGATCGCACGGCGGCTGGCGGAACAAGCGCTGGCGGGGGAGATCGATCCGGCGGCGATCGACGCCGACATGATCGAGCAGGCGCTCGATACCGCGGCACTGCCACCGCTCGACCTCATGATCCGGACTTCGGGCGAACAGCGCCTGTCCAATTTCCTGCTGTGGCAGGCGGCATATGCCGAACTGCTGTTCGTCGATACGCTGTGGCCCGATTTCGATGCGGCGGCGCTGGCGGCGGCAGTTGCGGCGTTCGGGCAGCGGCAGCGCCGCTATGGTGGCCTGTGAGCGACATCCCCGCCACCCAGCCGCGCATGTCCGAACTGACGCTGCGGATCCTGACGGGTCTTGCACTGATCTTGGTTGCGACGATTGCGTTGGTCATGGGCGGTTTCGTCTTCTGGCTGCTGGCGGTCGTCGCAGGGCTGTTCATGATGGCGGAATGGGCCGATCTGCACGGCATCGCCGCGAGGCAGAAACGGTTGGCGCAATATAGCCTGTTCGTTCCGTTGGCGCTGATGGCGCCCCCGCCCGGGGCGGGGCCGTATTTCCTGACATTGGGCCTGCTGATCGGGGCGGCGTTCTTCATCGCGATCGTGTCGGGCAAGCGCATGCTGGCGCTGGGGACGATCTATGTCGGGCTGCCGATCCTGTCGCTGCTATTGATCCGCCATCAGAAGGAGGGCATCGTCTTCACGCTTTGGGCGCTGGCGCTGGTCTGGGCGACCGATATCGGCGCATACGCCGCGGGGCGTGTGATCGGCGGCCCGAAGATCTGGCCGCGGCTCAGTCCCAAAAAGACCTGGGCGGGGCTGGCAGGCGGGATCGTCTTCGCGTCGCTGTTCGCCGCGTTCCTGCACCGCGCGTACGGCCTGCCGCTGCGCCTGACGCTCGCCACCCCCGTCCTCGCCGTCGTGGCGCAGGCGGGCGACTTCTACGAAAGCTGGCTGAAGCGCCGCGCGGGGGTAAAGGATTCGGGCAACATCCTGCCCGGGCATGGCGGCGTGATGGATCGGCTCGACGGGCTGGTGCCGGTCGCGCCGATCGCCGCGTTCCTGGTCGTGCTGCCGACCATCCGTACCTGGCTACCATGAAGACGGTCACCATCCTCGGGGCGACCGGGTCGGTCGGCACCTCGACGCTCGATCTGGTCGAGCGCGAGCCCGATCGGTTCCGTGTCGTCGCGCTGACCGCCAATTGCGACGTCGACCGATTGGCGGGGGCAGCGATCCGTACGCGGGCCCGGATCGCCGCCGTCGCGGACGAGAAATGCCTGCCTGCGCTTCGCGATGCGCTCGCGGGGACGGACATACGCGCGGTCGGCGGCGCATCCGGGATCGACGAGGCCGCGCGCAGTGGTGCCGATTGGACGATGGCGGCGATCGTCGGTTGTGCAGGGCTGGAACCCGTCATGGCGGCGATCGAAGGCGGCGGTACCGTCGTGCTGGCGAACAAGGAGCCGCTGGTGTCCGCCGGACGCGTGATCCTCGACGCCGCCAAGCGTCACGGTGCAACGCTGCTACCCGCGGACAGCGAGCACAATGCGGTCTTCCAGTGTTTCGACTTTGCGCGCCCCGACCGCGTCCGCCGGATCGTGCTGACGGCGAGCGGCGGCCCGTTCCGTGATTTCACACGGGAACAGATGGCGCATGTGACGGTGGCGGAAGCGGTCGCGCATCCCAATTGGTCGATGGGCGCGAAGATATCGGTCGATTCGGCGTCGATGATGAACAAGGGCCTCGAACTCATCGAGGCGGCGCGTCTGTTCCCGGTGCCGCATGAGCGTATCGAGATCGTCGTCCACCGCCAGTCGGTCATCCACAGCATGGTCGATTATATCGACGGATCGATGCTCGCGCAGCTCGGCCAGTCCGACATGCGCGTGCCGATCGCGCATACGCTCGCCTGGCCCGACCGGATGGCGACGCCGATGGCACCGCTCGACCTGGCCGCGATCGGCCGGCTGGACTTCGAGGCCATCGATCCCGTGCGCTTCCCCGCGATCCGACTGGCGCGCGAGGCTCTGGATGCGGAGGGCGCACGGCCGGCGATCCTCAACGCCGCCAACGAGATCGCGGTCGCGGCGTTCCTCGGCGGACGCATCCGGTTCCTCGAAATCGCCGCAATCGTCGAGGATACGCTGGAACGCTACGATCCACCGCCTGCGGATACGCTGGAGGCGGTGATCGCGGTGGATGCGGAGGCGCGCCAGGTCGCCGGCGCGCGCGTGAAGGATAAGGCCGCTTGATCCATTCCCCCGGTGTACTGCTGACCATCCTGGCCTTCGCGCTGGTCGTCGGCCCGCTCGTGTTCGTCCACGAACTCGGCCATTATTTCGCCGGGCGGATGTTCGGGATCAAGGCGGACGCCTTCTCGATCGGGTTCGGTCGGCAGATCGCGGGTTTCACCGACCGGCGCGGGACGCGTTGGCAGATCGGTTGGCTGCCGCTCGGCGGCTATGTCCGGTTCGCAGGCGACATGAACCCCGCCGGCGTGCCGAGCGCGGAATGGCTCGCATTGCCGTCAGCGGAGCGCAACCGCACCTTCCAGGCGAAACCGGTCTGGCAGCGCGCGATCGTCGTCGCGGCGGGGCCGATCGTCAATTTCACCGTGGCGATCCTGATCCTCGCCGGCTTCGCGATCGCATACGGCGATGTCCGCATGGCCCCCGTCGTCCACGCGACCGTCCCGGGCGGCGCAGCAGCGCGGGCAGGGCTGCTGCCGGGCGACCGGATCGTGTCGATCGGTGGTCGATCGATCGGAACGTTCGACGACATCGCCCGCTATGTCGCGATCCGCGCGGGCGACGTGGTGACGATCGACCTGATCCGCGCCGGCGCACCCTCGGCGGTAACCGCGACGATCGGCGTGGATGTCGAACGCGACCGGTTCGGCAACGAAGCGCGGATCGGGCGGCTGGGGATCGAGGGCGGGGTGCCCGTGGCCACGCCGGTCGGCGTGTTCGAGGCGCCGGGCGTCGCGATCCGCCGGGTAGGCGATATCGTGTCGGTGACGGTCGAGACGCTTGGCCAGGTCATCGGTGGACGCCGGTCGGTGAAGGAACTGGGCGGCCCGGTGAAGATAGCGCAGGTCTCGGGCCAGCAACTCGCGCTCGGTCCCGATGCGCTGGTTTTCCTCATCGCGCTGGTTTCGATCAATCTGGGGTTCATCAACCTGCTTCCAGTACCGCTATTGGATGGTGGACACCTGCTGTTCTACGCGATCGAGGCGATCCGCCGGCGGCCGCTGGATCCGGCGGTGCAGGAATGGGCGTTCCGTGGCGGGTTGGCGGCGATATTGGCGCTGATGCTGGTGGTGACGTTCAACGATCTGTCCAGCGTCGGGCTGTGGAAGCACGTCGCCGGATTGGTGGGCGCGGGTTGATTGGTTGACGAAGGTGGGGCAGGGCGAACACGGCAGGGGGTCGGCGCGACTTTTCCGGGGTGGGTTTTTCAGTGACAGCTTTTGACGGTTCCAAATTCGCGCGCGCAGGCGCCTTTCTGCTGGCGGGCACGATGCTGTCGGGCGTGCCAGCGCTGGCGCAGACCGCCCCTGCACAGCCGAAGACGGCACCCGCCGCCGCCCCCGCACCGGTAACGCCAGCGCCCGTCCGCACGATCAAGTCGCTGCGCGTCGAGGGCTCTCAGCGGATCGAGCCCGAGACGGTGCTGTCCTATATCAAGCTGCGCGTGGGCCAGCCCTATACCGCGGAGACGCTCGACCAGGCGCTGAAGGACCTCGCGGCAAGCGACCTGTTCGCGGATTACTCGATCTCCGGCGTCGAGAGCGGCGACATCGTCCTGCGCGTGCGCGAGAACCCGATCATCAACCGCGTCATCCTCGAGGGCAACAAGCGGATCAAGGAAGACAAGATCAAGAAGGAGATCAAGCTCGCGCCGCGGCAGATCTTCACGCGCTCCGCGGTCCGCGCCGACGTCGCGCGCATCGTCGAACTGTACCGCCGCCAGGGACGCTTCGCCGCGACGGTCGATCCCAAGATGGTCAGTCTGGACCAGAACCGCGTCGACATCGTGTTCGAGGTCAACGAAGGGCCCAAGTCCAAGGTCCAGCAGATCAACATCCTGGGCAACCAGGTTTTTTCCGACGACAAGTTGCGCGCGCAGATGGCGACCAAGCAATCGCGCTGGTTCCGCCTGTTGTCGTCGAACACGTCCTACGATCAGGACCGGCTGGCGTACGATCAGCAGAAGCTGCGCCAATTCTACCTGACCGAGGGTTATGCCGATTTCCGCGTCACGTCGGCGGTGGCCGAGCTGACCCCGGACAAGAGCAACTTCATCATCACCTACGTCGTCGAAGAGGGACCGCGGTACAAGTTCGGCGACATCACCGTCGACAGCGACATCCGCGATTTCGACAATACCAAGCTCGCGGCATCGCTGGAGCCGAAGAAAGACGATTGGTACAACGCGAAGCTGGTCGAGGACACGGTCGACAAGCTGAGCCAGACTGCGGGCCTGTTCGGCTATGCCTTCACCGATGTGAATCCGGAGTTTGACCGGAACAAGGACACGCTGACGATGGGGATCAATTTCCACATCGCGCAGGCGCAGCGAACCTATGTCGAACGGGTCAACATCACGGGCAACACGCAGACGCAGGACAAGGTGGTCCGCCGCGAAATCCGCCTGGCGGAAGGGGATGCGTTCAACACCTTCCAGGTCAAGCGAAGCCAGGACCGCATCAACTCGCTCGGCTATTTCCAGGACAAGTTCGAGATCAAGAACACGGCCGGCTCCGCGCCCGACCGGGTCGTGCTGAATGCGAACGTCGAGGAAAAGTCGACGGGTGAATTGCAGCTGTCGGCGGGCTATTCGAGCCTCGAACAGTTCATCATCCAGGCGAACATCACGCAGCGCAATTTCCGCGGCAAGGGTCAGGAGCTCCGCCTCGGCGTCAATTACTCCTATTATTCCAAGTCGGTCGAGCTGGGCTTTACCGAACCGTATCTGTTCGACAAGAACATCGCGGTTGGCGGTGATATCTTCCGCCGCGACTATAACGCGTTCAGCTTCGCCGGCGATACGAAGCAGACGACCTACAGCCAGGTATCGACGGGCTTCCAGATCCGCGCGGGTATTCCGCTCACTGAATTCTGGGCGCTTCAGGCACGCTATGGGTTGTCCTATGATCAGGTCGGACTGGATGCGACATATTTCAACCCGGATGGTAGTTGTAACGTATTGGTCGCGGGACGCTATCTCTGCGAGGCGCTGGGCAACCGCATAACCTCGTCGGTCGGCTACACAATCGCCTATGAGAGCCTGAACAGCCGGCTCCGTCCGACCAAAGGATCGCGCTTTTCGTTCAGCCAGGATTTCGCCGGGCTGGGCGGCGATGTCCGCTATATCAAGACGCGCGCCGAAGGGGCCAAATATTGGGGTCTGTTCGGCAATAGCGGCTTCGTACTGTCGGCAGTCGGCGAGGCGGGTTACATCAAGTCGCTGGAAGGCAATCGCGGGGCAGGCGTGGACAGCGTCCGCATTACCGATAGATTCTATCTGGGCGAGCCGCAGTTCCGCGGCTTCGACATCCGCGGCGTCGGCCCGCGTGTTACCCGGTCACCCTATACGACCGACGCGAACGGCAATCAGGTCGTTCTGACCGGCAAGAACAACATCATCGACGATGCGCTGGGCGGCGATGCCTATTATCTCGGCCGCCTGGAACTCGAACTGCCGCTGGGCGCGGGCGCCAAGGAATTGGGACTGCGGCCGTCGATCTACATCCAGGCCGGTGCGTTGTTCGACGTGAAAGCGCCTATTCTAAATGGTGCCTGCGCGGTGGGGCAGACCACCAACTGCTATCCGACGGGGACGGATGCGAATGGCAATGCCATCTTGCTACCGATTTCTACGCCAATTCTCGATGCAAGCGGGGCCCAGCAGTTCGTGTTCACGGACAACACGGCCGGAACATCGACCGTTGGACCGACCTGCCCAGTCATTCCGGCTGGCTCAACCAACACCTGCGTGACCTATGCGACGGCTCCTTACGGCCCGTATAAGGAGCAGTATCTCGGCAATTCGGCGCGTCCGCGACTGTCGATCGGTATCGGCGTCAACTGGAACTCGCCGTTCGGACCGCTTCGTATCGACCTCGCCAAGGCGCTGCTTACGCAACCTGGCGACGACCCCAAACTCATCACCTTCAACGTAGGAACAAGCTTCTGATGACCTTCAAACATATCCTTCTCGCCGTCGTTTCGCCGGCCGTCCTCGTCGCCAACGCCGCGCAGGCGCAGGCGGTCGCGGTCGCCGACCCGCAGGCCGCGATGGAGAACACCAAGGCGTTCCAGGCGGCTGCCGCGACGATCCGCACGACCTATGCGTCGGCGATCACGCAGCTCCAGACCCGGCAGGCCGCGATCCAGGCCGAACTTCAGCCCCAGGTCACGAAGTTCCAGGCCGACCAGCGCGCCAACGTGCCGCAGGCGACGCTGCAGGCGGAGGCGACCGCGATCCAGACCCGTGAGAACGCTGCCCGTGCGGAACTCGGCGGGATCAGCGCGCCGATCCAGCGCGCCCAGGCCTATGCGCTCGAGCAGATCCAGCCCAAGCTGGCCGATGCGGTGACCGCGGCGATGAAGGCTCGCGGCGTCACTCTGCTGCTGAAGCCCGACGGTGCCTATGTCATCCAGCCCGCGTCGGACCTGACCCCCGCGATCACGACCCAGCTCGACGCAGTCGTGCCGAGCGTGAACGCGACGCCGCCCGCCGGCTATGTACCCGGCCAGGCAGCGGGCGCGCCCGGTGCGGCCCCCGCCGCCGCGCCGACGCGTCGCCAGCCTTCGGGTCGGTGATAGCATCATAGTGACCGACAGGACGGACGGCAGCATTTCCTCCCCGGCGACCGCCGGGGGGGGGCTCGATATCGGGCGGATCATGGCGGCGCTGCCGCATCGTTACCCCATGTTGCTGGTCGATCGCGTCGTCGCCATCGTGCCCGATGTGTCGATCGACGCGATCAAGGCGGTGACGATCAACGAGCCGTTCTTCCACGGCCATTTTCCCGGTCGTCCGATCATGCCCGGTGTGCTGATCGTCGAGGCGCTGGCGCAGGCGGCGGGAATCCTTGCGGTGCAATCGCTCGGGCTCTCCGGGACCGGCAAGCTCGTCTATTTCATGGCGATCGACGGCGCGAAGTTTCGCAAGCCTGTCGAACCCGGCGTGCTGCTCCAGCTGAACGCCATGTTCGTCCAGAAACGCGCCAGTGTCTGCAAGTTCGCAGGCGTTGCGAAGATCGATGGGAAAGTCGTTGCGGAAGCGAACTTTACCGCGATGATCGCCGACCCGCCCAAGGCCGCCTGACGGCGTCCGCGTGCGCAACCTTGGCGACTTTTGACTTTCCGGCGCGCGCAGGCTAGCGCGCGCCTTCCTTCTGGCTGGTCGGAACCAGCCGCGCCCGGAGAAGACCCGTGAAAAAAGATACCCATCCCGAATACCACATGATCAAGGTCCAGATGACCGACGGCAGTGTGTTCGAGACTCGCTCCACCTGGGGCAAGGAAGGCGACACGATGACGCTCGACATCGACCCGCTGGCGCATCCCGCCTGGACCGGCGGTCGCGGTTCGATGCTCGACACCGGCGGCCAGGTCGCACGCTTCAACAAGCGTTTCGGCGGTGGGCTCACGCTTCGCAAATAAGCGCCGCTTAACCGATCGTTAGGCAACATACCGGTATTCCTTCTCATGGCGGCTCGACACCGGGCCGTGGTGAAAGGGTCCAATGTTCGCTGCCGAATTCGAAGCGGTCGAAAGCAGGGGTCGGCGTCGGTCGGAACGCGCGCCGGTGGTGCTGAACGCGCGGATCGGCAAGGACGGGTTGGCGCGGACCTTGTGCAAGGTTACGGACATCTCGGTCCACGGGGTCAGGATCCAGACCTATTCCGCGCTTAAGAAAGGCGTGACGATCTGGCTGACCCTGCCCATGATCGGGCTGATCGCGGCGGATGTGATGTGGGCGGACGATTTCCTCGCCGGTTGCCAGTTTCGTACACCGATCGACCAGACCGCCTTCGAAAACCTGCTAGCCAGCCAGGTTAAATAGCCTCTGGCCAGAGAAGGATGGTAGATCCTGAAGCAGCAGGGGCCGACCGAGCCAGGTGGTAACTATCAACTATCCTTTCATCAGTCGGACGACGCGGCTAGATTGGTCAGGCGCCGGGATCAAATTGGCCGTCTTCAATGTTGACGCTTGGTGCGATCCAAGTTTACGTTGCTGACGGCGAGAAAAAAAGGGGGGCGGGTACATAAGGGAACTGTGTTGGCAGCAGCAGCGCTTAGCATGAGCCTGTTGCTTGCCGGTTGTGGTGGAGGCGATGCATCGACAGCAGGCCAAACAATCGTTTCGACACCCCCGCCGACGCCTTCGCCGACACCCGCGCCAACTCCCACACCAACCCGGTCGCCTCCGTCGGCTTCACTACGACGAGCACAGGCACTCCGCTCACCGGCACGATCGCCGATCCCGACGGCAAAGGCACGATCGCCAGTCTCGTGATCGATGGCGACGAGACGATCGCGGTCTCCGGCGGGGCCACCTATGGGCCAACCAATTCGAACACCAGTTTCTTCACGACCACCCGGACTTATACCGCGGCCCCAAGTGATGCCCGGTTGTACCAGTGAAGACCTGGCAAGACAGTCCCGCCAGGCAGGCAGGGTCGAAGCTTAACTTCTATGGTGTCGAGAAAGGCGTCCATGCAGCCGGACAGGCCGCCAATAACGATCCGATTACCGGCGCTTATCTGATCGAGATCAGGCGGAACCTTGCCTTGGCTGGCGACGATTTCAGCACCTATGGTACGATCGGGGACGCCGCATCGTCGCTGCCGGCCACAGGTGTCGTCATCTATCGTGGCGAGTCGATCGGCTACAGCAACCCTGCACCAGGCAACGGTCCGCCAGTCGCCAACGCGTTCATCGGCAGCGTCACGATCACGATCGACTATTCCAAGACCATCGGTGCAGTCACTGGCCATATCGATTATTCCCGGTTCGACCCCGTTGACGGCTCGCCCCCTTTCACGATCGACTTCGTTGCCGATGCGATTACGACCGGCCAGATCGACTGCAACACGTTAACGCTGACCGGACTGAGCCAGAAAGCTGCAACCGGCATTTTCCGGGGACAACTCTACGGTCCCGCCGCGCCGACAATCGGTGGTGCCTTTTTTCGGTCATCGTCAATGGCGTGATGGTGAGCGGCGCACTTCTTGCGGGGCAATAAGTCTTGCGGGGCAATAAGAACCGCAGATGAGGGATCTCTGGAATATCGGAATCCTACATCCGGCGGAGAGAGTGGGATTCGAACCCACGGTGAGCGTGAACCCACGGCGGTTTTCAAGACCGCTGCCTTAAACCACTCGGCCATCTCTCCGCATCCCGCCCCCGATAGGTCGGTCGCGCCCGTTTGTGCAAGGGGTGCGACGATACGAGGTTCCGGCCGGTGTTCGGCTGTGTCACTATCCATCGATGGGCAGGGGGCAAATTCTTGCGCGGACAACGCGCTTCGCGGCTTGCGCGATATTGGCGCTGCTTGGCGGTGCGGCGAGCGCGCAACCCGATTCGGGTTTCCAGTCATATCTCGGCCAGCTGCGTTCGCAGGCGCTTGCCGCCGGTGTAAGGCGCGGTACGATCGATGCCGCGCTACCCGGGCTGACGATCAACCCCCGCGTGATCGAACTCGACCGGCAGCAACCCGGCAGCGACGTTGCCGGCCCGGTGGCGATGTTCGCGCCCTACCGTATCCAGCACATAGATGCGCAGCGGATCGCGCGCGGTCAGCGGGTCTACCAGGCGCAGCGCGGCCGGGTCGCGTCGATCGAGCGACGAACCGGCGTGCCGGAATCGATCATGGTCGCGATTTGGGGAAACGAGACCAATTACGGTGCCTATACCGGCAATTTCGACCTGCTGCGCAGTCTCGCGACGCTTGCCTATGAGGGGCGACGTCGCGAATTGTTCGCCGGTGAATTCGTCGATGCGCTTAAGATGCTCGATCGCGGCGTGCCGCGCGAGCAGCTGAAGGGAAGCTGGGCGGGTGCGACGGGCAATCCGCAATTCCTGCCGTCGGCGTATCTCCGCCTGGCGCGCGACGGCGACGGCGACGGCCGCGTAGATATCTGGAACAGCGATGCGGATACGCTGGCGTCGATCGGCAATTATTTCGTCGATGCCGGATGGCGCCCCGGTCAGCCCTGGGGGATCGCAGTCGATGTACCCGCCGGCTTCGACCGAAGCCATAACACGAACCGCCTGATGTCGCCGCGCTGCCCGCGGGTCTTCGCCAGGCACAGCGGCTGGCGGACGATGGCGGAGTGGCGCTCGCTCGGTATCGCACCCCGCTCCGGCAATTGGCCGGGCGACTCCATCCTGGCGACGCTGCTCGAACCCGACGGTCCCGGTCAGACGGCCTATCTGCTGACGGGAAATTACCGGGTCATCCTCGATTACAACTGCTCGAATTTCTACGCCTTGTCGGTCGGGCTGCTTGCCGATGCCGTTGCGCGTTAGGGCCCTTGTCCACACCGTAGCAGCGGCGTTGCTGCTGGTGGCGTGCAGCGGACGGGGGCACGGTGCGGCGATCCCGCTTGCATCCTTCGGCGCGTATCAGGCGAGCGGTCTCGCCAGCTGGTATGGCGAGGAAGCCGCAGGACATCGCACGGCGTCGGGCGACTTCTTCGATCCGAAGGGGATAACCGCGGCGCATCGCAGTCTGCCACTCGGGTCGTTGGCGGAGGTGACATCGGTTGACACCGGCCGATCGATCGTCGTGCGTATCAACGATCGCGGACCGGGACGCCGCGACCGGATCATCGACCTGTCGCGCGGGGCGGCGCAGGCGCTCGGTACCGATCGGCTCCCGGTCGCGTCAGTCCGCGTCCGCGCGCTTGCACCCGGATCCCGCGTCGGCCTCGTTGCGACCGACGCCGCTTTCGCCCCGACCCCCGTGCATTCGGCGGTGCCCCCCTCGGCAAACGGTCGCTATATCGTTCAGATCGCCAGCTTCTCGAACCGCGTCCGCGCGCAGGCGCTGGCCGATGCGTTATCCGCGCAGGTGTTGCCCACCGGCAATTTATGGCGCGTGCGGCTCGGCCCGATCCAGGGTGCTACGGCCGCGCAAGAGGCGCGTGACGCCATGGCGGCGCGCGGCTATGGCGATGCGCATATCCTGCCCGCGGACTGAAACCTGCACCATCCTCGCCATTACGGACCTCCTGTCATGACACGACCGATCGCCGCCTACCTCACCCCCGTTGCGCTGGTCGCGCTGGCGATGCCGTCGGTTGCCGCCGCGCCGCAGTTCGAAACGCCCGCGCCGATCGCCTTCATGAAGGATCTGTCGTCCGGCGCCGTGCTGTTCGCGCGCGACGCCGACAAGCGGATGCCCCCGGCGTCGCTGGCGAAGATGATGACCGTTTACGTCGCGTTCGACATGGTGAGGAAGGGCGAGTTGAAGCTCAACCAGAAATTCCCGGTCCGGCCGGAGACTTGGCAGCGCTGGCACGGCCCTGCCGCGGGATCGACGATGTTCCTGTCGGTGAACGAACAGGTCAGCGTCGCCGACCTGCTGTCCGGTATCATCACGCTGTCGGGGAACGACGCCTGCGTCGTGCTGGCGGAGGGCATTTCGGGCACCGAGGCGGCGTTCGTCGATCGGATGAACGAGACCGCGGCGTCGATCGGTTTGAAGAACAGCCATTTCGGTACGTCGAACGGCTGGCCCGACAACGGCGTGACCTACGTCACCGCGCGCGATCTCGCGACGCTGGCCACGGCGACGATCCAGAACCACCCGCAGCTCTACAAGACCTTCTATTCGAAGCCCAACTTCACCTGGGGTAAGACGATGGGCGGCAACGCCATTACCCAGGACAACCGCGATCCGCTGCTGGGCCGCGTGGCCGGGGCGGACGGGTTGAAGACCGGGCATACCGAAGAGGCCGGGTTCGGCTTCACCGGCTCCGCGCAGCAGGGCAATCGCCGGATCGTGATGGTGCTCGCCGGGTTGACGAGCTTCAACCAGCGCATCCAGGAATCGGTCAAGTTCATGGATTGGGGCTTCCGCGCCTGGCAGGCGAAGCCGCTGGTGGCGCAGGGCAAGCAGGTCGAAACTGCCGAGGTCCAGATGGGTGACGCCCGCACCGTCGGCCTGGTCGCCGCCAGTCCGCTGACCGTAACCGTCGCGGCGGGCGCGGTGCCCGCCATGCAGGCCAAGGTCGTCTATGATGGCCCGATCAAGGCACCGATCAAGGCGGGCCAGCACATTGCCGACCTCGTCGTCACCTCACCCGACATGCCCGCGCAGACGCTGCCGCTGGTGGCCGCGAAGGATGTCGGCAAGGCCGGCTTCTTCGGGCGGGCATGGAGCGGTCTGACGTCGCTATTCTAGGCGTGGGCGTCGTCGGTAACCGCGCGGCACAGGCTGCGTTCCGCACGGCGTTGTCGGGCGTATCGATGCACCATGCGTGGCTGATCGCGGGGCAGGAAGGCATCGGCAAGGCGAGTTTCGCGAAGGTCGCCGCGATGCGGATGCTTGCCGAAAGCGCCGGAACTCGCGGGCTGGCGGATGGCTTCGACGTGCCCGTCGGCGATCGGACGCGGTCGCTGATCGAGGCCGGGTCGCATCCCGATTTCCGCCTGCTGCGCCGGCTGCCCAAGGATCCGGAAAAGCCCGACCAGGACCTCGCGCGCAGCATAACGATCGCACAGGTCCGGGGCCTCCAGCCGATGTTCGCGACCACGCCGTCGATGGGGGCGGCACGCATCGTCGTGATCGATGCGATCGACGATCTGGAACGGGCGGGCGCCAACGCGCTCCTCAAGAACCTGGAGGAACCGCCGGCGGGCACGATCTTCCTCCTCGTCAGTCATGCCCCCGGGCGATTGCTGCCGACGATCCGGTCGCGGTGCCGGTTGCTGCGGTTCGAGGCATTGAACGACGACGATGCCGCCAGCGCGATCCGGTCCGCGCGACCCGAGGCGAGCGACGATGAGGTCGCTTCGCTCGTCCGCGCAGGCGACGGGTCGCCGGGGCGGGGGCTCCGTTTCGCTGGCCTGGATATCGCCGGTCTCGACGCGGCGATCGACGCCATCGCGGCGGACGGCGATCCCGACAATGCCCGGCGCGTAAAACTTGCCAAGGCGCTTGGCGGCAAGGCGGCCCAGCCGCGCTACGAAGCGTTCCTCGACCGTGCGCCAACCATCATCGCGCGTCTCGCCCAGTCGCGCCAGGGCGGCGCGCTGGCCCAGGCGATCGACGCCCATGCCCGTGCACGCGACTTGTCGGGCGCGGCGATCGGTCTGTCGCTCGACGCGCAGGCAACGGTGTTCGAGATGGCGGGGATCGTCGCGGGGCTTCACGCCACGGGAGCCTCACGCTAGGGCATCGGCATGGCCGAACCCTATTACATCACGACCGCGATCAGTTACCCCAATGGTCGCCCGCATATCGGCCATGCCTATGAGGCGATCGCCGCCGACGCGATCGCGCGGTTCCAGCGCCAGACCGGGCGCGACGTCCGCTTCCAGACCGGTACCGACGAACATGGTCTGAAAATGGTCCAGGCCGCGCGCGCCGCCGGCACGTCGGTGCGCAATCTCGCGGACGAGATGGCGGGATATTTCAAGGCGATGTGCGACGCGCTCGATATCTCCTATGATCGCTTCATCCGCACTACCGAAGACGCGCACCACGTCGCCAGCCAGGCGCTGTGGACCGCAATGGCGGCGAGCGGCGATCTATATCCGAGCCGCTATGAAGGCTGGTATTCGGTCCGCGACGAGGCATTCTACGATGAGAAGGAATTGACGGGCGAGGGCGACGACCGCCGATCGCCTCAGGGCACACCCGTCGAATGGACCGCGGAGGAAAGCTGGTTTTTCCGTCTGTCCGCCTATCAGCAGCCGCTGCTCGATCTGTTCGCCGCGAACCCCGATTTCATCCGCCCCGAAAGCCGCCGCAACGAGGTGATCCGCTTCGTCGAGGGCGGCCTGTCCGATCTGTCGGTCTCGCGCACGAGCTTCGACTGGGGGGTGAAGGTGCCGGGTGTGGACGGGCATGTCATGTATGTCTGGGTGGATGCGCTGACCAATTATCTGTCGGGGCTCGGCTATCCGGACGAGGGCGCGGACTGGAAATACTGGCCGGCTGATCTGCACCTGATTGGCAAGGACATCGTCCGCTTCCACGCGGTCTATTGGCCCGCCTTCCTGCTGTCCGCCGGCATCGCGCTGCCCAAACAGGTGTTCGGTCACGGCTTCCTGCTCCACCGCGGCGAGAAGATGTCGAAATCGATCGGAAACGTCGTCGATCCGGTGGCACTCGCCGATGCGTTCGGGGTCGACGCGCTGCGTTATTTCCTGCTGCGCGACGTCAGCTTCGGGCAGGACGGCAGCTATTCGGCGGAGGCGATCGTGACGCGGGTGAATGCCGAACTGGCGAACAGTTTCGGCAACTTGGCGCAGCGGACCCTGTCGTTCATCGCGAAGAACCTCGATGGCGCGTTTCCCGAAACCGGCCGCGCCGATCCGGCTGACGGCCTATTGATCGAGGAGGTCGTCGTCGCCTGCGCCGCGTTCAAGGCGGCGTTCGGCGATCTCGCATTGTCGCTGGGGATCGAGGCGTGGATGCGCGGCGTGTTCGCGTGCAACCAGTATATCGACGCGCAGGCGCCATGGGCGCTGCGCAAGACCGATCCGGAGCGGATGCACGCCGTATTGCGGACGCTGGTCCGCGCGATCCGGATGCTGGCTATCGCGATCATCCCCGTCGTGCCGGGCTCCGCGGGCAAGGTGCTCGATCAGATCGGCGCGGCCGAGCGCGACCATGCCGCAATCGATGATGACGGCTGGTACGATCGCGCCGCCGCAACGTTCCGGATAACACCACCGTCGCCGATCTTTCCGCGGCTCGAGCTGCTGGTGGAGGTAGCCTGATGCTCGCCGATAGCCATTGCCACCTGAATTACGAGGGTGTGTTCGAGGAGCAGCCCGCCATCCTCGCCCGGGCCCGCGCCAGCGGCGTTACTGCGATGCTCAACATTTCGACGCGTGAAACCGAATGGGATGCCGTGATCGCCACCGCAGAGCGCGAGCCCGATGTCTGGGCGACGATCGGCATCCATCCGCACGACGCCGACAAGCATCCGGATATCCGCACCGAACGGCTGGTCGCAGCCGCGGCGCATCCTAAGGTCGTCGGCCTGGGCGAAAGCGGTCTCGATTATCACTACGACCATTCGGACCGCGCCAACCAACAGACGAGTTTTCGTGCGCACATCGCGGCGGCGCGTGAAACCGGGCTGCCCATCGTCGTCCATACCCGCGACGCGGAGGACGATACCGCCGCAATCATGGTGGAGGAAATGGGGAAGGGGGCTTATCCCGGCGTCATCCACTGCTTCACGTCCAGCGCGGCGTTCGCCGACAAGGCGTTGGACCTGGGCCTGTACATCTCGATCTCCGGTATCGTGACGTTCAAGAACGCGACCGACCTGCAGGCAACCGCCGCGCGATTACCGGTCGATCGGCTGCTTGTGGAAACCGACGCGCCGTTTCTTGCACCCGTGCCGCACCGAGGAAAGCGGGGCGAACCCGCGTTCGTCGCGGACACGGTGCGCTTCCTTGCCAAGCTGCGCGGCGACGATCCGGCATCGCTGGCCGATCGGACTGCGGCCAATTTTCACACATTGTTCGCCAAGACGAACGCATGAAGGCACGCATTCTCGGGTCAGGAACGTCATCCGGCGTCCCGCGTATAGGTCGCGATTGGGGCGAATGCGATCCGGCCGAACCGCGCAACCGGCGCACGCGCGTCTCGCTGCTAGTCGAACATGCCGGCACACGCATTCTCGTCGATACCAGCCCGGATATGCGTGAGCAGTTGCTGGGGGCTGATGTCGCGTCGGTCGACGCGGTAATCTGGACGCACGATCACGCCGATCATTGCCACGGAATCGACGATCTCCGTCAGGTCTATCACGCGATGGGCCATCCGGTCCGCGGGTTGGCCCGGCAGCCGGTGCTGACGGCGATCGGTACGCGCTTCGCCTACGCATTTGCAGGACGCGAGGGCTATCCGGCGACGATACTCGGCGAAGTACTGCCAGATGCGATCACGATCGGATCGATCACGATTCGCGTCGTCGATCAGCCACATGGCAATATCAGTTCCGCGGGCCTGCGGTTTGAGGCCAATGGATACGCCATCGGATACGCCACGGATTTCAGCGACGTAACCGGCGAGATGGCCGCGCTCTATCAAGGGCTCGACGTCTGGATCGTCGATGCGCTTCGACGCCGACCGCATCCGACGCATGCAGATTTACCGACGGTGCTGAGATGGATCGAAATCATCAAGCCCGGTCGATCTGCGTTGATCCACATGGATCACACGATGGACTATGGGACACTCGCCGCCGAACTGCCGGACGGCGTCGAGCCGGGATATGACGGACTGGAATTTACGTTGTGACCGCTAGTCGCGGGGCCGATATCGCCTTTGCCTGCGTGTTGCTGATCCTGCCGCTATCCGCGCTGATCGGGCGTCGCGTGGCGATCGGGCGGACGCTGAAGAGGGCGGCAGCATGGCTGGCGATCTTCGCTGTCGGACTGTTGATCCTCAGCCAGCGCGGCCGCTTCACGGCATTGACTGGATTGCTGAGCGATCAGCATGTCGACAGCTCGACGACACGGATCGCGATGGGCGAAGATGGGGATTTCCACGCCGACGTCGTGGTTGACGGCGTCAAAACCACGAT
>NZ_CAXTII010000056.1:0-18471 GCF_964244235.1 uncultured Sphingomonas sp.
CTCGCCAGCATCATGCTATGGCTCAAATAATTAAATCGTCACCACAGCCTAGAACCGCGCAAATTCGGTTGCGCACTTGGCGAGCGGTTTCAGGAATGCCCTGCCAGATTGGCGTCAGCACCTCGATTATGTCCGCTGCTGTTATGCCGCCGGTCGGGCGGTTCCTCAACTTCGGGAACACGTAATTCTCAAGGCTAGCGAGCCACTGGCGCGTATATACCTTGCTTTTCCAGCCGCCCTCGTTCTCCGCATGGTAGAGTTTCGCCGCCTGCTCGAACGTGACCTTCGCGGCTTTCTCGTCTTTGCGCTCCGTGAGAATATCGCGCTTTCAATCTTGATCGCAGTGCGAACGCTTTTTGCCTCTTCGCGCGCTTTAGCCTCGCTCATCAGCTTGGCGCTACCCAGGCCAATATCTCGGCGCTTGCCGTCTAGCTGTAAGCGGCAGACCCAATAGGCGCCGCCGCGCTTATCGACCTTCAATATCAGGCCGCTGCCATAGCTGCTGATGCCCGGCGTCTCCAGCTTTGCCGCCAGTTCTCGCGCGGCTTTTCTATCCGCAGGATTAAGTTGGGCCATATACACCCCCACATTATCGCAGCGCCTATCGCGGCCAATGAGTGTGGGGGTAAAGCTGTCCCCCCACATTCCTCTACCACACTTTATCGCGGCTAGGGGCGATCCGCAACGATCCCCAGCGGCCCGCTACGGGACACTTTCCCTCGGCGGAGGGAGGTTTCTACGGTGTTTGGCGAACCGCCGCGATCGGCGGGGTGGTGGACAGGGCTGGATTCGAACCAGCGTACGCTTGCACGGGCAGATTTACAGTCTGCTGCCTTTAACCACTCGGCCACCTGTCCATCCAGGGCCGCTTTTTCGAGCGAGGCGGCTCCATGCCGCGCGGGTTCCCGGCTGTCAACGCGCGTACGCTGTGCTTGCTTCGGCGAGGCCACGGACCTAGCAGCCGCAGCGGATGACGATCTCCGCTGCAAAGATGCCCCCCCGCTGATGGCCCGCCGCGGTCACCGGCCGAGCCAGGCCCCCGCCGGCCGGCCCCGTTTCTGGGGGCGTCACGCGGTCACCGCCGCGCTCGCCAATCCCGAACGCGTCGTGCGCAAGGTCTGGGGCACGCACGAAGCGCTGGCGGGAATGGCGTTGCCGTCGACGATCCAGGTGACATTCGCGGAGGTCGCCGATCTCGCGCGGCTGATACCGTCCGATGCCCCGCACCAGGGGATGGTGGCGGAGGTCGATCCGCTGGAGGAGATCTGGCTCGGCGACCTGATGGCGCACGGCGAAGGCGACCGCCGGCCGCTCGTCGTGCTGGACCAGGTCACCGATCCGCACAATGTCGGCGCGATCCTGCGCTCCGCCGCGGCGTTCGGTGCGCTCGGCATCGTCACGCAGGACCGGCACGCGCCGCCCGAATCGGGCACCGTCGCGCGCGCTGCGTCGGGTGCGCTGGAGATCGTGCCATGGGTGCGCGTCGTCAATCTGGCGCGGTCGCTGGACGAGATCGGCGAGGCGGGGTTCTGGCGGATCGGGCTGACCGGCCAGGCGCCGCGGACGCTGGCCGATACGCTCGGCGACCAGAAGACCGCGATCGTGCTGGGCGCGGAGGGCGAGGGGATGCGCCAGAACACCGAGGCGCATTGCGACGAGCTGGCGAAGCTGCCAATCTCCGACGCGGTCGAAAGCCTGAACGTTTCGAACGCGGCGGCGATCGCGCTGTATGCGATCGTCGCGCGGGGCTGATCGGCACGAGCGGGGAGATGATGCGATGACGGTACGGCTGGTTCGATTGTTGCTCATCCTGACGATGCCGCTGGTGCTGACCAGCTGCCTGTTCACGCCGGGCAAGTTCACCTCGACGCTCAGTATCAACGCGGATCGCAGCTTCGCCTTCACCTTCGTCGGTGAGATTTATGGCACCGATCTCGAAAAGATGGGAGAAGCGTTCAAGCGCATGGCACCGACGACCTCAAAGAGTGCAGGTCCGTCGGGAACGACTTCCGATCGCGCTGACACGATGGACAAGGCCATGCCGGACGAAGGGCAGACGGCGGGGGTCAGGCAGGCAAAGACTGACGCCAAGAACCAGCAGATCGCCGAGACGCTGTCGAAGGAGGCGGGTTACCGCAAGGTCGCCTATCTGGGCGATGGCCGCTTCATGGTCGACTATGCGATCCGCGGCACGCTCGACCACGATTTCGTCTACCCGTTCAACCTGGACGCCGAGGCGATCTTCCCGTTCATCGCGCTGGAGCTGCGCATCGGCGGCACGGTGCGCGTCAAGGCGCCCGCGTTCGCCAAGAGCGACGACAAGAACCCGATGGCAAGCATGGGCGACGCCGCAGCCGGCAAGCTGGACGGTGTCTTCACGCTGGACACCGATGCCGAAATCGTCAGCCAGAACAACGAGGATGGGGTGAAGATCGTCGGCGGCCGCAAGACTATCGTCTGGCATGCGACGCCGCTGACGAAGGACGCGCCGACCGCGGTGTTGCGGTTTGCGGGCGGGAAGTAGCACCCCCTTCGTCATCGCGAGCGCGCTTGGTCATACCTAGCCGCCCTGTTCGTCATCCCCGCGAAAGCGGGGACCCAGCTCCTTTTACTGTCGTCGAACTAAGACGGAGCTGGGTCCCCGCTTTCGCGGGGATGACGGAATAAGGCTGGGGATGGCGGGCGGCGCTCAATCTTCAGCGGCAATAGTAACCCGTAGCCCATCCAACGCGTCCGTGAACGGCACCTGGCACGACAGCCGCGAGGTCGCCGTCCGGTCGCTGGTCGAATCGAGCAGGTCGTTCTCGTCCTCGCTCATCGCCGGCAGCCTGTCCGCGAACGCCGCATCGACATGGACATGGCACGTCGCGCACGAACAGCAGCCGCCGCACAGCGCCAGGATCTCGTCGATCCCGCCGTCGCGGATGACCTCCATCACCGACAGCCCGGCCTCGCCGGCCAGCGAGCGTTCTTCCCCTTCGCGCGTCGTCACGATAAGCGTCGGCATCATGCACTCCCTAAATTCTCGTCCCCGCCGCCATGCCGCGACCGATGCCGGCGATCAAGCATCATGGACCCCGATGTCGTGGGGCTGAGCGAAGCGCAATTGCGTGCATCCTGCGATGCGCTGGCGGCCTGCGAGCCCGCCTTCGCCGCGGCGATCGGCCGGGTGGGCTATCCCGCGCCCCGGCTCCGCGCGCGCGGCTATGCCACGCTGCTGCGCACGATCCTCGGCCAGCAGGTCAGCGTTGCCTCCGCGGAGGCGGTGTGGCGAAAGCTCAATACCGTGGTGGGTGACGCCACCGACCCCGCCGTCATCGCGCTGGCCACCGACGAGCAATTGCGCAGCGCCGGCCTGTCGCGCCAGAAGGCGAGCTACGCGCGCAGCCTGGCGGACGAGGTGACGAGCGGCCGGCTCGATCTGGGCGCCCTCCCCGCCGACGACGAGGAAGCGATCGCCGCGCTGGTCCGCGTGAAAGGCATCGGCCGCTGGTCCGCGGAAATCTACCTGCTGTTCGCCGAAGGCCGCGCCGACATCTGGCCCGCGGGCGACCTGGCGGTGCAGATCGAGGTCGGCCGCATCCTGGGCCACGACGCGCGGCCCGGCGAGAAGCTGACCCGCGAGGTCGCGGAGGCATGGCGTCCGCACCGGGGGGCCGCGGCGATCTTCGCGTGGCACCATTACGGCGCGGGGGCGGACGCGGCACCGGTTTGAGGGCCTCAATGCGTTATGTCTGAAGTGGTGGAAAGCTGCCGTTGGCATCTGGTTCGGGACCGCGTATCATCGCCGCGATTGCGGCGAGCCCCTGCAGGACGATCGGCAAGAGGCTCGGGCAAATCGCATGGAATGCCCATAGGGCCGTATCGTTAACACGACGTTGGACGCCGACGGAATGGCGAACGCCCCCTGGCAATATTGGACTTTCCGTGTCACCCCCCGATCATGCCGACGACGCCGATCCCCGTGCGCTCCGCTTCCCAAACTGATTTTGATCCGTGCGAGTGATTCCGGGCGTGACGTGGCGTCCACTTCGTCCACTTCCGAATGCAAAAACTGCAATCGTCGCCGACGACGATTCGGCCCCGCGATGACGCCCCCCGCCCCCCGAATCGACTCGCTCGATTTCATCCGCGGTGTCGCGGTCATGGGGATTCTCGTCGCCAACCTGCCCGCCTTCGGCTTGCCCGAGGCGGCGTATTTCTCGCCGCTGGCGTGGGGCGGATCGGCGGGGTGGGATCGGTTCGCGTGGTTTGCAACCTATGTGCTGGTCGAGGGCAAGATGCGCGGGCTGTTCTCGATGCTGTTCGGCGCGTCGATGCTGCTCGTCGTCGACCGCGCGCGTGCCGCCGGGAATGCGCCGGCAGGCATCCATTATGCGCGGATGGCGACCCTGTTCGCGATCGGCTGCGCGCATCTGTATCTCATCTGGTGGGGCGATATCCTCAGCCATTATGCGCTGGTCGGCACCATCGCCTTCGTCTTCGTCGCGCTGCCGGTGCGGCCGCTCGTCTCGCTGGCGTTCCTGCTCGTCGCGGTGCAGGCAATCATCGGGGCGGAGACGACGCTCGCCGCCTTCGCCGCCGCGGCGCGCAACACGCCGGCCACGGTCGGGACCTGGACCTTGATCGCATCCGTCTTCGGCCAGCCGCCACGCGCCGATCTGCTTGGCGAGATCGCGGCGATGCGCAGCGGGATCGGCCCCGGGATCGTGTGGCGATGGGCGCACGCGACCAGCCCGTTCGCGCTGCTGCCGCTCGTCGGCGCGGAGACGCTCGGCTATATGCTGATCGGCATGGCGGGGCTGAAATCGGGGTTCCTGACCGGCCGATGGTCGCGCGGGCGCTATGCCCGGATCGCGCTCGTCGCCATCGGTGCCACGCTCCCGATCGACATGCTGCTGGCGTTCGCGTCCATCGTCCACGGGTTCGACCAGCGCTGGATCGTGCTCGGTTCGGTCGGCGCGGCGACCGTTCTCCGGCCGCTGACCTTCACCGGCTATGCCGCGCTGCTGATGCTGACGATGCGGCCGGCGGGGTGGCTGACGACGCGGATCGCGGCGGCGGGGCGAGCGGCGTTCACCAACTATCTCGGCACGACGATCCTGATGACGTTCGTGTTCGACGGCTGGGGGCTGGGGCTGTTCGGCGCGCTGCCCCGTGCGACACTGTATCTGTTCGTATTGCCGGTATGGGCGGCCATGCTGGCCTGGTCCCGTCCCTGGCTCGCGCGCTACCGGTTCGGGCCGCTCGAATGGGGCTGGCGGACGATCGCGCGGCTGGAGGTGCAACCGTGGCGGCGGTGATTGGCACTGCTGCCCGCGGTGTTTGCTCCGAAACGGATCAGGGGATCGATGCCTCGGGGCGTGCGTGGGGCCATCCTCGGACCTATGCGCAACCGACCCGGCCATCACCTCTTCTACGGCGACAACCTGATCGTGCTTCGGCGCGAGATCCCGGACGAAAACGTCGACCTGATCTATCTCGACCCGCCGTTCAACTCGAACGCCAATTACGGCATCCTGTTCAGGGAGCCCGACGGCCGCGCCTCGAACGCGCAGATCGAGGTGTTCGAGGATACCTGGCACTGGAACGAAAGCGCGGAGGACGCCTTCGACCAGGTTCGGCGCAGCGGGAATATCCGCGCGTTCGACCTGCTGAACGCGATGCGTGGCTTCCTGGGCGACAACGACATGATGGCGTATCTGGCCATGATGGCGGTGCGGATGCTGGAACTGCACCGGGTGCTTAAACCGACCGGTAGCCTGTATCTCCACTGCGACCCGACCGCATCGCATTATCTCAAACTGCTGCTCGACGCGGTGTTCGGCAAGCGCAACTTCCGCAACGAGATCATCTGGTGCTACCGCAAATGGAGCGTCGCGCAGGGCCAGTTCGTGCGCAACCACGACGTCATCCTGTTCTATTCGCGCAACGACGCGGCGCACCGCTTCACGACGCTCTACGTGCCGCCATCGGCCGGAACGACGAAGCGCTGGAAGGGTGCGAGGCAGCAGGCCGTGTTCGAGGACGGCGTCCGCAAGGCAAGCAGCGAGGCGGACGAAGCCGCGAAGAGCCCGATGGCCGACTGGTGGGAAATCTCGGTCCTCAATCCGAATTCGGCCGAACGCCTCGGCTATCCGACGCAGAAACCGCTCGCGCTGCTCGAACGGATCATCGCAGCCTCTTCGAGCGAAGGCGACGTGGTCCTCGATCCCTTCTGCGGGTGCGGAACCGCGGTCCACGCCGCGCAGAAGATGGGGCGCAACTGGATCGGGATCGACGTGACGCACCTCGCCATCTCGCTGATCGAGAAACGGCTGAAGGACGCGTTCCCCGGCATCGCCTTCACCGTGGAGGGCACCCCGCGCGACCTGGCATCGGCGCGCGACCTGGCGGCACGCGACAAATACCAGTTCCAATGGTGGGCGACGTCGATGGTCGATGCGCTGCCGTTCGGTGGCAGGCAAAAGGGGGCGGATGGCGGGATCGACGGCATCATCTACTTCAACGATTTCGATCCGGCGACGGACAAGATGGCCACCCACCGCGCCATCGTGTCGGTAAAGGGCGGGCTGAACCCGGACAACGCGATGGTCGAGACGCTGATCGCGACGATCGCCCGGGAAGGCGCACCGATCGGCATCCTGCTGATGCTGGCCGAACCGACCCGCGAGATGCGCCGACGCGCCGCTGCTGCCGGGCTGTACCGCGACGGCATCGACGAGGGTTTTTCGCGGTTGCAGATCCTGACGCTCGCGGAACTCTTCGCCGGCAAGCGGCCCCGCATCCCCAATATCGACCGCGGCGCCTTCCGCCGTGCGGAGCCCGAGGGCGTGAAACAGACACGGTTATTATGAGGGGTCTTCCTCCTCCCCTCACGCTTGCGGGAGGGGAGGAAAAACCACTCGTCTTCCCTTTCACGGGGTTTCCCGCTAAGGCGCGCCGCTAATCCGATCGTGAAGAGGTTTCGTTTGGCCAAGGAAGAACTGCTCGAGATGCGCGGCCAGGTGGTGGAGCTCTTGCCCAACGCCATGTTCCGCGTCCGTCTCGAAAACGACCATGAAGTGCTTGGCCATACCGCCGGCAAGATGCGCAAGAACCGTATCCGCGTGCTCGTCGGCGACGAGGTGCTGGTCGAAATGACCCCCTATGACCTGACCAAGGGCCGGATCACGTACCGGTTCATGCCGGGCCGCGGCGGTCCCGGCCCGTCCTGACCGCGGATCGCGATCCGGTGTCGGCGCCGGCGCTGGTCCTCGCATCCTCCTCGCCGCGCCGGCTCGAGCTGCTCGGCCGACTGGGGCTCGTTCCGGCCCGGATCGCCGTCCCGGATATCGACGAAGCGCCGCTGAAGGGTGAATTGCCCCGCATCTATGTCCTGCGGGTGGCGCTCGCCAAGGCGGCGGCGGTCGAACGATCGCCGGACGAGATCGTGCTGGCCGGCGACACGGTGATCGCCGCCGGGCGTCGTATCCTCGGCAAGCCGGCCGACCGGGTGGAAGCGCGGTCGATGCTCGCATTGCTGTCCGGACGTAGGCATCATTGCCTCAGCGCGGTCGTGGTCGTCGACCGCGACGGCGTCGTCCGGCACCGGCTGTCCGATACCATCGTCGCGTTCCGTCCGCTGCCCGCCGCCGAGATCGAAGCGTATCTGGACGGCACGGAATGGCAGGGCAAGGCGGGCGGCTATGCTATCCAGGGCCGGGCGGAAGCGTTCGTCCGCTTCTTGTCGGGCAGCCATTCGGGTGTCGTCGGCCTGCCGCTGATGGAGACGCGCGCCTTGCTGAAGACGGCTGGGCTGACACTTGCCTGAATGGCTCTACGAGGCCGGCATCGGCGAAGCGCGCGCCGCGCTGGTCGATAGCGGCACGATCGTCGAGGCGGCGATCGAGCGTGACGGCACGCTGGCCGTCGGCACCGTCGTAGCCGCCCGGCTCGGTGAGCGCCGCGCCGGCAGGTCGGCGCACGCTGTGCTGCCGGACGGTACCGAGGTCGATCTGGTCGCTGCACCGCCCGGCACGTCCCAGGGTGCCACGCTGTCGGTCCGAATCGTCCGGGAATCGTTGATCGAACCCGGTCGCGTGAAACCGCCCCGTGGCATGGTGACCAATGACAGCCCCCTCCCCGGCCCCGATCTGCGCACCCGGATCGAGGCCACCGGTATTCCGGTCAGACGGCTATACCCGCACGATGCCGATGCGCTGGAGGCGGCCGGTTGGTCCGAGACGCTGGACGAGGCGATCACCGGCGATATCGCGTTTCCCGGCGGCATGCTGCGGATGATTCCGACCCCGGCGATGACGCTGTTCGACGTGGACGGCAGCGGCGCGCTGGAGCCGCTCGCCATCGCCGCGGCGGGAGCCGTTGCCAGCGCCATCGTCCGCCACGGGATCGGCGGATCGATCGGCATCGACTTCCCGACGCTCCCCGGCAAGGCACCACGCCAGGCGGTCGCCGCGGCGATCGACGTCGCGCTGCCGCTGCCGTTCGAACGGACGGCGGTCAACGGGTTCGGCTTCCTGCAGATCGTCCGACTGCGACCGCGGCCGTCGCTGCCCGAATTGCTGCGCGGCGACCCCGTCGGTGCCGCCGCGCTGGCCGCACTTCGGCGCATCGAACGCAGCCAGCCTGGCAGCCACCCGCACCACCGCCTGCCGGGCGCAATCGTCGCCCGCATCGGCGGCGAACCGGCCTGGACCGCGGAACTTGCGCGCCGCACCGGCGTCCTCCACCGGATGGAGCCCGTATGACCGCCCCGCCATGCCCGATCTGCGGCAAGCCATCCGCACCCGACCAAACGCCGTTCTGTTCGCGTGGGTGTCGCGACCGCGACCTGCTGCAATGGCTCGGCGAAGGCTATCGTTTGCCAGGTCGTCCCGCGACCGCGGACGGGCTGGACAGCGGATCGGACGACGACTAAAGCCCGCGCTCTCGCTGCGCCAAGCGGCATGCCCGGGTAGCTCAGTTGGTAGAGCATGCGACTGAAAATCGCAGTGTCGGCGGTTCGAATCCGTCCCCGGGCACCACCCGCTCCATGCCCGCTCGGACCTATCTCCTCGGTGTTCCGACGCGATGCTGGACGAAGCGGGCCCGCTGGTTCATTGCGGGCCGTCGTTTGCAAGGTACCGATAGTCATGAGGTGTCAGTGCGTGCGTGAGGGGATTGACGGCATTGATACGCGCTACGGCCCGGTCCGAAACGTACGGCAAGCGACCGTAGCGTGAGCCGATCGACGACGCCGGTCGATCCCGCAAGCACACAGTTTCGGGCCAATGCCGCGCATCACCGCGCGCTCGCCGAGGAGTTGCGTGAAAAGGTGGCGGCGGCTTCGCTCGGCGGCTCCGCGGCCCGCCGCGAGCGTCATGTCGCGCGTGGCAAGCTGTTGCCGCGCGACCGCGTCCACCGTCTGCTCGATCCGGGCTCGCCATTCCTCAAAATCGGTCAGCTCGCCGCCAACGGCATGTACGGCGATGGCGCGCCGGGGGCCGGGATCATCGCCGGCGTCGGGCGCGTGAACGGCCGCGAGTGCATGATCCTCGCCAACGACCCGACCGTGAAGGGCGGGGCGTATTTTCCGATGACGGTGAAGAAGCATCTCCGTGCGCAGGAGATCGCGCAGGAGAACCGGCTGCCGTGCCTCTATCTGGTCGACAGCGGCGGCGCGAACCTGCCGCACCAGGCCGAGGTCTTCCCCGATCGCGACCATTTCGGGCGCATCTTCTTCAACCAGGCGCAGATGTCGGCAGCGGGTATTCCGCAGATCGCGTGCGTGATGGGCAGTTGCACCGCGGGCGGCGCCTATGTCCCGGCGATGTCGGACGAAACGGTGATCGTGCGCGGTCAGGGCACGATCTTCCTCGCCGGTCCGCCGCTGGTGAAGGCGGCGACGGGCGAGGTCATCTCCGCCGAGGAACTGGGCGGGGCGGACACGCACGGGCGCAAATCGGGCGTCGTGGATCATGTCGCGGAGAACGACGAACACGCTTTGCTGATCGTCCGGGATATCGTGGCGACGCTGAACCGGCCGAAGTCGGTCGATATCGACATCCGCGAACCGCGCCCGCCGGCATTCCCGGCCGACGAGCTGTATGGTATCGTGCCGCAGGACGTGCGCGCGCCCTATGACGTGCATGACGTCATCGCGCGGATCATCGACGGGTCCGACTTTCATGAATTCAAGGCGCTCTACGGCACGACCCTCGTCTGCGGTTTCGCCCATATCTGGGGGATGCCGGTCGCTATCCTCGCCAATAACGGCGTCCTGTTTTCGGAAAGCGCCCTGAAGGGCGCGCATTTCATCGAACTCGCCTGTCAGCGCCGCATTCCGCTGCTGTTCCTCCAGAACATCTCCGGCTTCATGGTCGGCGGCAAATATGAGGCGGAGGGAATCGCGAAGAACGGTGCGAAGCTCGTGACCGCGGTCGCGACCGCCAGCGTGCCCAAGATCACCGTGCTGATCGGCGGCAGCTTCGGCGCGGGCAATTACGGCATGTGCGGACGCGCCTATTCGCCGCGGTTCCTGTTCAGCTGGCCCAATGCCCGGATCAGCGTAATGGGCGGCGAGCAGGCCGCGGCCGTACTGGCGACGGTGCACCGCGACGCGGAAAGCTGGACGTCGCAAGAGGCGGAGGCGTTCAAGGCGCCGATCCGCCGAAAATATGAAGATGAAGGCAATCCGTTCTACGCGACCGCGCGACTCTGGGACGACGGCATCATCGATCCCGCGCAGACCCGCGACGTACTGGGCCTCGCCTTCTCCGCCACGCTGAACGCCCCCATCCCCGAACGCCCGACGTTCGGCGTGTTCCGGATGTAACTTGGTGATCGCGTCGCTCCTCATCGCCAATCGTGGCGAGATCGCGTGCCGGATCATGCGCACGGCGCGGGCGATGGGTATCCGTACCATCGCGGTCTATTCCGATGCCGATGCGAACGCGCTGCACGTCGCCCAGGCGGACGAGGCAGTGCACATCGGTCCGTCCCCGGCGCGCGAAAGCTATCTGGTGCATGCGAAGATCCTGGATGCGGCCAAAGCCACCGGGGCTGATGCCGTCCACCCCGGCTATGGCTTTCTGTCCGAAAATGCGGACTTCGCCGAAGCCGTGCAGGCGCAGGGATTGGTCTGGGTAGGCGCTCCGCCCGCATCCATCCGGGCGATGGGACTGAAGGACGCGGCCAAGACGCTGATGATCGCGGCGGGCGTCCCCGTCACACCCGGCTATATGGGCGACGATCAGGACCCGGCGCATCTGCAGGCGGAGGCCGACCGGGTCAGCTATCCGGTGCTGATCAAGGCGGTCGCGGGCGGTGGCGGCAAGGGCATGCGCCGCGTCGATGCGGCGGCCGACTTCGCCGATGCGCTCGTCTCGTGCCAGCGCGAGGCTGCGGCTTCGTTCGGCGACGACCGTGTCCTGATCGAGAAATACATCCTCGGCCCGCGCCATATCGAGGTTCAGGTGTTCGGCGACACCCACGGCAATGTCGTCCACTTGTTCGAGCGCGACTGCTCGCTGCAGCGCCGCCACCAGAAGGTGATCGAGGAAGCCCCCGCGCCGGGGATGGACGCAGCCACGCGAGCGGCGATCTGCGAGGCCGCGGTGAAGGCGGCGAAGGCGGTCGATTATGTCGGCGCGGGCACGGTCGAATTCATTGCGGATGCGAGCGATGGCCTTCGCGCCGACCGCATCTGGTTCATGGAAATGAACACGCGGCTCCAGGTCGAGCACCCGGTGACGGAGGCGATCACCGGGGTCGATCTGGTCGAATGGCAATTGCGCATGGCGTCGGGCGAGGCGCTGCCGAAGCGGCAGGACGAACTTGCCATCCAAGGCTGGGCGATGGAGGCGCGGCTATATGCCGAGAACCCGACGACCGGCTTCCTGCCGTCGACCGGCCCGCTCGACCGGCTGCGCTTCCCGACCGATATCCGGATCGACAGCGGTGTCGAGGAGGGCGGCGAGGTGACGCCTTTCTACGATCCGATGATCGCCAAGCTGATCGTCCACGCCCCGACCCGCCCCGGTGCCGCAGCAAAGCTGGCACGGGCCGCCGCCGCGACCGAAGTCTGGCCGGTCCGGACGAACGCCGCCTTCCTCTCCCGGGCCGCCGGCCACCCCGATTTCATCGCAGGGCACGTCGATACCGGCTTTATCGAGCGTCATGCCGGAACGCTGGTGCCGGCGTCGGAGCCGTCGCCCGCGGTGCTGCAGGTCGCCGCGCAGGCGATCCTGCCCCCCGTGACCGGCGATCCGTGGACGGGCCTCGCCGGGTTTCGCAGCAATGCCGCTCCCGACCTGCGGGTCGCGGTCGCCGTCGCGGGACAAACCTATCTTGTTGAACGCGGTATGGCCCCGCTCGCTATCGTCGTCGCGGTAAAGGATGGTAGCGAGGTGCTGTTCCTCGACGGCGAGGCATGGTCGTTCGCCCGCCCCCGCGCCGCGGATGTAGCAGGTGGCGATGCCCTGTCCGACGGCGCGGTCATGGCACCGATGCCCGGGCGTATCGTGTCGGTCGCAGTCGCGACCGGCGACAGGGTCGCAAAAGGTCAGCGGCTGCTGGTGCTTGAGGCGATGAAGATGGAGCAGGGTCTCGTCGCACCGTTCGACGGCATCGTCGCGGAGGTGAAAGCCATAGAGGGTGCGCAAGTCAGCGAAGGCGCGACGCTGATCCGCGTCGCGAAGGGCGACTGATGGCGGGACGCTGGTTCGACGAGTGGGCGATCGGCGACCGGATCGTCCATGAGATCCGCCGCACCGTCACCGAAACGGACAATCTCCTTTTCTCGACGATGACGCACAATCCGCAACCGCTGCATCTGGACGTGGAAGCGGCGAAGGCGAGCGAGTTCGGTCGGATCCTCGTCAACGGCACCTTCACCTTCGCGCTGATGGTCGGACTGTCAGTCGGCGACACGACGCTCGGCACGCTCGTCGCCAATCTTGGCTACGACAAATTGGTGATGCCGAAGCCCGTGTTCATCGGCGACACGATGCGTGCCGAAACCGAGGTGACGGAACTGAAAGACAGTCGCTCGCGCCCGGCCGCCGGGATCGTCACCTTTCGCCACCAGCTCCTCAACCAGCGCGACGAGATCGTTTGTGCGTGCCTGCGCTCGGCGTTGCTGCACCGGCGGCCGGAATGAGACTGCGATCGCTGCTGTTCGTGCCCGGTGACCGGCCGGACCGGTTCGCAAAGGCTGCCGCCGCGGGTGCCGACACGCTGATTCTCGATCTGGAGGACTCGGTCGCCGTCGATCGCAAGGCGTTTGCGCGGGAAGCGATTGTCAGCTGCCTTATCGGCAGCTGGGACGGCCCGCCCCGCTTCGTGCGCATCAACCCGCTCGAGGGCGATCTGTGCGACGCCGATATCGCCGCGCTCGCCAATACGCGGCCCGACGCCATCGTGCTTCCCAAAGCCGAAGGCGCGGCGAGCGTCCATATGCTCGTCACGCGGCTGGCGGCGGTCGGGCTCGGCGGCGTGCCGATCCTGCCGATCGCGACCGAGACGCCGCGCGCGATCTTCGCGCTCGGAAGTTTCGCCGAGGTTGGACCCTCGCTCGCGGGACTGACATGGGGCGCGGAAGATCTGCCCGCCGCGATCGGTGCCGCGACGAGCCGGGAGGCGGACGGTCGCTACACCGCGCCCTATGAACTCGCCCGCTCGCTTACCCTGTTCGCAGCGCATGCCGCCGACGTCGCCGCGATCGAAACCGTGTTCCCGGCGTTCCGCGACCTCGAAGGGCTCACGGCATATGCCGCACGGGCCGCCCGCGACGGCTATACCGGGATGATGGCGATCCATCCGGCGCAGGTGTCGGTCATCAACCGGGCATTCAGCCCGTCGGAGGCCGCTTTGACCCATGCACGCCGCGTGATCGCGGCGTTCGAGGCATCGCCCGGCGTCGGCGCAATTCAACTCGACGGCGTGATGATCGACGCTCCCCACTTGAAACAAGCACGACATCTCGTTGGATTGGCCGACCCGGGCTGACCTGCCCGGCTTTCTTGCGGCCTATCCCGACATCGAAGTCGAGATCTTCGCGGAAGACAGTTTCGTGGACGTGCTCGCGGCGGGGTGCGATGCCGGCATCCGGTATGACGAGCGGCTGGAGCAGGACATGATCGCCGTGCCGATCGGCCCGCGCGTCCAGCGCGCCGCCACCGCCGCCGCGCCGGCCTATCTCGATCGATGCGGCTGGCCGGCGCACCCGCGCGATTTGCTCCACCATGCCTGTCTGCTCGGGCGGTTCTCCAGCGGTGCGCTCACCAGCCCATGGGAATTCGAACGCGAAGGCGAAATCGTCCGGATCGGGCCACGCGGCCCGCTCATCGTCCAGGTCGGGGCGGCGACCGACCTCGCGGTCGATGCGGCATTGGCTGGCATGGGCATCATCACGCTGTTCGAGGGATGGCTACGCTCGCATCTGGATAGCGGCGCGCCCGAACCATTGCTGGAGGACTGGTGGCAGCCTTTTTCGGGCCGTTTCTCTACTATTCGGACCGACGCCTCGTCCCGCCGCCGCTACGCGCTTTCGTGGATTACATCGGATCGGTGCGACGCTGACCGCACGGCCCAGCGACGCTCTTCGTACGCTCCGCATAGCCGCCGATGAGGCGAAGCGGGCGGCGCGCGGCACCGCCCGCCCCTGTTTTCAGATATCGTCGCCGAGCGCGCCCTTGACGCTGCCTTCGGGAAACCCGCGGGGACACCGGATGCATCCACGTGGGCAGTGGCATCAATGCGTCGTGGTCGCCGGCACGGCGGAGGTCGCGCGCTCGCGATCGACCTCGTGGGTCGTGTATGCAGACGCGGTCGCGTCGAACGTATTCCAGCCCGGTCGCCGATAGGCGGCACCGCGTGTGGCCGCATCCACCGAGCGATGCGATCGAAGGGTTCGACGACAAGACGATCGCCGGGCGGCTCGGCCTCTCCGGCAACACCGTGCGCAACCACGTCTCGCGTCCCTATGCCAAAACCGGCGTCAATCGCCGTAGCGCCGCGGTGATCCGAGCGCGCGAGCGCGGCATCGGCGGCCGTGCGAGCGACCGTCCCCACTGACTTCAGCGGCGCGCTTCATTCGGCCGTTTCGGCGATACCGGCATAGATACGATCGAGGTCGTCGTCATCGACGCAATAGGGTGGCATCACGTAGATCGTATTGCCGAGCGGCCGTAGCAGCAGATCGTTCGCAGCGTAACGGGCGCGAAGTGTCGTGCCGAGGTCGGACAGGTAATCGCCGGCGGGATCATCAAGTTCGAACGCCGTGATGGTACCGAGCGACCGCGCATTGCGGACCCGGGGAAGTGCGGCGAGCGTGTCCAGCCGTTCGCGTTGCTTGCCGGCGAGCGTGGTCACGCGTTCGATGACCGGCTCATCGCGCCAGATCGCGAGATTGGCGTTCGCGGCCGCGCACGCGATGGGGTTGGCGGTGTAGCTCGACGAGTGGAAGAACATCCGGGCGCGATCGGTCGACCAATGCGCGGCGAAGATCGCTTCGCTGGCCATCGTCACCGCCAGCGGTACCGCGCCGCCGGTCAGGCCTTTGGAGAGGCACAGGATGTCCGGAACGATCCCGGCTTGCTCGCAGGCGAGCAGCGTACCCGTCCGCCCCCAGCCGGTCATTATCTCGTCCGCGATGAACAGGACATCGTAGCGCGCGCAGATGCTGCGCATCTCGGCGAGCAGATAGGGCGAATAGATTAGCATCCCGCCCGCGCCGAGGATCAGCGGCTCGACGATGAACGCGGCAGGCCGGTCGCGGCACGCCGCCTCGAGTGAATCCAGCGTATGCCGATCGCGATCTTCGGCCGGAAAAGGGATGGTCCCGACATCGAACAGCAGCGGCGAATAGGCCGCGTTGAACACGCCGCGGGCGCCGACCGACATCGCGCCGATAGTATCGCCGTGATAGCTGTGTTCGAGGACGAGGATCCGGTCGCGCGGCTCGCCCCGGTTGAGCCAATAGCCCAGCGCCATCTTCAGTGCGACCTCGACACTGGTCGAACCCGAGTCCGAGAAGAACACCCGCGTGAGCGCGGGGGGCATGATCGCGGTCAGCCCGCGCGCCAGCGTCTCGGCCGGTTCGTGCGTCCACCCTGCGAAAATGACCTGATCGAGCGTGTCGCTCTGTTCGGCGATCGCGGCCATGATCCGCGGATGGCCGTGACCGTGCGTCGTCACCCACCAGGACGAGATCGCGTCGATGATCCGGCGGCCGTCGTCGGTATACAGCGCCGCACCCTGCGCGCGCGCAACGAGCGGGATCGGCTCGCCCAGGCCGTGCTGCGTGAACGGGTGCCAGACCGGCGACGGCGTCACGCGAAATCCTCCACCGCGAAATGCTCGTGAAACGCCGCCGACAGCGCCGCGGGTTCCAGCGACGATAGCCAAGGCAGCCGCCCGAGCCGTTTCACGCCGCCAATCGCGGCGATCGTCGCTTCGCTGTCCTCTACCCCGTCGCCGACGAAGGCAACGCCGAGAATGGGTATTGCGCGGCTGCGCAATATCTCGATCGTCAGCAGGCTGTGATTGATCGTCCCCAGCGTCGTCCGCGCGACGATGACCGTCGGCAGGCACCAGCGCGCGAACAGATCGGCGAACAGGAGATCGCGGGTGACCGGAACCAGCGCTCCCCCGGCACCTTCGATCACCAGCGGGCGGATGGCCGGGGGTTCGAGCATCGTCGCATCGATCCTGACCGCATCGATCTCCGCGGCGCGGTGCGGCGAGCAGGGCGTCGTGAGGCAATAGGCTTCCGGCAGGATATGGCCGGCGGGCAGCCCGGACAGGACGGCGACGCGCTGCGCATCGCTCCCATCGTCGAGCCCGGCCTGGATCGGTTTCCAGTAATACGCGCCCAGCGCACCCGCGAGTGCCGCAGCGAACACGGTCTTGCCCACATCCGTATCCGTGCCCGTCACGACGATCGCCCGGTTCATGTGATCAGCGTCTCCAGCGCGGCGGCGAGCCGTCCGATATCGGCGGCCGTGACATTGAGCGTAAGCGAGACACGCAGCCGCGCGGTTCCTTCGGGGACGCTCGGCGGTCGGATGCCGCGTACGTCGAACCCCGCCGCCTGGAGCGCACCGGCGATCCGCATCGTCCGCGCATCGTCGCCGATCACCACCGGCACGATCTGCGACGTGACCGGGCCGATGCCGAGCGGCGCGAAAGCATGGCCGGCGGCGGCGACCAGAGCGGCCAGCGTCTCGCGCCGCTCGGGCTCGTCGGCGAGGATGCGCAGGCTTTCGCGCACCGCGCTGGCCATCAGCGGCGACGGTGCTGTCGAGAAGATGAAACTCCGGCCGCGATTGATAAGGTATTCGCGGACGAGCCGGGGGCCGCAGACCAGCGCACCCTCGCAGCCGAGCGCCTTCCCGCAGGTGCGCAGCGTGATCACGTCGGGACGACCCTCGATGCCCGCAGCCAGTCCCCGACCGCCCGGCCCGATGACGCCGGTCGCGTGCGCTTCGTCGATGACCATCATGGCATCATACCGCCCCGCAACGATCGCCAGATCGTGAAGCGGGGCGTGATCGCCGTCCATGCTGTAGAGGCTCTCCACCGCGATCCACGGCCGGCCGGTACCGCCGCTCGCGCGCCACCGCGCGATCGCGTGCTCCACCTGCGTCGGATCGTTATGGCCTGCCGCGATCGACCGGGCACGTCCGAGCCGCATCCCTTCATGCGCGCTGGCGTGGACGAGCGAGTCGTGGACGATCAGGTCCTCGCGTCCGGGCAAGGTTGATAGCAGGGCCGCGTTGGCGGCATAGCCCGTCGGGAAATACAGCGCGGCTTCGCTGCCGAAATATGCTGCGGCTTCGGCTTCGAGCGCTTCGTGTTCGGGATCATTGCCGCGCAGCAACCGCGAGCCGCCGGAGCCCGCCGGAACGCCGCGCTCGATCGCGTTCCTGATCGCGCGTCCGATGCGCGGAGAACGGGCAAGACCCAGATAGTCGTTCGATGCGAAATCAATCCCCGCACGCCCGGACAATCTTCGCGCACGGCCGCGCCGATCCAGGCTGGCGAGGTCTTCCGCGAGTGTATCGAGCGAGAGCAGGCTGGCGCGAATGACCGGGCCGGTGGATACCGTCATGCGCGGCGTCTTGTCGGCAAATCGGTGGCGAGGCAAGCGAGGGGCGAAGCGGTCCTGTCGTTTAGCAGGCGCAGCTCGAACTGTGGATCGACCGGGAAGGGCCTACCCATCATATGCCCCCCTTGGCTGCCAATATGATCGCCGATGCGGTATCGACGACGCGACGGGCTCGATCGCACGCGCTCCGCCCCGTGCCGGTCCTCGTGACCGCGGAGCCCGATGGGGAATGTCGCCAAGTCATTGAAAACCGGTGCTGCCGGTGAGATTGAGCTCCCGCGCTTGATGATGCCGAATACCACGGCTTGGCTTTGATAGTCGCTTGATGCGGATCGTGCCCCACGGCGTGGTGTAGCTTCGCCGGTGTGATCACGGCGATC
>NZ_CAXTII010000057.1:0-18401 GCF_964244235.1 uncultured Sphingomonas sp.
GGTGCCGGCACTTTCGTCGCGGCGCGGGTCGAGAAGAGTTTCTCGATGCTTTCCTCGTTTTCCGAAGACATGGAGTCGCGGGGCCGCACCGCACGCAGCACCTGGCTGAAGCGCTCGGCCGGTACCGTCACGCCTGAGGAAGCGATGGTGTTGGGGCTGAGCCCGGGCAGCCCCGTGTTGCGCTTCAACCGCATCCGCTACGCCGACGATATCGCAATGGCACTCGAATATTCGACAATTCCGGGCCAGTATCTGGCGTCGGAAAAAGCGGTCGATACCTCGCTCTATGCCGCGCTGGAGGAGACCGACAGCCGACCGGTGCGCGCGTTGCAACGGCTACGGGCCGTCCTGTTCACCAAGGAGCAGGCCGAACTGCTGGGCATCGCGGCGGCGGCACCCGGCCTGTTGATCGAACGGCGCGGGTTCCTGGGCGACGGGCGGGCAGTCGAGTTCACCCAATCCTATTATCGCGGCGATAGCTACGACTTCGTCGCGGAACTGCAGATCGGCGCGAGCCGGTGAACAGGACGCGGATGTTTACCGAGGCGGCCGAAGCCCCGGATGCCGTCGCCGCACAATTGGTGCGCAATAGGCGCGTGATAGGTATCCTTGGCGCGGCGCTGCGTGCGCATCCGCCACGCGCGGTGGTGACGATCGCGCGGGGCAGTTCGGACAACGCCGCGACCTATGGCCGCTATCTGCTGGAGACGCGGCTCGGCGTGCTGACCGCCTCGGCGCCACCCTCGATCAGCTCGGTCTATGGCGCGACGTTCGCCATGCACGACACGTTGGTCCTCGCGCTGTCGCAATCGGGTCGCAGCCCCGATCTGCTGTTGGCGGCGGAAGCCTCTGGCCGTGCGGGCGCGCGCGTCGTGGCATTGGTGAATGACGAGACGTCGCCGCTCGCCGACGTCGCCGAGGTGACGATCCCGCTCGCGGCCGGCCCGGAACGCAGCGTCGCCGCGACCAAATCCTTCATCGCCTCACTCGCCGCGATCGCGCAGCTCGTTGCGGAATGGTCCAGGGACCTGGCGATGTCGGCCGCGCTCGACACGCTTGCCGGAACGCTCGCCGATGCCTGGCATCTCGACTGGTCCGCTGCGCTGCCGACGCTCGTTCGCGCCGAGCACCTCTATGTGATCGGTCGCGGCCCCGGCTTTGCGGTCGCGCAGGAGGCGGCGTTGAAGTTCAAGGAAACCTGCGGGCTCCATGCGGAGGCGTTCAGCACGGCCGAGATCCGTCATGGCCCGATGGCTCTTGTCGGCGCGGACTTCCCGGTACTCGCCTTCCTGCCCGAGGACGAGACGCGTGCGGGGGTAGAGGAAACCATCGCCGTGCTGCGTGCGCAAGGTGCGACCGTCTTCGTCGTCGGCGGAACGGCGGAGGATGCGCTGCCGATGATCGAATGCCATCCTCTGCTGTTGCCTATCGTGCAGACGCAGGCGCTGTACCGCATGATCGACACGCTGGCGGCGCTGCGCGGGCACGACCCCGATAGGCCGCCGTATCTTGCCAAGGTCACCGAGACGATATGAGCCGCTTCGTCCTGGTGGGTGCCCGCGTGATGACCGAGGAGGGTCTACGCGACGGCCTCGCGGTCGAGATCGCAGACGATCGTATTGCAGCGCTGATCCCGCTCGAAGCGTTGACTGGCGACCTGCCGCGACGCGATCTGGCGGGCGGCCTGCTGCTGCCCGGCTTCATCGACACGCAGGTCAATGGCGGCGGCGACGTGCTGTTCAACGACGCGCCGACGGTCGAGACGATCGCACGGATCGGCGCGGCGCACCGGCGCTTCGGCACGACCGGCTTTTTGCCCACGCTCATCAGCGACGATCTGCGCGTCGTCGAGATGGCGCTTACCGCAGTGCGCGCGGCGCAAGATTCCGGCGTGCCGGGCGTGCTCGGCGCGCATATCGAAGGACCGTTTCTCAGCCATGAGCGGCAGGGCATCCACGATCCCGGCCATTTCCGCACGCTCGATGAAACAGGCCTCGAACTGTTCGAGCGTGGATGGGGAATTTCGATGCTCCATACGCTCGCACCCGAGATGGTCGACCGCAGCGCCGTGCGTCGCCTCGCCGCGGCGGGTGTGATCCTCGCGGCCGGTCACACCAACGCGACTTATACGCGGATGCGCGACGGGTTCGCCGACGGCTTCACCGGCGTGACGCACCTGTTCAACGCGATGTCGCCGATCACAAGCCGTGCGCCGGGCGTGGTGGGAGCGGCGCTCGAAAGCGAGGCTTGGTGCGGGGTCATCGTCGATGGGCGGCATGTCGATCCGGTCACGCTGAAACTCGCGCTGAAATGCCACCGGCTCGATCGTTTCATGCTGGTGTCCGATGCGATGCCGTGCGTCGGCGGCAACCGGCATAGTTTCCTGCTGCAAGGCAAGCCGATCTATGTCCGCGACGGTGCCTGCTATGACGACGCGGGGACGCTGGCGGGCGCAGACCTCGACATGGCGAGTGCGGTGCGCAACGCGGTCGGCATGCTAGGGCTGGATCTCGCCGTTGCCTCGCGCATGGCGAGCGGCGCGCCCGCTGCGTTTATGGGCCTCGACCATGAGACCGGACAGATCGCGGCCGGCTTGCGCGCCGATCTGGTGCTGCTCGACGATGACCTGACGGTGCGGGAGACATGGATTGGCGGGATCGACAGCGCGGGTGCGTAAGATGGTGCACCTCGGTTTGGCGGCGCTGGCGCTCGCGGCCGTGGTACCTGTACAGGCGGAGCCGCAGATCGTGCCGCGCCCGTTGCATGTTACCGATCAGGGCGGTGCCGGTGTCCGGCTTGGGGACGGTACCGCAGTCGTCACACCGGCGGGAGATGCCGACGACGCCGATGTCGCGCGCTACCTCGCGATTCTATCGCACCGGGCGGGCGGGCCGCGCCTGACGATCGCGACGCAGGAAAATCGGGCACCCGCCATTCGTTTCGTCCGCCGCACGGGATTCGCGCCCGAGGGCTATACGCTCGACGTGGGCGCGCAGGGCGCGACGATCGCCGCTTCCACCCGCACAGGACTGCTCTACGGCGCGGTCAGCCTTTGGCAGTTGTTGACCGCCGCGCCCGACCATGCGCTCGCTCGCGTCCATATCGAGGATGCGCCGCGCTTCGCCTGGCGGGGGCTTGTGCTCGACAGCGTGCGACATTTCACCTCGCTCGGCGAGGTCGAGCGCACGATCGACTGGATGGCGCTGCACAAGCTCAACCGGCTGCAATGGCATTTGACCGACGACCAGGGCTGGCGGCTGGAGATCAAGCGCTATCCACGCCTGACGAGTCTTGCGGCCTGGCGTACGACCCCGCCCGCCGCAGGCCTGACGCCGGGGCGGTACGGCGGCTTCTATACCCAGGCGCAGGTGCGCCATATCGTCGCGCTGGCGGCGTCGCGCGGCATCACGGTCGTGCCGGAGATCGAGATGCCGGGGCACGCGACCGCCGCGATCCTCGCTTATCCCGCAGTCGGCCTGACCAGCGTGGCCGCCGCCAATTTGGGCGACTGGGGCGTGTTTCCCTCGATCTACGGCGTCGATGCCGCGAGCTTCACCTTTCTGCACGGCGTGCTCGACGAGGTGATGGCGCTGTTCCCGTCGCGAGAGATAGCGATCGGCGGGGACGAGGCGGTGCACAAACTCTGGTACGCGTCGCCCGACGTGCGGGCGCGGATGAAGGCGCTCGGCCTCAAGGACGAGAACGCGCTGCAGGGCTGGTTCGTCGGACAGATCGGCGCCTATCTCAACGCGCATGGCCGGCGGCTGGTCGGGTGGGACGAGATCCTCGCTGACCCGTCTCTCTCCAAGGAGGACGTGGTGTTATCGTGGCACGGCGCCGACGGCGCGATCGCCGCCGCCAGGGCTGGACATGATGTGGTGATGGCGACCGCGCCGACGCTGTATCTCGACAATCGCCAATCGACCGCCCCGTCCGAACCGTCGGGGCGCGGGTTCGTGGTCAGCCTGGCCGATGTCTATGGCTACGACCCCGGCGATCCTCCACATTCGGCTGGAACGCCAGGCCTCGACACGGCTTCGGCGTGGCATATACTTGGCGTGCAGGGCGCGCTGTGGTCCGAACATATCGTAACGGATGCACAGCTTGAAACGATGGCGCTGCCACGTGCCGCCGCACTCGCCGAGATCGGCTGGACAGCAACGGACCGGCGCGACTGGCCGGGCTTCGTCGCGCGATTGCCGGCGATGATGGCGCGCTACGCAGCGCTCGGACTGAACGCCGATGACGGGTCGGTCGCGGTGCAGGCGAAGGTCGTGCCGCATGCGGGGCGGGCTAGTGTGACGTTGTCGCGGCAATTGGCGCTCGGCGATGTGCACTATACAAGCGACGGCAGCGTTCCGACATCGACCTCGCCTGTCTATAGCGGGTCGCTCGACTTGCCGCTGCCGAGCCGCCTGCGCGCAGCGAGCTTCGCCGGCAAGCAGCGGCTCTCGCGCGAACTCGACTTGCCGCTCGATACGGTGTCGGCCACGCATCGATCCAGCCAGCAACTCGATCTGTGCACGGCGATGGTGCCGCTCAATCTCGCGGGTCCGGCAAACGCGGCGTATCTGGTCGATATCAAGAACCCGTGCTGGATCTATCGCGGTGCGGACCTGGCGCGCGCGCGGCATATCGCGGTCACCGTCGCCGTGCTTCCCTTCAACTTCCAGCTCGCCGATGAAGCCGCGCCGCAAATCCTGCCGCCGACGGCGACCCCTCATGGCGAGTTCGTCGCGCGGCACGGGTGCGAGGGCCCCGTGCTCGCGACGGTCGCGCTGCCGCAGGCGTCGCGCGGGCTCGTGCGCGATCTGGTCGCCGACCTTCCGCCGGGGACAGGCACCTCGGACCTTTGCCTGATGCTGTCGCGCCCGACGCGCGAGTCGCTCTGGGCGCTCGGCGCGGTGGAGTTCCGGCCATGACGCTCGCGCTCGTCGCACCAATGGCAGGCTGGGCCGGTCCGCTCGCCGAATTGCCCGATGCGGCGTTTGCGGAAGGCATGGTCGGCGACGGCCTCGCGATCGATCCGGTCGGGGATGTGCTTCACGCGCCATGCGACGGCATAGTGGTAGGCGTCCACCGCGCATGCCACGCGGTTACGCTGCGGGCCGACAATGGCGCGGAAATCCTGTGCCATATCGGGATCGAGACGGTCGGGCTCGGCGGCGAAGGATTCACTGCGCTCGTCGCCGATGGCGAGCGCGTTGCCGCGGGCGCACCGCTGCTCCGCTTCGACCTCGACACGCTGGCAGCGGGCGCGAAGAGTTTGGCGTCACCCATCCTCGTGATCGACACTGACGCCTTCCGCGTGGCGCGCCGCGCCGACGCCGGCCGGGTGCTGGTCGGGGACTGGTTGATGGAGATCGAGGCGAATGGCGCTTCCGCGGTCGCCGCATCGGCGCAGGACGGCCCGGCGCTCATGCGAACGATCACGCTACCGCTGGGGTACGGCATCCACGCTCGCCCCGCCGTCGCGATCGTAGCGCTTGCGCGCGGTTTCGACGCCGAAGTCGCGCTGGCATCCGGCGTCAAGACCGCCCCCGCGACCAGCGCCGTCGCGCTGATGACGCTCGGTCTGGCCGGCGGCGAGCGCGCGACGTTGAGTGCGCGCGGCCCCGACGCGGAGGCCGCACTGAAAGCCCTTGCCCGCCTGATCGAGCATGACTTCGAAGGCACGCCGCCGGCCGCAACGCCCGCTGCACCGATACGCGGCGGCTGGGTCACTGCCGTTCCGGGGATCGCGGTCGGCACCATCGTCCGGCTCGACGTGATCCGCCGCGATCCGCCGGCGCAGGGGCAAGGTGTCGTCTTCGAGATGATCGCGCTGGAAGAGGCGATCGCCGACGTACGTGCCGCGCTCGACCGGCGCGCGACGAGCGGCGCGCCCGCGCAACGCGAGATCGCCCGCGCGCATCTGGGCCTGCTCGACGACCCTCGGCTGCACCACGCCGCCGGCGCTGCGATTGCCGATGGTGTCAGCGCCGGTGCGGCCTGGCGCGCGGCACTCGCGCCCGACATCGCCGCGTTGCGCGCGGTCGCCGACATACGGATCGCCGGGCGCGCGGACGATCTGCTCGACCTCGAGCAGCAAGTGATCGCAGCCACGCTCGGCCCCGCGACCGACGCGCCCGCGCTGCCCGACGACGCGATCCTGGTCGCACACGATCTCCTCCCGTCCGAACTGATGGCGCTCGATAGCGCTCGTCTCGTCGGCATTGCGCTCGCGGGCGGTGGGCCGACCTCGCATGTCGCGATCATCGCGGCAGCATCGGGAATCCCGATGATCGTCGCCCTGGGCGCAGAGGCGCTGGTGCTGGAGAGCGGAGCCCGAGCGGTGCTCGACGCCGGCGCCGGAACGCTGAAGCCAGCGGACGTCTCCACCGAGATCGAAGCGCGCGTCCGGATCGACACCACGGCCCGCAAGCGCGCCGATGCGCAGGCCAGGGCGGGTGAGGCCTGTCACATGGCGGACGGCGTACGAATCGAAATTTTCGCCAATCTCGGCTCGCTCGCCGATGCCGAGGTGGCCGTAGCGGCGGGGGCGGAAGGCTGCGGGCTGCTGCGCACCGAATTGCTGTTCCTCGACCGCGACACCCCACCCGACGAAGCGGAACAGGTCGCGCTTTACGGCGCGATCGCCGAGCGGCTGGCGGGTCGGCCGCTCATCATCCGCACGCTCGACATCGGCGGCGACAAGCCGGTGCGTTATCTGCCGATCGCGCCCGAGGAGAATCCGGCATTGGGCCTGCGCGGAATTCGCGTCGGGCTGGCACATCCCGACCTGCTCGAAACGCAGATACGCGCAATCGTGCGGGCGGGTCCTCCCGGCCAGTGCCGCGTCCTCGTGCCGATGGTCGCGAGCCTCGACGAACTGCTCCACGTCCGTCGATTGGTCGAAGACGCCGCACGCGCGATTGGCCGCGTCGACCGGATCGAGGTCGGCGTGATGATCGAGACTCCCGCCGCCGCCATCACCGCGGATCTGCTGGCGCCGGCCGCCAACTTCTTTGCGATCGGCACCAACGATCTTGCACAATATACGCTGGCTATGGACCGCGGGAATGCAGCGGTCGCGGCACAGGTCGATGCGCTGCACCCGGCGGTCTTGCGGATGATCCATAGCGCTAGGCGTGCTGCCGGCGATCACCGTCGCCCCGTCGGCGTTTGCGGGGCCCTCGCCTCCGATCCTGTTGCGGCACCGATCCTGATCGGGCTCGGTGTCACCGAATTGTCGGCGGTGCCGGGCGCGATCCCCGAATTAAAGGCGCTGGTGCGCACGCTGACGCGGAGCCGTTGCGAAGCGCTTGCCACTGATGCGCTGCGCCAGACATCCGCCCGCGCGGTACGCGCGCTCGCCATGGGAGCATCGTCATGAGCCGATTGCGCATGTCCGCCGGCGGCTTCCAGGGGCTCGGCCGGGCGCTGATGCTGCCGATCGCGGTGCTGCCGATCGCCGGCCTGTTGCTGCGGCTCGGACAGCCGGACTTGCTCGACATCTCCTTCGTTGCGGCGGCAGGCGATGCGATCTTCCAAAATCTCGGGCTTCTGTTCGCGATCGGCGTCGCGGTCGGCTTCGCGCGTGACGGGAATGGCGCGGCGGCGCTGGCGGGCGCGGTGTGCTTCCTCGTCGCGACCAACGGCGCACAGGCTTTGCTCCATCCGCCTGCCGATATCGGCACCGGACTGCCCGACGCCGCCAAGGCCGCGCTAACCGTCGCCTATCGCAAGGCCGCGCTCGCCAAGTTGAGCGTGCCGCTCGGTGTCCTGTCCGGACTGATCGCCGGCACCTTCTACAACCGCTTCGGGGCAATCAAGCTGCCGGAATATCTCGCTTTCTTCGGCGGGCGGCGGTTCGTGCCGATCGTCAGTGGGCTCGGCGGCCTTGCGCTGGCGGCATTGTTCGGCGCCGGCTGGGGCACGCTCAGCGCGGGGATCGACGGACTCAGCCACGCGCTCGTCGCGGCGGGGCCGCTCGGGCTGTTCGCCTACGGCGTGCTCAACCGGCTGCTATTGGTCACCGGGTTGCACCATATCCTCAATAACGTCGTATGGTTCATCGTCGGCGACTTCCACGGCGCGACGGGCGATCTCAACCGCTTCTTCGCAGGCGATCCGAGCGCGGGCGCGTTCATGAGCGGCTTCTTTCCAGTGATGATCTTCGGCCTGCCCGCGGCATGCCTAGCGATGTATCGCAGCGCCCGGCCCGAGCGCCGCGCCGAGGTCGGCGGCATGCTGCTGAGCCTTGCCCTTACCGCGATGCTGACCGGCGTCACCGAGCCGATCGAGTTTACCTTCATGTTCCTAGCCCCCGTCCTCTACGCCATCCATGCGGTGCTTACCGGCATTTCGATGGCGCTGATGAATGCGCTCGGCGTGCGGCTGGGTTTTGGCTTTTCAGCAGGATTGCTCGATTATGTGCTCAACTTCGGCCGCGCTACGCGGCCGTTACTGCTCTTCCCTGTCGGTGCGGTCTATGCACTCGTCTATTACGGGCTGTTCCGCTTCTGCATCGTGCGCTTCAACCTGCCGACGCCGGGCCGCGATGTGGAGTCGGTCGAAGCCCCGGCTGCGCCCGTCACAGGCACCAGAGCGCAACAATTTGTCGCGGCGCTCGGCGGTCGCGGCAATCTCGCGGCGATCGATGCCTGCACCACGCGCCTGCGGCTTGTCGTGCAAGATCAGCAGCGCGTCGACGATGCCGCGCTGAAGCGGCTCGGCGCGCGCGGCGTGCTTCGCCCGTCGCCGCGCGATCTGCAGGTGATCATCGGCCCGATCGCCGACCAACTTGCTCGCGAGATGCGCGAGGTACCTGCCGATGCCGTACCTGGCTCGATCGCGACCACGTTGCTCGATGCACTTGGCGGACGGGCGAACATTGCTACGGCAACCGTCGGAGCAGGCCGTGCTATCGTCACGTTGGTGAACCCGGGCGCGGCAAGCGCGGTCACGATCGATGCCCTCAGCCCGCGCGGTGCCATTCGAACGCGTTCGGGCCGTTGGCAGATCGTGGTCGGCACCGGAGCGGAAGATATCGTTGCCGCCTGGTCGTGAGGTAGGCGCCGGCTGTACGCGCCGCTTGCGCGCCCTGCGGCATCCTCCGGTTTAGCACTGTCGCTGTTAGCGCGGCGTAAGAACCGCGTAGCAGCGCAATTAGGATCGGCACATAGCGAGAGGACGTGAGACCATCTCCCCACATCCTCTCGTGACTAATCGATAGAAATGCTCTGATAGGGGCCGCGACCCGGCTCAATGTTCGCTGCTGCTGCCGACGTCACCTGCACCAAGTCACGCCGCCTTGCGCTTGCGCTTCGGGTTGGCCGCTGCTTCGGTATCTTCTTCCTCGTCGCCCGATTCCTCGCCCGCTTCGGCAAGCGCGGTGCCGAGCGCCGTCAGCTTCTCCTGCGACTTGTCCGCACGGTCCGCGATCTTGGTCGTGGCTTCGCCCAGGCGGTGCAGCAGCGCGTGGATTCGATCGGCATCGGGCGTTCATCGTGGCGGCGAATTTGACGGCCATGGAATATCCTCCTGCAATTGCGCCGCCAAGCGTTGGCGGCGATCGCTCAACGTGTCGAACTCAACTCGGCCACCCGATCAGAAGATTCTTTTATTTCAGTAACTTGAAGCACATCGCACGCGGCGCGACCGAGCGCGAGGCGGATTGGCTGGGGCGGCAGGATTCGAACCTACGAATGGCGGCATCAAAAGCCGCTGCCTTACCGCTTGGCGACGCCCCAGCAGAGCGCGGCCTTATAACCGCACGGTCGCTGGCGTGAAGCCCCCCCCGGGCGTTCAATCGATCCGGTGTAACCAGCCTTGCCTGTCGGGCGCGGTGCCGCGCTGGATCGACACCAGCGAATCGTGCAGCGCCCGCGTGATCTGGCCGATGCCGCCGCTGCCGATCGCGAACCCCGCGTCGCCGTCCGCCACGCGGCCGATCGCCGTCACCACCGCGGCGGTGCCGCAGGCAAATGCTTCGGTCAGCACGCCGCTTTCGGCGTCGCTGCGCCACTGGTCGATCGAATAGGGCACCTCCTCGACCCGCAGCCCCTGCGCACGCGCGATCGTCAGCAGCGAATCGCGCGTGATGCCGGGCAGGATCGTGCCCGTCAGCGGCGGCGTTCGCAGCGTGCCGTCGGCGAACACGAAGAAGACGTTCATGCCGCCCAGTTCCTCGACCCAGCGCCGTTCGGCCGCATCGAGGAACACGACCTGATCGCAGCCCTGACGGATCGCCTCCGACTGCGCGAGCAGGCTGGCCGCGTAATTGCCGCCGCATTTCGCCGCCCCCGTGCCGCCGGGTGCGGCGCGGGTATGTTCGCGGCTGACCCAGATCGAGATCGCGCGCGCGCCGCCCTTCCAATAGGCACCGACCGACGAGGCGATGGCCATATAGGTGTAGCGCGCGGACGGCTTGACGCCCAAAAACACCTCGCTGGCGATCATGAACGGGCGCAGATACAGCGCGCCGCCCTCGCTTTCGGGGATCCACGCGGCGTCGGCGCGGACGAGCGCCTCGATCGATCCGACGAAAAGCTCTTCGGGCAATTCGGCCATCGCCATCCGCCGCGCGGAATTGCGGAACCGCGTGGCATTGGCCTGCGGCCGGAACAGCGCGGTGCCGCCGTCCGCCAGCCGGTACGCCTTCAATCCCTCGAATATCTCCTGCGCATAATGGAGGACCGACGACGCCGGATCCATGGTCAGCGGCGCGCGCGCGACGATCCGCGCATCGTGCCAGCCCGCCTCGTCGGTGAAATCGACCATCGCCATGTGATCGGTGAACACCTGTCCGAAACCCGGATCGATCAACCGTTCGGCGCGCTCCGCCGCCGCGACGGGGGTCGGGTGAGGCTGGTGACGGAAGCTGGCGGGCGCATCGGTGGACATCGCTGGCGGTTTCTCGGGGATGACGGGTTGCGGACGCCTATGGCGGAAGATTACACGGGTCAACATGGCTGCCGCACCCCCGACCGCCTCGCCCCTGTTCCTGCGCGAACCGGAACTGAGGCGCGGCATGGAACTCCTGTACTTCGGCAACAGCCATCTGACGCGCGCGATCGATCGCGGGCTGGCGGCACAGGGCCTGGGCCGCGCGCACCACCGGGCACTATATTTCATCGCGCGCAAGCCCGACATGACGGTCAGCGACCTGCTGTCGCTGCTCGCGATCACCAAGCAATCGCTGGGCCGCGTGCTGAACGAACTGGCCGACCGCGGTCTGGTCGAGACGCGTGCGGGCGATCGCGACAGGCGGCAACGGCTGCTGAGCCTGACCGCGGAGGGGGCCGCGCTGGAGGCATCGCTGTTCGATGCGCTGCGGGAGCGGTTGTCGGCGGCGTACGCAAGCGCGGGGCAGAGTGCGGTAAGCGGGTTCTGGGCGGTGCTGGAGGGGTTGATCCCGGACGAGGAACGGCGGCGGTTGCGGGAGTTGTCGGACGGGTGACGGTGGGGGGGCGCGTCGCCGGGACTGGCGATTCGGTCCGCCGGCATCGACGCGGAAGTGGAGGAAGTGGAGGTGTGCCATTGCGCTTTCCACTTCCCGCGAAAACAATCACTTACGGGAGCCGTTTCAGCGTTTCTCGCTGAGGTGGGGTCGCTCGTTCGCATGGTACGAACTGGCATGACCGGGCGGCTGTAGGACAGCGGAAAGTCGGTATTTGACCGACCTTGCGTTGATCAGCCGACCATTTGGGGCTTCGCCGTTCCGTTCGGTTTTATCGACGGGAAAGAGCGGCCATCCGTTCAGCCTGGACGTCGCGGTGTAATTGTGATGTCCGACAGGTCGACGGGCAGGTCCGCATCCTTCCGTTCGGAGTAACGGTCGACAAGCTGGGCGGCGTGCGGGCTCAGCATCACAGTGAAGCGCACCAACTCCTCCATCACATCCACGATCCGGTCGTAATAGCTGGACGGCTTCATTCGGCCGGCATCGTCGAACTCCTGAAACGCCTTGGCGACGCTCGACTGGTTGGGAATCGTCACCATCCGCATCCAGCGGCCGAGCACGCGCAGCGTGTTGACGCTGTTGAACGACTGCGATCCGGCCGACACCTGCATGACGGCGAGCGTTCGCCCCTGCGTCGGTCGCATTCCACCCATCGACAGGGGCAGGTGATCGACTTGCAGCTTCATGATGCCGGTGATCTGGCCGTGCCGCTCGGGGCTGCACCACACATGCCCTTCCGACCATAGCGACAGTTCGCGCAGCTCGTGGACGGCCGGGTGATCGTCCTCGACGACCTGGTCGGGAAGCGGCAGCGTGGCGGGGTCGAAAATGCGCGTTTCGCAACCGAAGAATTGCAGCAGGCGGGCCGCTTCCTCGATGCAAAGGCGCGAGTAGGACCGTTCCCGCAGCGAGCCGTAGAGCAGCAGAATGCGCGGAGGCGGATCACCCGCGCCCAGCCCGAGGGCGGGACGTTCGAGCGCATAGCGGCGATCGAGCGCGGGAAGATGATCGGGATCGGAGAGCGTGCGAAGCGGCATTATAGACTGAGCCTTATGGCGAGTGCGGCGAGCGTCACCAACAGCACCGGAATCGTCAGCGTCGCGCCGACCTTGAAGTAATAGCCCCAGCCGATCCGGATGCCCTTTTGCCCGAGGACGTGCAGCCACAGCAGCGTCGCGAGCGAGCCGATCGGCGTGATCTTCGGCCCGAGGTCGCAACCGATCACATTGGCGTAGATCATCGCTTCCTTGATCGCGCCCGTGGCGTGCGTCGCGTCGATCGACAGCGCCCCCACCAGGACGGTCGGCATGTTGTTCATCACCGACGACAGCAGCGCGGCGAGGATGCCGGTGCCGAACGCCGCGCCCCACACACCGCCTTGCGCGGTGCGATCGAGCAGGCCGGCAAGGAGGTCGGTCAAGCCGGCATTCCGCAGGCCGTAGACGACCAGGTACATGCCGAGCGAGAAGATCACGACTTGCCACGGCGCGCCGGCCAGGACCTTGCGCGTCTGGATGACGTGGCCGCGCGCGGCGATGATGAGCAGGAGGACTGCGCCGGCAGCGGCCACGGCGCTAACCGGCACGCCGAGGGGTTCGAGCAGGAAGAAGCCGGCGAGCAGTAGGGCAAGAACGACCCAGCCCGCCTTGAACGTGGCATGGTCGCGGATCGCATCACCGGGCGTGCGGAGCTGCGCCACATCGTAGCTCGCCGGTATGTCTCGCCGGAAGAACAGCAGCAGCGCGACCAGTGTCGCGGCGATCGACGCCAGATCGACCGGCACCATCACCGAGGCATAATCGGCAAAGCCGATCCGGAAGAAGTCGGCCGACACGATGTTGACGAGGTTGGAGACGATCAACGGAAGGCTGGCGGTGTCGGCGATGAACCCCGCCGCCATGACAAACGCCAGCGTTGCCTTGTCCTTGTATCCCAGCGCGCGCAACACCCCGATGACGATCGGCGTCAGGATCAAGGCCGCGCCATCATTGGCGAACAGCGCCGACACCGCCGCGCCGAGCAGCACGATCAGCACGAACAACCGGCGACCATGCCCCCGGCCCCAGCGCGCGACATGGAGCGCCGCCCATTCGAAGAACCCGGCTTCATCGAGCAACAGGCTGACGATGATGATCGCGATGAACGTCGCGGTCGCATTCCAGACGATCCCCCACACCACCGGCACGTCGGACAGCGATACGACCCCGACGAGCAGCGCGATCGCCGCGCCGCCCAATGCGCTCCATCCGATGCCGAGGCCCTTGGGCTGCCAGATGACGAGCGCGATCGTGGCGACGAAGATAGCGAGTGCGAGCAGCATCAGGCGATGCGCTGACCCGAGGCGTCCACGACCTTGTCGCCGTCTTCCTTGGCAAACGCACCCTGTTGCGGCTCGGGCAGCAGATCGAGGACCGCTTCGGAAGGTCGGCACAGCTTCACGCCGAGGGGCGAGACGACCAGCGGCCGGTTGATGAGGACCGGATGCGCCATCATCGCGTCCACGAGTGCGTCGTTGAACAGCGACGTGTCGCCCAGGCCCAGCTCCGCATACGGCGTGCCCTTCTCACGCAACAGATCGCGGGGCGTGATCCCGGCGCGATCGATCAGCTCGACCAGCAGCGCGCGCGAGGGCGGCGTCTTCAGATATTCGATGACGTGCGGCTTGATGCCGGCATTACGGATCATCGCCAGCGCGTTGCGCGACGTGCCGCACTGGGGGTTGTGATAGATCACGATATCGACGGCCACGAAATGTCCTCTCAGCAGCAGGGGGAGAGTTCGGCCAAGAGCGGTGCGCACAGCTCGGGCGAACCGGCGCAGCAGTCCTTGACCAGGAACAGCGTCAGGGCACGCAACCCGTCCAGATCGGCGCGATAGATGATCGACCGGCTATGGCGTTCCGGACGGACGATGCCAGCGCGGGCAAGAATGCCGAGGTGCGCCGACATGGTGTTCTGCGGGACGTCGAGCTGACGGGCGATTGCACCGGCCGCCATGCCGTTTGGTTCGTGGCGTACCAGCAAACGGAAGACATCGAGGCGCGTGGTTTGCGCGAGTGCGCCAAGCGCGCCGATAGCTGATTCGTTATCCATATATCCAGCATATACGATATATGGACGATGACCAGACGATGCTTTTGTAGTGGCAGCTAGGCAAACCCATGCTTCCACAAACCGGGCGGGACGCCAACCGCGTTCTCTCGGCTAAACGATCCCTGAGGTCGCCCCCTACTCCCGTGCCGCCGCCGCCATCTCCGCGTTGCGCTTCGCCGACGCCGCCAGCGTCCGCGTCAGCAAGTCCACCAGCGCATCGTCCGCATTCAGCACGTTCAGCCCCTCACGCGTCGATCCACCCGGGCTCGCCACCCGGTCCGCCAGTACCGCGGGCGTCACGTCCGCCCGCGCCGCCATCGCACCCGATCCCTCGACCGTCGCCGTCGCCAGCCGCAACGCCTGGTCCGCGCCCAGCCCCAGCGCGACGCCCGCCGCGGCCAGCGCATCGATGAACCGAAAGGTGAAGCCCGGCCCGCAGCCCGCAAGCGCGGTCACCGCGTCGAACTGCGCGGCGCCGTCGATCCACTCGACCAGCCCCAGCGGCGTCGCCAGCGCGGTCGCCGCCGCGCGCACCGCGACGTCGCCGCCATCGGTATGCAACGCGGTCACGCCCTTGCCGATCGCGACGGGCAGGTTGGGCATCGCGCGCACGATCGCATCGGCGCGGAACCGGGTCGCGAGCGCGGACGCCTCCACCCCCGCCAGGATCGACACCAACAACGGCGTCTCCACATGCGCGAGCAGCGGCACAACCGCATCCAGTTGCTGCGGCTTCACCGCCAGCACGATCGTCGCGGGTTCGGCATCGATCGGCACCGCGGTCAGCGATCGCACCCCGGTCGGCACGTTCGCACCGGTCCGCGTGACGACGGTCACCAGCGCCGGATCGGCCCCCGCGGCGATCCACCGCTGCAGCATCGCGCCGCCCATGTTGCCGCAGCCGATCAGCCACAGCGGCGCGTCGAAGGGGGGCGTCACGCCTCCCCCTGCGTCTCGATCAGTGCGGCGGCGATCGCCTCTTTCGGGGTCTTGCCGCCCCACAGGACGAACTGGAAGACGGGGTAGAAGCGTTCGCATTCGTCAATCGCGGATTCGACCAGCAGCTCGGCGGCGGTCAGCGACATGGTGCTATCGTCGCCGCCATCGATGACGACGGCATGGCGGTACAGCAGGATGCCGCTGGTCGCCCACAGCTCGAAATGCCCGACCCACAGCTGCTCGTTGACCAGCCCCAGCGTCTCGTACATCGCCGCGCGGCGTTCGTCGGGCACCTTGATGTCGGGGAACGCCAGGAACTGCAGGACGCTGTCGTCGTCCCGCCACAGCGCGCGCAACTCATACTCCGCCCAGCTGCCCTTGACCGTCGCGACGATCTCGTCGTCGTGGCGTTCATGGTCCCAGTCATGCGCGGCATAATACGCCTCGAGCATCTCGATCGGTGCGCTGTCGTCGGGGGTGGAATCTGCCGGCAAGAGGATCATGCGCGCATCATGCCACGCTGCGACGGTCCGTGCAAAACAGGACGGTCAGCCAGCGGGCGCGGCCTTTGCTTCCAGCACGTCCAGCCGCGCACGAAGCGCGTCCGCCTCGTCGCGTGCCGCAGCCGCCATCGCCTTCACCGCCTCGAACTCGTCGCGGCTGACGAAGTCCAGCCCGCCGATCCAGTCGCGCGCGCGCGACCGGGCTCCCGCCTCGGCCTCGCGACCGACGCCCGCCAGCGTGCCGGCGGCACCGTTCATGAATTTCACCAGATCGTCGAACAACCGGTTTTCAGTCTGCATGCGTATCGTTCCCGTGTCGGTCTGCTCAAAGCATCTGGGTCGTATGTTGCGCCGGTACAAGGGTCGCGGCCCCCGGGTTCAGCTGCCCGATCCGCCAGGTCAGCACGCCCGCAAAGCCGACCCAGACCAGATAGGGCACCATCAGCCACGCCGCCGTCGACCGGACGCGCCCGAACGCCAATGTCGTCGCGGTGCCGGCGGCCAGCATGGCGGCGACGACCGCCAGCGCAAGATCGATACGGTGCTGCGCGAAGAATATCGGTGTCCAGGCGAGGTTGAGCGCGAACTGCACGACGAACAGAGCGAGGGCGATCCCCCGCCGCCGCGCGCCGCGCGCGTTCAGCACGATCGCCAGCGCCAGCGCGATCAGGACGTACAGGATCGACCACGCGACGGGAAACACCCAGTCGGGCGGCATGATCGCCGGCTTTTCCAGCGCCACATACCAGTGGTTCTGCGCACCGACCGGTACCGATCGACCCGACAGGAAGCCGAGGAGCAACAACAGGGGCACGACGACCATGGCCCAGCGCAGGAACGACATCCGCAACTGGGTCTTCGAAGCAATCTGGCCCATATCTGCTCCCGGTATCCGCGCACGCCATGGCGCGGCGCGCGCGATCCGTAAATGGTGTGCGGTGCAATTCGCGTGCTCAGCCGCGACGGGCGGCGGCGAGGAACTCGATATTGCCCTCCGGTCCCGTGATCGGGCTTTCGACCACGCCCTCGACCGTCCAGCCGGATCCGGCCAGCCAGTCGACGGCCGCATCGCAGACGCGCCGGTGCACGACCGGATCGCGCACGACACCCCCCTTACCCACCTCCTCGCGCCCCGCCTCGAACTGCGGCTTGATGAGCGCCATCAGGCGCGCGTCGGGTTTCGCGAACGTCAGCGGCCGGTCGAGGACCTTGGCGAGGCCGATGAAGCTGGCGTCGCACACGATCAGATCGACGGGTCCGGGAATGTGCTGCGCCGTCAGGATGCGCGCGCTGGTCTGTTCGTGCACGACCACGCGCGGGTCCTGCCGGATGCTCCACGCCAGCTGGTTGGTGCCGCTGTCGACGGCATAGACGCGCGCCACACCCGCCTGGAGCAGTACGTCGGTGAACCCGCCGGTCGACGACCCGACATCGATCGCGACCACGCCGCTCACGTCCCAGCCGAAATGCGCGAGGCCATGCGCGAGCTTGATCCCTCCCCGCGAAACCCAGGGGTGATCGCGCCCGCGCACGTCGAGCGCCACGTCGTCGGCGACCGGTTGCCCCGGCTTGTCGATCTTGCGGGTCCCCGCGAACACCAGCCCCGCCATCACCAGCGCCTGCGCCCGCGTCCGCGACTCCGCGAGCCCCCGATCGACAAGCGCCTGGTCAGCGCGCCGTTTGGGCAAAGGAACTCTCGATGCGCAGCTTGCCGTCGATGACGAGGCCGTGGTGCATGTCTTCGCAGTAGAGGATGTCGCGATCGGCGTGAAACGCCGCCGCTACGATCATCGCGTCGAATATGCTGGGCATATATCGTTCGGCGAATTGCAGGCCAAGACGATGAACTTGCTCGTCTGGCGTAACCAGGGTATCGCATTGATTACGAACGACATCGACCGACCGATGTACCTCGCTCCAGGATTTTTTATATTTTCTTCGTAAAACATTCGCCAGTTCGTTGAGTGACTGAATGCCGATCACGCCGCCGGATTTAAGGAGTCCTCGCGCAATCGCACTGCGATCGTCGCTCGAAAAGGCGTAAACCAGAACATTGGTGTCGAAGAAGACGCGCGTCACCGCGCGTTGGCTTCCTCACGATCGAATTGATAACCCGGGGGAACAAGCCCCGCAAGTTTACGAAGGTCTTCAACAGCGCGGGCACGTGTTTTTTCGTCGATCACTCGACGGACCACGGTCGGCTGTCCGCGCAGTTCCACCGTGTCACCATCCTTCAACCCCAACGCTTTCACGACGTCATCGGGCACCCGAACGACATAGCCCTGACGCGTTTTACTCAGTTCCATGTCGACCTCCGATCCATCCGCGTAAGCGAGCATAGCAGGATCGCGGAGTGATTTGAACTAGCCCTTCAAGCCCTGACCCCCGCGGCGGTGGCGTTGTGGTGGAGGGCGGCGAGGA
>NZ_CAXTII010000058.1:0-18091 GCF_964244235.1 uncultured Sphingomonas sp.
CGATGACGCCATCGTCCGCTTCATGACCATCGCCGGACATGGATCACGGCACATCATCGTTCGCCACATTAGGGGATTGGCGTCATTCCTCGCTGTGGCGGTTCCGGCAAGCTGGGTCATGCTCCGCCCGATCGCGGCCGGCATCGTTGCTGCCGTGTGCGCCGCGATGCTGCTGCTCGTAAGCCTGCGCGTCCTTGCCTACCGGCTGCATGCCAAGCGGTTCGCCGATCTCCTCGTCTCCATTCTTGCAGGACTGCTCATGCTGGTCGCCTATTCGATGCCCGTGACCCTGCCCGTCCTCGCTTTCGCCATGCTCTGGCAGTTGCAACGCCGGGGGCGGGCGAAGACGTGGCTGCTGGCATGAACCCCGCCATCGATCTCGCGGGCGCGACCGTCGAACGGAGCGGGCAGCATGTCGTGCAGGGCGTCGACCTGACGATCTCGACTGGATCGTGGTTCGGCCTCATCGGCGCCAACGGATCGGGCAAGACCAGCCTGCTCAGAGCGCTCGCAGGCCGACTGCCCTTCGCCCGCGGATCATGCCGGGTGGATGGCGAGGAACTGGGCGAGAATCGCGCCGAACGGGCGCTTCGCTTCGGCTTCTCCCCTCCGGCCGACAAGCTGCCGGACGCGCTGCGGGGACGCGACGTTCTCGAACTCGTCGGCGGGAGCATCGACGATGTCCGCTCACGTCTGGGTAAATTACATGAGGCGCTGGGTCTGGCTCCACTGCTCGACCGCTGGATCGGCGACTGCTCGGCTGGGATGCGCCAGCGTATCGCGCTTGCCGCAGCATTCGCGGGCGGTCACCCGCTCGTGATCCTCGACGAACCGTTCAACTGGCTCGATCCCGTCGCGATTTTCGATTTGCGCGAAGTCCTGCGCGAAATGGTCGATGGTGGCCTGACGCTCATCACCGCTCTCCATGACCTCGGCACGCTAGCGTCCGCTTGCGACGCCGGTCTTATGATCGCCGATGGCAAGGTCGCGCTGGCTCTGGACGAGGATATGTTGCGGACAGCTGCCCAGAATCCGCAGGCTTTCGAGCGACAAACGATCGACCGCCTGCGATCCGGGCTGATCGTGTAATTCTAGGTCGGATCCTTTCCCAAAAACGAACGTGGAGCGGGAAAGCCACGCTGCTGATCGAGCCGTCGGCAGAGGATGACCTTCGCTTTCCCAAAATTAGTTCCCGATTGGCTTTTCCCGAAATAGCCAATCGACATGGAGAAACGGGAATTTAATATGCGGTTTGAATGACCGGTGTCGGGATCGCGTGCCGTTTATTTAAACGGCGTGAATTGGTCGAAACGCGACATTTCCCGCTGTCCTACAGATCACCGGCCGTGCCATCCCCGCATCATGCGCACCCAGGTCGATCATCCAACCGCTATCGCCACCCCGATCGCCGCAAGCTCTTGTTTTCACACGATGTGGAAAGGCGAATGGCACACCTCCACTTCCTCCACTTCCGCAACTATTTCGGCGGATGGGAGTGGGCGAACGCCGCTATTTGCCCTCTGGGCGCACGGCACCAGCGCAGCCGGTAGCGCCGACCGTACGGTCGTTGTATCTGACCCGCATGGTCGCGATCCCCATCACCCGGTCGATCTGGATCGACGACAGCGAACTGGCCGAATCCGCCACGCGTTCGGGCGGGGCGGGGGGGCAGCATGTGAACACCACCGACAGCGCGGTCATCCTGCGCTTCGACGTCGCGGCGAATACGACGCTGCCCGATGCGGTGAAGAACCGGCTGGCGACGCTGGCGGGATCGCGGATGACGATCGACGGCGTGCTGATCCTGCGCGCCGAGGGATCGCGGTCGCAGCATTTGAACCGTCAGGATGCGCGCGACCGGCTGGTGGCGCTGATCGCGGAGGCCACCATCGTTCCCAAGAAGCGCCGCCCGACCCGCCCGACCAAGGCCAGTCAGACGCGGCGGGTCGATGCGAAGAAGGGCCGGAGCGCGGTGAAGGCGGGGCGGGGCCGCGTGTCGCACGATTGAGCGAGCCGTGCGTCCGCTGGCGCGACCCTCCCCCGTTCCGTCACCCCAGCAAAAGCTGGGGTCTCATGCCGAGGGCTTTTCGCCAGCCAACCGGAGACCCCAGCTTTCGCTGGGGTGACCGGGTGGGAAGGGCGACGCAGGAAAATCGCTGTCCTACACGGCTGGAATTGGCTCTACCCTGGCGGATGGTCGCCACGCACCTCGCTTCAACGCTTCGCTGCCGCTTGGTCCCGTTGCAGAAGGACATTTCGCGCGGGACGTGGCGTGTGGTTCGTCCACTTCCGAACCGGCGAGATTCCGATCCGTCCTGCTTTCCGGCGGACCAATCGGGTCGGACCCGCGCCGCTTTCAGCCCCTGCCGGGAGCGCCGATTTTGCCTACGGTCACGACGGTTGTAGAATCGGCCCATGTACGCCTTCGACATCGCCGCCGACAGCAAGACCGAACTCTACCGCGATCTCCTCGCTGCGGTCGATGCGTTGACCGCGGACGAGCCCGATGCGATCGCGAACATGGCCAACGCGGCGGCAGTCCTCTGGCAATATCTGCCCGACCTCAACTGGGCGGGCTTCTACCGCATGATGGACGGCGAGCTGGTGCTTGGGCCGTTCCAGGGCAAGCCCGCCTGCATCCGCATCGCGGTCGGCGCGGGCGTTTGCGGGACGGCGGTGGCGACGGGCGCGACGCAGCGGATCGCGGATGTCCACGCCTTTCCCGGCCATGTCGCCTGCGACGCGGCGAGTCGGTCCGAACTCGTCGTGCCGATCGTGCATGGCGGCGCGGTGATCGGCGTGCTCGACCTCGACAGTCCCGTCCCCGACCGGTTCGATACCGATGACCAAGCCGGTTGCGAGTCGATCGTCGCGCTGATCGCCGCACGCATCGCGCCTATGGGTTGATCCGAATCGGGACACGCAGCGCGCTGGCGACTTCGGTCCGAGATTGGTAAGTGACACCTTAACGTAGACATTTGTCCGGCGCAGGGTGGGTCGTCGGAGATTAGGGAGACACGAATGCGCAGCCTTTTGATCGCCACTGCCGCCATCGCCGCGACGACTGCGTGTCAGGCATCGGCGCAGCGCATGATCGCGCATGGACCGGGCGCTGCCTATGCGACGCCGAATCCGGACCGGACGATGGCCCCGCCGCCGCCGGCGATGATCCGCACGACGAACTCTGTCGGCCATCCGCACGGCAATCGCTGGGGCAGCAAGGTGGACGGCCACTGGTGGGGCGGCGCGAACGCCCCCGGCGGCTGGAGCGCCTATCGACAGCCCCGCCGCGGCTGGCGCGTGCCAGGCTATTGGAACACGCCGCGTTTCTACATTTCCGATTGGGCGGATTACGGCCTGTCGCAGCCGCCCTACGGCTATAACTGGGCGCGTTATTACGACGACGCGGTGCTGATCGACGATCGCGGCGGGGTGTACGATACCGTCGGCGGGCTCGACTGGGACGGCTACGACAATGGCTATGCAGGGAACGAGACGGTCTATGCGGGGTCTTCGGACGCCGGCTACGCCCCGGGCGGTGCGGTCCAGCAGACCTATGGCCAGTCGACCTATGCGCCCGGCTACGAACAGCATCGCAGCAGCGGCGTCGGCGGCGCGCTGGCGGGCGCGGCGGTCGGCGGGGTCGCGGGCAACCTGATCGCGGGTCGCGGCAATCGGCTGGGCGGCACGCTGATCGGCGCCGGCGTCGGCGGTCTGGCGGGTTATGCGATCGATCGCGGCACCAGCGGTCCGCATCGGCCGCATCATGGCGCCGACTATCGCGAGCCGCCCGTAGCGCCCGCCTATGCGCCGCCACCCCCCGCCGGTTACGCGCCCCCGCCGCGCGCCGGCTGGGTGTCGCCCGACGGCACGACGACGGTCACCACCACGACCGGCGGCTATTATGGCGGCGGATCGACGACCACGGTCGTCGTCCAGTCCGCTCCGGTCGTCACGACGACGACGACCGAGATCTACGAGGATGCGGTGACGTATAGCCGACCGCGCAAGGTCTGGCGCAAGCGCGTCTGGCACAAGCCGGTGTGGCACAAGCCCGCCTGCGGCTGCCGCTGAGCCACCGGGGGAACGGCCCGACCACGGGCCGCCGGGGATGCCGTCCCGCGCAACGCACGCGGGACGGCATTTTGGTGTCTGGATCGCCTGTCATGGTCGTTTGATCGATGTCATCGGCCCTCGCGGCTGATATCGGCGATGGATAGTACGGAGAGGACCATGGGCTGCGTGGCACGTAGGATCGCTTTGGGATGTGCCTTCGTCGCCATCCTGGCGCCCGTTTCGACGACGTTCGCCCAGCCGACGGGAACGGCGGTCGCCGAGCAGGGCGAGACCCGGCTGTCCGGTGGATCGGCCGGAACCCCGATCTCGGCTGCGCTGACGACTCGGTTCGCGACCGCCAGCGAACGCACGCCCGCCGCCGTGACGCGGTGCAGCGGCGGTCGCGTGCATTGCTCTCTCGTCGACCGGTTGATGCTTCGGGTGGGCAAGGACCGGGTCGCCGTGCCGCGCGGCGCGATTCTGGCGCTGGCCGACATCGACAGGGGCGCCTTGCACCGCTTGACCCCCGATCGCTACGAACTCGTCCTCGATTGCGGCGATGCGGCGGCCGCCTACCAAGCGCGTCTGTTCTTCGATCGTCGACGAGTCGATCGCCTCGAAATCTGGTCCAGCGAAGCGGGCAAGATGGAGGAGGCGACGACGTACCGGGATCTGTCGCACGCCTTCCTGTAGCGCCTCAATTTCGCGGTGGTCGCCCTGCGAAACTGACCAGGCTCTCCGACCCATCCGCCGCCAGCGCGGATACGCCGACGAAATGGTCGTCGACCGGCACCTGCGGCAATACCACCGTCGTCCCCGCCACGTCGCGCTTGCCGGTCCAGTCCTGCCGGTCGTTGCGCCGCCACCGGACGCGGTAGCCGACCGCGCCGGGCACCGCGGTCCACTTCACCGTCGTGTCGCGGGACAGGGCACCCGACATCGACACGCCGCCCGGTGCTGCGGGTGCGCTCGCCAGGCGGGCGATCGTCGCCATGTTGATCGCGGTCACCTTCGCCAGATACGCGAAGTCCATGCCGTCGATCGTATCGCCGTAGACGACGCCGTTCTCGGTGCGCAGGTCCTGATGCTGGCGGTCCCAGTTCTCCGCCGCGACCGAGAAGCGGACCGCTGGATAGCCGAGCTTCAGGAACGGTTCGTGGTCGCCGCCGCGGCCGAACCGGTCGGGGCGGCGATCGACGAACACGTCGAGTCCGCCCGGAATGCCGTCCGCGATACCGTCGATGGTCTTGGCCAGCGCTCGGCTTGGGCCGTCGTCCTCGCCGCCGTCCGCGCGGCGCGCCTGTTGCTGCGGCAGGTCTTCGGCCGCGCGGATGCCTTCCGAGAACACGCGTATGGTCTTCGCTTCGCGGACGCCGCCCTGGCCAATGCTGTTGCCGATGATGTCGTTATTGAGCATCGCCGACACCTGCCAGCCGCGCGTCTTCGCGGTTTCGGCCAGCAGCGTGGAGCCCCACAGCCCCTGTTCCTCGCCCGAGAAGATCGCGTATACGATCGTCGCGTCGAAATGCCGCTTCGACAGGATGCGTGCCGCCTCCAGCACCAGCGCGACGCCCGACGCATCGTCGTTCGCGCCCGGTGCGTCGGAGGTGGCGTTCATCTCGTTCGTCACCCGGCTGTCGATATGGCCGCCGACGATGACGACGCGGTTCGGATCGCGGCCCGGCTGGATACCGAGCACATCCTCGACCAGCACGCCGTTCGGCGCGCGCGGTCCGGTGAAGCTGCGCGATATGCGCTCGACCGTGACGCATCCGGCGCAATCCGCCGCGATCGCCCGGAACCGCGCCGCCGCCCAGTCGCGCGCCGCGCCGATCCCGCGCTTCGGATCGGTCGTGGTCGACAAGGTATGGCGCGTACCGAAGCCGACGAGCGTCGTGACGGTCGCCTTCATCTGCTGTTGCGACGGGGCGGGGAGGGCGGCGGCGAGGAGGAGCGGGATCAGCATGGACGGATGGTGGCCGGAAACGCATCGCTACTCAAGGGCTCGTTCGGTGGCGCTAAAACGCCGTCAGCGCATCGATCGCACCCTGCAGGATATACGCCGCCGCCATCTTGTCGACCAGTTCCGCCCGCTTCGCACGGCTTGCGTCCTGTTCGATCAGCGTCCGCGTTACCGCGACGGTCGACCAGCGTTCGTCCCATAGCAGTACCGGTGCCAGGTCCTCCATGTTGCGCGCGAAGGCGCGGGTGGACTGGCTGCGCGGGCTTTCGCTGCCGTCGAGGTTGATCGGCAACCCGACGACGATCCCGCGCACCGCCTGAGCGGCGATTAGCTGCGCGAGGATCGTCTTGTCTTTCTGGAACCTGGTCCGCCGCACGAGCGTCGCCGGGCTGGCGAAGCTCCAGCCGGCATCGCACAACGCCGTGCCTATCGTTTTGGTACCCACGTCCAGTCCCAATAGCCGTCCACCTTCGGGCAGCATGGCCCTGAATGCGCTGCGATCCCCGGTGATCACCGGTCGTCGAATGCGGCCAGCCGCCGCACGGCGTCCATCCGGACATTGGCCCAGAACAGGCTGTAATCGTACACATGGTAGTTGTTCCCTGGCAGAACATAGCTGCCAAGGTTGGGCGGCTCCCCGATCAGCAGGAAACCGCGCCCGGCGCAGCGCGCGGGGACCCGGCCGGCAAGGATCGTCGCGCTCGACAGGTCGGCGGACGGATAGAGCGTGCCGAGGTTCGCCGCGGCGGGTGCGGCGGCATCGGGCGTGCCGGTCAGCGGATTGATGCACAGGATGGGCGTATTGATCCGCGGGTGGCCGTCGAACCCCGTCGTCGCATCATAGGTGTCGAGGATCAGCGACGGATCGGCGGGCTCCGCAAAGCTTTCCCATGACAGGATACATCCGGGCTGGTCGGCGGCAGCGCAGGCCGGCAGGCCGAGCGCGCCAAGATCGGCGGTCTTCGAGATCGGCCAGCCGATGACGTAGGCGGCGACGGTCCGTTTCGCGAGCGCCGGGTCCTTCGCGACGCGGTCGCGCAGCAGTCGCTCGAGATGGAGCGCGCCCTGACTGTGCCCCGCCAGGATGATCGGCCGGTCGGGACCGACCTGTGTCAGGAACGCGTCGAATGCGGCCGATACGTCACGGTAAGCAAGGTCGAGCGCTTTCTGTGCATCGGCGATGTCGGTCAGGAATGCGCCGAACGTCGCCTGGCGATAACGGGGGGCCCAGACCTGAGCCGCCTCGTTGAACGCACTCGCCTGCCCGCGCAGGAACAGCGCGGCGCGGTCGTTCGCCTCCTTGTCGCCGAGCGGCGCATTCCAGTGATCGCGCGCGAGATAGGAGGTGGGGTGAATGAAGAACACCGCGGCTTCGGGCGTTTTGCCGGGCGTGTATCCTGCGGGCACCCATAGCGTCGGATTGTCGGTGATATCCGGCCGCGCGATCCACATCGCCCTGTCCGCATAGGCCGCAGCATCGATCGGCCGCTCGGCCCTGAACGTCTCGCGGGGGACCAGCGCCAGCCGCAGCAATTGCGTCCCGTAGAGCCGGTACGCGAATGCCCCCGCGATCACGAGGACGATCAGGACGGCGACGGCATAGAGGAACTTGCGGGCCAAAACGCTCTCCGGGGCGGACGGCGCTCCGTGCCCCAGCGCATCACCGCTGGCAATCCGGGTTGCGCGTGGGCGAGCCGCGGTGCTAGCCGCGCATCATGTCCGTAGAACCCGCCACCGTGAAGCGGATCGCGAGCCTTGCCCGCATCGCGATCACCGACGAGGACGCACAGCGCCTCGCCCCCGAACTCGACAACATCATGGGCTGGATCGAACAACTGGGCGAGGTCGATACGACCGGCGTCGAGCCGATGACCGCGGTCGTCCCCAATACGCTGCGCCTGCGCGACGATGTCGTGACGGAGGGCGGCATACGCGATCTGCTGATGAAGAATGCGCCCGAGGCGGAACATGGCTTCTTCACCGTGCCGAAGGTGATCGAATAGTGGTCGATCTCACCGACCTGGGCGTCGCCGCGATCCGCGACGGGGTACGCGAGGGCGATTTCACCGCGCGCAGCGTTGCCGAGGCGTTCGTCGCCAAGGTGGCGAAGGCGAAACTGCTCAACGCCTTCATCGTCGAGACGCCCGACCACGCGCTCGCCGCGGCCGATGCTGCCGATGCGGCGCGTGCGGCGGGCGAAGTGCCGAAGCCGCTGGCCGGCGTGCCGATCGGCATGAAGGACTTGTTCTGCACGAAGGGCACCACGACGACCGCTGCGAGCCGCATCCTCGAAGGCTTCGTGCCGCCGTACGAGAGCGCGGTTTCCGAACGGCTGTTCGATGCAGGCGCGGGGATGCTCGGCAAGCTGAACATGGACCAGTTCGCGATGGGGTCGTCGAACGAAACGAGCGCATTCGGCAACGTGATCTCGCCGTGGCGGCGCAAGGATGGGGGCAATGCCGCGCTCGCACCGGGCGGATCGTCGGGCGGGTCGTCCTCCGCCGTATCGGCGCGGTTGTGCCCCGGCGCGACCGGCACCGATACCGGCGGCTCTATCCGCCAACCGGCGGCGTTCACGGGCATATCGGGTATCAAACCGACCTATGGCCGCTGCTCGCGCTGGGGTACGATAGCATTTGCCTCCTCGCTCGACCAGGCGGGGCCTATGGCGCGCGACGTGCGCGATTGCGCGATCATGCTGGAGGCGATGGCCGGGTTCGACGCACGCGATGCGACCTCGCTCAAGCTGGACGTGCCTCATTGGGAAGCCGGATTGTCGAGCGATCTCAAAGGTAAATGCGTCGGTATTCCCAAAGAATATCGGGTCGATGACATGCCCGAGGAGATCGACGCGCTCTGGCAACAGGGCATCGCCTGGTTGCGCGACGCGGGTGCCGAGATCGTCGAAGTCTCGCTACCACACACGAGATATGCATTGCCGGCCTATTACATCATCGCTCCTGCCGAAGCATCGTCCAACCTCGCGCGCTATGACGGCGTCCGGTACGGTCTGCGGGATCTGCCCGCGGGTGCGGGGTTGCAGGACATGTATGCGGCGACCCGTGCGGATGGGTTCGGGGCGGAGGTAAAGCGGCGTATCCTGATCGGAACATATGTTTTATCTGCGGGCTTCTATGATGCCTACTTCACACAAGCAGCGAAGATACGTACGCTGATCTCTCGCGATTTCGAACAGGCATGGGCAAGGTGCGACGTCCTGCTCGCGCCGACCGCGCCGAGCGCCGCCTTCGCTCTGGGCGAGAAGTCCGCCGATCCGCTCGCAATGTACCTCAACGACGTTTTCACCGTGCCTTCGTCGCTTGCCGGTCTGCCAGCGATGAGCGTGCCCGGCGGCGTCGACAAGGACGGCCTGCCGCTCGGGCTGCAGATCATCGGCAAGCCATTCGACGAGCAGGGCGTATTGAACGCCGGACTGGCGATCGAGCAGCGGGCAGGGTTCGTGGCGCGGCCGGAGGCGTGGTGGTGAGCGAGGGGACGATGACGGACAGCTACCGCATCCACGGCGAAACCGGCGAATGGGAGGTCGTGGTCGGCCTCGAAGTGCACGCGCAGGTCACGTCGAACGCCAAGCTGTTTTCCGGCGCATCGGCGACGTTCGGGGCGGAACCCAATACACAGGTTTCGCTGGTCGATGCGGCGATGCCGGGGATGCTGCCGGTGCCCAATGGCGAGTGCATCCGTCAGGCGGTGCGCACGGGCATGGCGATCGATGCGAAGATCAACACATGGTCGCGGTTCGACCGGAAGAATTATTTCTACGCCGACCTGCCGCAGGGCTACCAGATCAGCCAGCTCTACCACCCGCTGGTCGGGGAAGGCTCAATCGAGATCGAGGATGGCGACGGCACCAAGGTCATCGGCGTCGAGCGGATCCATGTCGAGCAGGATGCCGGCAAGCTGATGCACGACCAGCATCCGACTCGATCCTATGTCGATCTCAACCGTTCGGGGGTCGCGCTGATGGAGATCGTCAGTCGGCCGGACATGGAATCGCCGGCGCAGGCCGGGGCGTATCTGCGCAAGCTGCGCGCGATCCTGCGCTATGTCGGGTCGTGCGACGGCAACATGGAAGAAGGGTCGATGCGTGCGGACGTGAACGTGAGCGTACGCAAGCCGGGCCAGGCACTCGGCACGCGGACGGAGACGAAGAACGTCAATTCGGTCCGCTTCGTCATGGCAACGGTCGAGCATGAGGCCCGACGGCAGGTCGGCGTGATAGAGGGCGGGGGCAAGATCGTCCAGGAAACGCGGCTGTTCGATCCTGACAAGGGCGTGACGCGGTCGATGCGATCCAAGGAGGATGCGCATGATTATCGTTATTTTCCCGATCCCGATCTGCTGCCGCTCGAACTTGACGACGCGTTCCTGGAGGCCTGTCGCGCATCGCTGCCGGAACTACCCGATGCGAAGCGCAAGCGGTATGAGAAAGCGGGCGTAACCCCTTACAATGCGGACGTTCTTACCGCCGAGGTCGAAACCGCGCGTTGGTTCGACGCCTTGCTGGAAACCGGCGCGCCTGCGGGGCCGGCGTCCAATTGGGTCACGTCAGAACTGTTTGGTGCGCTCAATCGGGTCGGCAAGACGATCGCCGATAGTCCGGTGGTGCCAGCGCAGGCGGCGGAACTGCTTGCGCTTGTCGCCGACGGCACGCTGTCGGGCAGCCTGGCGAAGCAAGTGTTCGAGGTGATGCTGGAAACGGGAGACGCACCAGCGAAGATCGTCGAGGATCGCGGGCTGAAACAGACCAGCGATACCGGTGCGATAGAAGCGGTCATCGCGGAGGTGATGGTGAAGAACTCCGGCCAGCTGGCGCAATATCGCGGCGGCAAGGAGGCGCTGTTCGGTTTCTTCGTCGGGCAGACGATGAAGGCGATGGGCGGCAAGGCCAACCCCGCGGTCGTCAACCAACTGTTGAAGGCCGCGCTGCAGGGATAGGTTCATTTCTGGTCGCGGTTGTGCGTTGACCGCAGCCGCGTCGGAGGGCTCAATAGTCTCTCGCACGCATCATGAGGGCTATGGTTACCCATCTCCTCGCTTGTCGCGCGAGCGAAGGGGGCATTCATGGAACGGGTTCGGTTGTTTTTCCTGGCGGTCGCGCTGGTATTGTCGTCTGCAGCGTCGGCGCAACGCTTCGACAACAAGAGCGTCGTGGCGCTCCATCATGCGGGATTGGGCGACAACACGATCATCGCCAAGGTGAACGGGCTGCCGTGCAGTTACGACGTGTCGACCGACGGTCTGATCGCGTTGAAGCAAGCCGGTGTCTCGGACGACGTGATCGCGGCGATGGTCGCGCGCTGCTCGGCATCGCCGCACGCACAGGGCGTCGGTGCAGGCTCTACCGATCCGGCGGTAGCGCATCCGCCGGGCATCTATGTGATGCAGGACTGGCTCGGCACCCCGAAGATGCAGTTGATGCGGCCATCGAAGGCGAGCGGCATCAAGGTCACCGGCAACGGCAGTATCCTGCTGCCCTATGTCGGCAAGCTGGTGCTGCCGGACGAACACAGTCGTGTCGAGGTCAAGACCCATCGCCCGGTCTTCTATTTCTATTTCCTGGCCGGCGGCCGGAAGGTCAGCGACTTCTGCACCCCGGACTCGGTCGCAGCCCAGTCCCCCGACGAATTCACCCTGGTCCGTTTCAAGGTAAGGAAGGACGAACGGGAAGTCGGTACCGGGAAAGTCTCGGCCTATAGCAGCCGCAGGGGCATCGATACCAAGGACGTGATCCGGTTCGAGACGAGCGAGGTCGGCGAGTCGGCGTTCAAGGTGAGCGAATCGCGGGACCTGGAGCCGGGCGAATATGCCTTCGTCCTGACGGGGGCGAACGGGACGGCGCGAGTATATGATTTTACGATCGCGTAATTCGATTTTCGGAGGGGCATCGGAGGATTTCCGTCACCCCGGGGTCAAATCCAAGATAACGTACTGGTGGTATGGCCCGAAACGAACAGGCGATACGGCCAGTACTATGCCGCTTCACGCGGTTGCGGGACGGAGGTAGGCGTAAGCCATGACGAAATGGCTTGCCGCTTTCCTGCTCGCTCTTGCCGCGACGACGGCTCATGCACAGGTGCCGGCGATCGACCCGTCGCTGCCGCGAGTTGCGATCGAGACGACCGCCGGCCGGTTCGTCGTGGCGGTCGAGGTCGTGAAGGCACCGATCACGGCGGCGAATTTCCTGCGCTATGTCGATCAGCATCGGCTCGACGGCATCCTATTCTACCGCACGGTGAAGGTCGCCGACCATTTCGGTTTCGTGCAATTCGGCATCGATAATGATCCCAAGCGCGTCCTGCCGCCGATCGTGCATGAACCGACCACGCAGACTGGGCTGCCGCACATCGACGGCACGCTGTCGCTCGCGCGACTGGCCCCGGGATCGGGGCGGGGCGACTTCACGATCAGCGTCGGCGATCAGCGCTATCTGGATGCCGATCCGACCAAACCCGGCGACAATCTGGGCTACGCGACCTTCGCCCGAGTGACTGACGGGATGGAGGCGGTGTTGAAGATATTCGACGCGCCCGTTTCCCCGACGAAGACGCAGCGCGGCGCGTTCAAGGGCGAAGTGCCCGAGACGCCCGTCACCGTCGTCACCGCCCGCCGGCTGCCATGACGACGCGGCGCGCCAGCTGCCGTTGCGGCCAGCTGGCCGCTGTCATCGAGGGCGAACCGGTACGTGTGTCGGTATGCCATTGCCGGTCCTGCCAGTTGCGCACCGGAGGCGCTTTCGCCGCGCAGGCGCGCTTCGCGAAGAAAGCGGTCACGATCACGGGCGACTGGAACGTCTGGGAGCGGATGGGCGGCAGCGGCGCTAAGGCATCGTATCGCTGGTGCCCCGCCTGCGGCGCGACCGTCGCCTACGTCAACGAAGGCATGGACGACGTGATCGCGATCTCACTCGGCGCGATCGTGGAAGGTCCGATTCCCGCCCCGGAATTTTCGATGTACGAAGATCGAAAGCTGCCTTGGGTGGAGATCGTCGGCGAGGGTGTCGTTCACGACTGACGGTTTGCTATTGGGCGTCGTCGTCCTGATTCTTGGTGACGCCGCCCGTGCCCCCCACGCCGTCGGGCATGCCGGTATCGGTCATCGTTTCCGGCTCCGGACCACCTTCGCCGCGCGCGACCGCGTCGGACCGCGCCTCGACCTCCTGCTCCAGGTCGCTGCGCGGGTCCTTATTCCTCGCGGATGCGGCGGGCGTCTTCTGTGTCGGTATCGGTCATGTGTCGGTCCTTCAGATTTCGGTGGGCTGCGCGGTGCCGGGGTCGGTGGGCATCGTGCCCGGGGAGGGTTGGTCGAAATCCGGCGCGGGCGGCGCGATCTCGGGTGGGGGGGCGGCCGGCTGGACGGGCTGGCTGTCGGGTACCGGGCTTTCCGGTGGTGGTTGCGTGGCCATCATCTGCTCTCCTTCACCGCGTCCAACGATCGCATCGGCACCGGGTTGCGTCGTCGCGCTTGCCCCGGACGGCTTCGCTGGTATAGACGCGCGCGTTCGACGGTGCCTCTCGCGGGCGTGGCGGAACTGGTAGACGCAGCAGGTTTAGGTCCTGCCATCGCAAGATGTGGGGGTTCGAGTCCCTTCGCCCGCACCAGTCCCGCGCGAAAGTGCGGGGTTCACGGCACCCGACATATTCTCCTGATTGAAGGCTTCCCATGCAGACTGTCGAGACGTTGAACGAGGGCCTGAAGCGCGGCTACACGCTGACCATCACCGCGCGCGATATCGACGCGAAGGTGGACGGGGAGCTGAAGCGCCTGGCACCGCAGATCCGCATGCCCGGCTTCCGCCCCGGCAAGGTGCCCACCAACCTGGTGCGCAAGATGCACGGCCCCGCGCTGATGCAGGATGCGCTGAACACCGCGATCCAGGAAGGCGTCCAGGGCCTCGTCGCCGAGAAGCAGTTGCGCCCGGCGATGCAGCCTGCGGTCGAGCTGGCCGAGGGCTACGAACCCGGCAAGGACGCCGCGATCAAGGTGTCGATGGAAGTGCTGCCGCAGGTCCCGACGCCGTCGATCGACGCGCTGACGCTTGAACGGCTGACCGTACCCGTCGCCGACGAAGCGGTGGAGGAGCAGCTGAAGACCTTCGCCGATCAGCAGAAGAAGTGGGACGACGCGGCGGACGATCATGCCGCGGCGATGGGCGACCTTGTCACGATGGACTTCGTCGGCAAGGTCGACGGCGTGCCGTTCGAGGGTGGTACCGGCGAGGACATGGCGGTCGAGCTGGGCACCGGACGGCTGATCCCCGGCTTCGAGGAGCAGGTCGTCGGCGTGAAGGCGGGCGAAGCGCGCCAGATCAACGTCACCTTCCCCGACGATTATGCGGCGGAGAATCTGAAGGGTGCGGCGGCGACGTTCGACCTGGTCATCAAGTCGGTGAAGACTGCGGGCGAAAGCACGATCGACGATGGCCTCGCCAAGTCGCTTGGACTCGAAAGCCTGGAGAAGCTGCGCGAATTGCTGAAAGGCCAGATCGAGCAGCAGCATAACGGGCTGACCCGCACGCATATGAAGCGAAAGCTGCTCGACCAGCTGGCGGAGGGCCACGATTTCGAGGTTCCGCCGTCGATGGTGGAGGCTGAGTTCGACCAGATCTGGCAGCAGCTCGATCACGAGGCCGGGCATGAGGCCGACCCCGAGGCGGCGCGCGCGGAAATGGAGATCGACCGCGCCGATTACCGCAAGATCGCGGAGCGTCGCGTTCGACTCGGGCTGTTGCTGTCCGAGATCGGCCAGGCGAACGGCGTCGAGGTCAGCAACCAGGAAATGAACCGGCTGATCGCGCAGGCCGCGCAGCAATATGGGCCCGAAGATCGCAAGCGCTTCATCGAATATGTCCAGGCGGAACCGATGGCCGCCGCACAGCTTCGTGCGCCGCTGTACGAGGACAAGGTCGTCGATTTCCTGTTCGGGAAAGCCGCGATCACCGACCGCGAGACAACTCGCGAGGAACTGGAAGCCGCGATCGAGAGCGAAGACGGTTTTGCGACGGGCACGCATTCGCACGATCATGACCACGACCATGACGACGACCACGACCACGACCACGACCATGAGCCTGAGAAGAACCCTGCTGCCGAGAAGGCCAAGGTGACCGACGCGGCAGTGACCGAGCCGCTAGCCGAGGAGGCCGCAAAGCCTGCGAAGAAGGTTGCGACGAAGCCCGTCGCCGAGGGTGACAATGCGGGGGCCGAGGTCGAGCCTGCACCGGCTAAGAAGCCGGCGGCCGGAAAGAAGGCGGCGCGGGTCGAGGTGGAGACGGCGCTTCTGGAATCTTCGCCGGTCGCGGCGGAAGCGGCCGAGGGGACCGAGGCTGCCGACGCTGCCGACGCGCCGGTGAAGAAACCGCGGGCGAAGAAGGTGAAGGCGGAGGGGTGAGTCATCCGTCATGCCGGACTTAATCCGGCATCCATCGCGCCGCAAACCAAACAGCTGTCGAATGTGCGGCACGATGGATGCCGGATCAAGTCCGGCATGACGGAGATAGAGGCCTTGACCGAACCGACCATCGCCGTCCTGCTACCCTGCTATAACGAGGAAACCGCGATCGCGCAGACGGTCGCGGGCTTCCATGCCGCGCTGCCGACCGCGACGATCTACGTATACGACAACAACAGCAGCGACCGGACCTGCGAGATCGCCGCGGCAGCGGGTGCGATCGTCCGGCGCGAGCGGATCCAGGGCAAGGGCGCCGTCGTCCGGCGGATGTTCGCCGACGTCGATGCCGATATCTACGTGATGGCGGACGGCGATGCGACCTATGACGCGGCGGCCGTGCCCGGGCTGGTCGACCGGTTGCTCGACGAACAGCTCGACATGGTCGTCGGTAGTCGCATCCACGAGAAGGCGGAGGCGTATCGTCGTGGGCACCAGTTCGGCAACGCGCTGCTGACCGGCATGCTCGCGCAACTGTTCGGCCGCAGCTTCACCGACATCCTGTCGGGCTATCGCGTCTTCTCGCGACGCTATGTAAAGAGCTTTCCTTCGCTCAGCGCCGGGTTCGAGATCGAGACCGAGATCAGCGTCCATGCGCTCGAACTGAAGATGCCGATCGCCGAGATCGAAACACGGTATTTCGCGCGGCCCGAGGGGTCGACGTCGAAGCTGAGCACGTATAGCGATGGCTGGCGTATCCTGCAGACCATCGTGACGCTCTACCGGATCGAGCGGCCCTTGTGGTTCTTCGGGGCAATCGGCGGCATCTTCGCGCTGTTCGCGCTCATCTTGGGCGTGCCGCTGGTCCTGACCTATCTCGAGACGCATCTCGTGCCGCGATTCCCGACCGCGATCCTCATTACCGGCCTGGGATTGTTTGCCGCGCTTAACGTGTTTGCGGGCTTGATTCTCGACACCGTCGTACGCGGGCGGCGCGAGGTACGGCGGCTGGCCTATCTGGCCTATCCGGCACCCCGCCGCGGCACTTGAACAACCAGCGCCAAACGCCGATGTTGGCGGTTCCGAGGGCATAAGAGAGAGTTCCATGCACAATCCGTTTGACACCGGCGATTTCGCGCGGCCGCTGGCTAATGCCGGCGTCGCCCTGCAGCAGGCGCAGGCGGGGCTCGTTCCCATCGTCATCGAACAGTCGAATCGCGGGGAGCGCAGCTTCGACATCTTCAGCCGACTGCTGCGCGAACGCATCGTCTTCGTGACGGGCGGCGTCGAGGACGGAATGGCATCGCTCATCACGGCGCAGTTGCTGTTCCTTGAGTCGGAAAACCCGAAGAAGGACATCTTCATGTACATCAACTCGCCGGGCGGGGTGGTGACGGCTGGCATGGCGATCCATGACACGATGCAATATATCCGCCCGCGCGTCGGGACGGTGTGCATCGGGCAGGCAGCGTCGATGGGCAGTTTTCTGATGTCAGCGGGCGAAAAGGGGATGCGGATGGCGACCACCAATTCCCGAATCATGATCCATCAACCGTCGGGCGGCGCGCAGGGCATGGCGTCGGACATCGAGATCCAGGCGCGCGAGATTTTGCGGATGCGTCACGATCTTAATACCTTGTACGCCAGGTACACCGGCAAGCCGCTTGAGGAAATTGAGCGCGCGATGGACCGCGATAAGTTTATGTCTGCCAAGGAAGCGCAGGAATTCGGGCTGATCGACGAGGTGTTCGACAAGCGCCCGGCCCCCGCAGACGACGTGGCGAAGGCGGCCTGATCGGACGCAGCGAGCGATCTTACGCGACAGACGTCCGCATTAGCCATCATTGGCCGTTGAAATGTGACAGAGCCGGGTTACGATGCCCAGCCAAAGCGGGCCGCGCGACCCGAAACTCGCGGCGAAAGGTGATTGAATGCCGAAGCTTGATGGTGGCGACTCGAAGAGCACTTTATATTGTTCGTTCTGCGGCAAGTCGCAGCACGAGGTTCGCAAGCTCATCGCCGGTCCCACCGTGTTTATCTGCGACGAATGCGTCGAACTGTGCAACGACATTATCCGCGAGGAGACGAAGTCCGCGCTGGTGTCGAAGAAGGACGGCGGCGTGCCGACCCCGCAAGAGATTTGCAACGTCCTCGACGATTACGTGATTGGTCAGAAGCGCGCCAAGCGGGTGCTATCCGTCGCGGTGCATAACCACTATAAGCGCCTGAACCACGGCCAGAAGGGGGCGGATGTCGAGCTGGCGAAGAGCAATATCCTGCTTGTCGGGCCGACCGGTTGCGGCAAGACGCTGCTCGCTCAAACCCTTGCAAGAATTCTGGACGTACCGTTCACGATGGCGGACGCGACGACGCTGACGGAGGCGGGCTATGTCGGCGAGGACGTTGAGAACATCATCCTGAAACTGCTCCAGGCGAGCGACTACAACGTCGAGCGGGCGCAGCGCGGGATCGTCTACATCGACGAGATCGACAAGATCAGCCGCAAGGCCGAGAACCCGTCGATCACCCGCGACGTGTCGGGCGAGGGCGTGCAGCAGGCACTGCTGAAACTGATGGAGGGCACCACCGCGTCGGTGCCGCCGCAGGGTGGACGCAAGCATCCGCAGCAGGAGTTCCTGCAGGTCGACACGACCAACATCCTGTTCA
>NZ_CAXTII010000059.1:0-17798 GCF_964244235.1 uncultured Sphingomonas sp.
CGGGCACGTAGATCGCCTGCACCGAGGTGATCGAGCCCTTGTTGGTCGAGGTGATCCGCTCCTGCAGCGCGCCCATGTCGGTCGAAAGCGTAGGCTGATAGCCCACCGCCGAGGGGATACGGCCGAGCAGCGCCGACACTTCGGCGCCCGCCTGGGTGAAGCGGAAGATGTTGTCGACGAAGAACAGCACGTCCTGCCCTTCGACGTCGCGGAAATATTCCGCGATCGTCAGACCCGACAGCGCGACGCGCGCGCGCGCGCCCGGCGGCTCGTTCATCTGGCCGAACACCAGCGCGACCTTCGAGCCTTCGGACACCGCGTTCCCGTCCGCATCCTTGGCGATGACGCCCGCGTCGAGGAATTCGTGGTACAGATCGTTGCCCTCGCGCGTGCGCTCGCCGACACCCGCGAACACCGACACGCCGCCATGCCCCTTGGCGATGTTGTTGATCAGTTCCTGAATCAGCACCGTCTTGCCGACGCCCGCGCCGCCGAACAGCCCGATCTTGCCGCCACGCGCATAGGGCGCGAGCAGGTCGATGACCTTGATCCCCGTCACCAGGATCGCGCTCTCGGTCGACTGGTCGACGAACAGCGGCGCCTGTGCGTGGATCGGCGAGTGGAAGTCCGAATTGACCGGGCCCCGTTCGTCGATCGGTTCGCCGATGACGTTCAGGATGCGGCCCAGCGTCGCGGGCCCGACCGGCACGGTAATCTGCGCGCCCGTATCGCGGACGCTCTGCCCACGCGTCAGCCCCTCGGTCGCGTCCATCGCGATCGTGCGCACGGTGTTCTCGCCGAGATGCTGTGCGACCTCGAGGACGAGGCGGTTGCCGTTATTGTCCGTCTCCAGCGCCGACAGGATCGACGGCAGGTTGTCGGGGAAATGCACATCGACGACCGCGCCGATGATCTGCGAGATCGTGCCGGTGTTGTTCGTCTGCGCGCCCGTGGTCGGGCGGATGTCTTCAGCGGCGGTTGCCATGTTCGTTCCTCAGTTCAAAATCCACTCGCCGTGCGCAGCGAGTTCGTCATGCATAGCATCGGGTGCGATATCGAGTTCACCGGGCCAAGCCACCGCGCCGCAAACGACATCTACCTCGTCAAACAAGGCCGAGTCCTTCAAATGTGCGAACACACCATGGAAGAACCCGTCCTCAAACTTTACGCGTCCAGCGACACCATCGACGTGCCAGACGTAGATTTCATGCTCGCCGATGATCTCCAGGGCGAGCACCCGCCACGGCGCACGAAACGTGATCGTGCCTAGCGCAGCGGACGAATACGTGTGGGGGTGCGGCCGTTGCTGCACGCCTCCCACGCCTTCAAAAGCGCGCCTTGGTTCTCTAACGCCCATTCATGCACCATAGCTTCGATACGAGGGGGAAGCGAGCCGTTCAGCAGCGTTCCATCCAGCGTAATTTGTGCTTCCTCGCCCTGATAATTGACGTGGAAATGCGGCGGCGGATGATCGCGCCAGAACATCCTGATCGCGATGCCGAAGAATATGCTGAGCGTCGGCATGCACGACTACAGCGCCTCCGCGCCCGAGATGATTTCCACCAGTTCGGTCGTGATCGCCGCCTGGCGGGTGCGGTTGTACTGGATCGAGAGGCGGTTGATCATGTCGCCCGCATTCTTGGTCGCGTTCTCCATCGCGTTCATGCGGCTGCCCTGTTCGGACGCTGCGTTTTCCAGCAGCGCGCGGAAGATCTGGATCGCGATGTTGCGTGGCAGCAGGTCGGCGAGTATCGATTCCTCGTCGGGCTCATATTCCACGGCAGCGCCGGCACCTTTTGGCGCGGAAGTGGAGGAAGTGGAGGCGTGCGACGCATTCGCCTCCACTTTCACGGGCACGATCTGGCGCGACGTCGGTTCCTGCACCAGCGCGGAGACGAACTCGGCGTAGAACAGATGCGCGACGTCGAACTCGCCCGCTTCGTAGCGGCGGATCAGGTCGTCGGCCAGCGCGCGCGCCTGGTCGAAGCTTGTCACCTTCATCCTCGACAGATCGAAATCCGCGGCGACCTGATCGGGGTAGAAGCGGCGGATCACCCGACCCTTCTTGCCCGCGACGTAGAAGCGCACGGTCTTGCCCGCCGCCTCGAGCTCCTCGGCCTTCTTGCGCGCGGCGCGGACGATGTTGGTGTTGAACGCCCCCGCCAGACCACGCTCGGAAGTCACGACGACCAGCAGCTGGACCTGGTCCTTGCCGGTGCCGCCAAGCAGCTTCGGCGAAGATTCGCTGACCGTAACCTTAGACGCCAGGCTGGCCATCACGCCCTCCAGCCGCTCGGCATAGGGACGCCCGGCCTCCGCCGCCTCCTGCGCACGGCGCAGCTTGGCGGCGGCGACCATCTTCATCGCCTTGGTAATCTTCTGCGTCGACTTCACCGAGCCGATGCGGATCTTGAGGGCCTTAAGGCTCGCCATCTATTCCTGATTCCCTTTCGGCGACGCCGACCCATTGTCCAACACCAACGTAGTGCCAGGACCGGCATCAGCGATGTTGCACGCCGCCGCGTACGCGGGATTGCTGCAATCCACCGTCATCGCACTTTGAGCGTCTTCAAGCCGCATCGGGTTGGAGTGCGTGCACGCAGCGACGAGCCCACATCCGACCAGCAGGAAAGAGACGCCCAACCCGATCACGCAAACGTCTTCGCGAACGCGTCCAGCGCGCCCTTGAGCTTGCCCTTGGCCTCGTCGCCCAGATCGCGCGTATCGCGGATCAGGGTCAGCACATCGGCATGGTTCGCGCGAAGGTCGGCGAGCATCTGCTCCTCGTACCGGGTCACGTCGTTCACCGGCACGGTGTCGATATACCCTTGCGTCCCTGCGAAGATCGACGCGGTCTGTTCCTCGAACGGCATCGGCGAGAACTGCTTCTGCTTCAGCAGTTCCGTCAGCCGCGCGCCGCGCGCCAGCAGGCGCTGGGTCGAGGCGTCGAGGTCCGAGCCGAACTGCGCGAAGGCCGCCATCTCGCGGTATTGCGCCAGCTCCAGCTTGATCGAGCCCGACACCTTCTTCATCGCCTTGGTCTGCGCGGCGGAACCGACGCGCGACACCGACAGGCCGACGTTGATCGCCGGACGGATGCCTGCGAAGAACAGGTCCGTCTCGAGGAAGATCTGGCCGTCGGTGATCGAGATCACGTTGGTCGGGATGTATGCCGACACGTCGCCCGCCTGCGTCTCGATGATCGGCAGCGCGGTCAGCGATCCGCCGCCGTTCGCGTCCGACATCTTCGCCGCGCGCTCCAGCAGGCGGCTGTGGAGATAGAAGACGTCGCCCGGATACGCCTCGCGGCCCGGCGGGCGGCGCAGCAGCAGCGACATCTGGCGATACGCGACCGCCTGCTTGGACAGATCGTCGAACACGATCAGCGCATGCATGCCGTTGTCGCGGAAATATTCGCCCATCGCGGTGCCGGTATAGGGCGCGAGGAACTGGAGCGGCGCGGGGTCCGACGCGGTCGCGGCGACGACGATCGAATAGTCCATCGCGCCCTGTTCGGTCAGCGTGCGGACGAGCTGCGCGACGGTCGAGCGCTTCTGGCCGACCGCGACATAGACGCAGTACAGCTTCTTCTTCTCGTCGGTGCCGGCGTTGACGCCCTTCTGGTTGATGAACGCGTCGATCGCGACCGCGGACTTGCCGGTCTGGCGATCGCCGATGATGAGTTCGCGCTGGCCGCGGCCGACGGGCACGAGCGCGTCGATCGCCTTCAGGCCCGACTGCATCGGCTCGCTGACCGAGGTACGCGGGATGATGCCCGGCGCCTTCACCTCGACGCGGCTGCGCTCGGTCGTCTCGATCGGGCCCTTGCCGTCGATCGGGTTGCCGAGGCCGTCGACCACGCGGCCGAGCAGTGCCTTGCCGATCGGCACATCGACGATCGTGCCGGTGCGCTTCACGACATCGCCTTCCTTGATCTCCGAATCCGACCCGAAGATCACGACGCCGACATTGTCGGCCTCAAGGTTCAGCGCCATGCCCTGCACGCCGTTCGAGAATTCGACCATCTCGCCCGCCTGGACGTTGTCCAGCCCGTAGATGCGCGCGATGCCGTCGCCGACGCTCAGCACCTGGCCGGTTTCGCTGATTTCGGCTTCGGTGCCGAAATTGGCGATCTGGTCGCGGATGACCTTCGAGATTTCTGCGGCGCGGATGTCCATGGGTATTGCCTTCAGCCTTTCCGGGGCGGCGTCAGCCGCCGACTTTCATTACGTGCGCAAGCGCATTCAGACGGGTGCGGATCGACGAATCGATGCGCTGCGAACCGATGCGGACTACCAGTCCACCGAGGAGTTCGGGATCGACCGCCAGGTCGACATTGACGTCGCGACCGACGCGCTGGCGAAGCTGCTGCTTCAGCGCGTCGACCTGATCGTCGGACAGCGGGTGCGCGGACGCGACCTCGGCGGTCGTCTCGCCCCGGTGTTGCGCAGCCAGCGCACGGAATGCACGGATGATCGCGGGTAGCTGTGCCAGCCGGTGGTTTTCCGCGAGGACACACAGGAAATTCTTCGTCGTGCCGTCGATGCTGATCTCGTACGCCACCGCCTGCACCGCCTTCACGGCCGCTTCGCGGGCGACCAGCGGACTGGTCGTCAGCAAGCGGAAATCGCCCGACTGGGTCAGCGCATCGCGCACCGCCGCCAGGCTGGCCTCGACGGCCTCGATTGCCTTCGACTCTTGCGCAAGCTCGAACAATGCGAACGCATAGCGCCCGCTCAAACTCGCCTGAATACCGCCGGATAACTCCACGCGATTAGCATCCTCGTCCCTGGATCAACGGATATCGCCCCATGGCGACGGGGGCGCGGAACCGTGCCTGCCGATGGGTTGCCGGGCGGTTAGCATCGGGTGCCGGGGGATGCAAGGCGGGGGATATCCACGCGCAGGGCTCTCCAGCCGTGGTTAGGCAAATGTAAATCCTTGCCCCCTAACCCCGTTGACGACGACAAGAGGTGAGGCATGAGCGCGTTCGGCCGACGGCCTGGTACTACGGGATCGACCCCTGCCCGGCCGGCGTTCGGCGTGGCGCGTCCGATGCAGGGCGGCGGCATAGCGCCGCGCGCCGATACCGAAGGCGGATCGCAATTTCCGCCGCTCGATTCGCTGCCGATACCCGGCGAGAGCGAAGGCGTCGGCCCGGGCACGATGCCCGGCCTGCCGATGGACGCGATGCAGCGCCTGGCCGATCGCCAGAATGCTTCCGCCGATTCGGGCAGCAGCCGCGTCGAAGGCTTCGAAAGCTCGATCCACAAGATCAAGGAACAGGTGCTGCCGCGCCTGCTCGAACGCGTCGACCCCGAAGCCGCGGCGACGCTCGGCAAGGACGAACTCGCCGAGGAATTTCGTCCGATCATCGGCGAGGTGCTCGCCGAACTGAAACTGACGCTCAACCGGCGCGAACAGTTCGCGCTGGAAAAGGTGCTGGTCGACGAATTGCTTGGCCTTGGGCCACTCGAGGAATTGCTGGCCGATCCCAACATCACCGACATCATGGTGAACGGGCCCGAGCAGACCTATGTCGAGCGCAAGGGCAAGCTGGAACTCGCACAGATCCAGTTCCGTGACGAAGAACATCTGTTCCAGATCGCGCAGCGGATCGTCAATTCGGTCGGTCGTCGCGTCGATCAGACCTCGCCGCTGGCCGATGCGCGCCTGAAGGACGGTTCGCGCGTCAACGTCATCGTACCGCCTTTGTCGCTGCGCGGGACCGCGATCTCGATCCGTAAATTCTCCGCCAAGCCGATCACGATCGACATGATGGCAGGGTTCGGCAGCATGAGCCCGAAGATGGCGACCGCGCTGAAGATCGCGGGGGCCAGCCGGTTCAACGTCGTGATCTCCGGCGGTACGGGGTCGGGCAAGACGACGATGCTGAACGCCTTGTCGAAGATGATCGACCCGGGCGAACGCGTGCTGACGATCGAGGACGCCGCCGAGCTTCGCCTGCAACAGCCGCATTGGCTGCCGCTGGAAACGCGCCCCGCCAATCTCGAGGGGCAGGGCGAGGTCAGCATCCGCGATCTCGTGAAGAACGCGCTGCGTATGCGACCCGACCGGATCATCCTCGGCGAAATTCGCGGCAGCGAGTGTTTCGACATGCTTGCCGCGATGAACACGGGTCATGACGGATCGATGTGCACGCTCCACGCCAACTCGCCGCGCGAGGCCTTGGCGCGTATGGAAAACATGGTGATGATGTCGGACATCAAGGTGCCGAAGGAAGCGATCAGCCGCCAGATCGCCGATTCGGTCGAACTGATCATCCAGGTCAAGCGCCTTCGCGACGGCAGCCGGCGCGTGACGAACGTGACCGAAGTGATCGGCATGGAAGGTCCCGTCATCGTCACGCAGGAACTGTTCAAGTTCGAGTATCTCGACGAAAGCGCCGACGGAAAGATCATCGGCGAATACCGCTCGATGGGCCTGCGCCCCTACACGCTCGACAAGGCGCGGCAATACGGATTCGATTCGGCCTATCTCGAGGCCTGTCTGTAGCATCCAAGCCAACAGGTACCGTTAACTATTCTTCCGGCACCTTCGCTTAGGGTAAGGCGATGCAACGCATCACGACTCCCATCCTCCTCGTGCTGTTGCCACTCGGTCTATTCCTGGCGTTCTTCCACCCCACGACCTTGCAGGTCGGCAACGCCGGATGGCTGATCCGGGGCAGCGACAATGGCGAGAACGCGCTTGGGGCCCACGCCTATTGGCATGACCGGTCCGCAGGCGGGTCGCTCAAGACCATATTGCTCAATGCCCCCGAGGGAGTGCCGATACTCTACACGGACAGCAACCCGCTGGTCACATTGGCAGCAAAACCATTTGCGGCGCTGTTGCCCGACGACGCCCAGTTTGTCGGCCTGTTCGTCCTTCTCAGCCTGATACTGCAGGCCTTTTTTGCATGGCTGCTGCTTCGCCGTCATGCACCGGGCCGCGTGGCGTTATGGGCCGGGGTCATGTTGCTGGCATTCCCGCCGACGCTCGCCAACCGGTTCGTCCATGCCAACCTGATGGCGCATTGGACGATATTGGCGGCGCTCTATCTGTTTCTCGATGCGGACCGCAGTCGGAGGCTGGCCTGGTGGGCTCCGCTGATTGCGGTAACCGCGCTGATCCACAGCTATCTGCTGATCATGGTCGGCGCGATCTGGGCTTCGGCAATGCTGATGCGCTTCGTCGAGGGATCACGGCAAACGCGCCTCGCGACGCTGGGACAGGCCGCGGCCATTTTGAGCCTCGTCGCCGCACTGGCCTGGTGGCTTGGCATCGGAGACCAGATACCGGCCGGCAATTTCGGTGCGTTCTCGATGCCGCTCGACGCGTTATGGAACCCGGGCATCGGCAATTTCTCGAACCTGTTGCCCGCCCACGAAAAGAGTCCGGGCCGGGGCTTTGAAGGGTTCCAGTATCTTGGTGCCGGTTGTCTGCTGCTCATCGCGGTGGCCGTCGTCATCGCTGTCTATCGGCCGGCCCGCGAAGGCGAGCGTGCGGCGGGGCAGCGCCTGCGCGGGTTGGTTCCGGCGCTGGTCGTGCTCGCGATCCTCGCCGTGGCGCATATGCACCTACCTCCCTTCGCGCTGGCGTTGCTCGATCCGGTACGCGCGTCGGGTCGCCTGTTCTGGCCCATCGGCTATGTCCTGGTATTGATGGCCGTGCTGTCCGTATTCCGTCTGTCCGCTGAACGCGCAGCACTCGTCCTGATCGCGGTCGTCGCGATTCAGACCATCGACCTGGCGGGCATGGCCGACGCGATCCGTGCCCAAAGCCGCGAGGCCGACCGGCACCAGCTTTACGCCCGCACTCTCGATCCGCGCTGGGATCGATTGATCGGCCGGTCGCAGTCCATCGCGTTCATGCCCGGCGACGTGACGCACGACCTCGACGTCTTTCAGGAAATCGCATGGCGTGCAGCCGACGCCGGGCGACCCGTCGCCAACGTCTATGCCGCACGAACGAGCCGGACCACCACGCGCCGTCTCGAAACCGAAGCGGCCGCCTTTGCACGAGGTGAACTGGTACCCGGGCGGTTGTACGTCGTACTGGCGGGTGCGCCGATGCCGTTCGCCGCAAAATCTCGCAGGCTGACGCTCGACGGCGTCGGCGTCGTCGCTCCATTTCCGACGCGCTGACCGTCGTCGCGAGCGCGTTCACCGCAACCGTTCGACCTTTTCCTGCAACCGTTCCAGTTCGGCACGCAGCGATGCGATCTCGGCGTCCTTGCCACCCGGCGTGGCAGCTCCCGCCGGCGCAGCATTGCCGGCCGCGCCCGGTTTGAACGCGTTCGCCGCCGCTTCGAACATCGCCATGTTGCGCTTGGCGATCTCGGCGAAGGGCGAGTTGGCGAAGGCACCCTCCACCGCGGTCTTGAACTGCGCCTGGTTGCGGCGGAAGCTGTCCATCGATGCCTCGAGATAGCCGGGCACCATCGCCTGCATCGAATCGCCGTACATCGATATCAGCTGGCGCAGGAAACTGACCGGCAGCATCGTCTCGCCGCGGCTTTCCTCCTCCATGATGATCTGCGTGAGGACGTTGTGCGTGATGTCCTCTTCGGACTTCGCGTCGATGACCTTGAAGTCCCGCCCCTCGCGCGTCATGGCGGCAAGGTGGTCCAGCGTGATGTAGGACGACGTCTCGGTATTGTAGAGACGGCGGTTGGCGTATTTCTTGACGATGACCGGACCGTCGCCGATGGGTTTTTTCATGTCTGCCCCCGCACTGAAGGGGTCGGCGTATCGCGTTTCGTGCCGCACTGCAACATCCTGCAACATATTTGCAGCGAGCCTGCGTTTCGGTTGGAAGTACGTGCCAGAGCAATCGCTTCGACGGGAGCGATCCGTCGGATGAGGTGGCAGAATTGTCACATTGCTTTCACAATATGACGAGTCACGTACCCCGAATGCGATCACCATATTGCGCCGCCGCGCGGTTAGGCGTGTATCTGTTGCAACAAAAATGGGGGCAACGATGATCAGGAATCGACTTCTCTGTGCGACCGCTTTGGCCGGCGCATTGGTGGGATGTCCGGCGGTGGCCGGCGCGCAGACCGTTCAACCCGGTAGCACGGATTGCCGATCGGCCGATGGGAAGCCGAGCCCTTGCGTGCCGTCTGCGGATACGGCGCCGACCAGCACCAGCGGCCAGGCCGAGAAAAGCAGCAACGATGTCGATATCGTCGTCACTGGCTCGCGCATCGCGCGCCCGGCGCTGGAATCACCTGTGCCGGTCACCAGCGTGTCGGCCGAGAACCTGCTGGCGACGGGCACGATCAACGTCGGCGACGCGTTGAACGAGCTGCCAGCGTTACGCTCAACGTTCAGCCAGGCGAATTCCGAACGTTTCATCGGCACGTCGGGCGTCAACTTCCTCGACCTGCGCGGGCTCGGCACTTCGCGTACGCTCGTCCTCGTGAACGGACGCCGGCACGTCACTTCGTCGCCCGGCGATTACCTTGTCGATATCAACACGATCCCGACCGATCTGCTGGAAAGCACCGACATCGTGACCGGTGGTAATTCGGCCATCTACGGCTCGGATGCGGTCGCGGGTGTCGTCAACTTCAACCTGAAGCGGAATTTCGAAGGCATCCGTCTGAGCGGACAGGGAAGCGTAACCTCGCGGGGCGATCGCGGATCGTATTTCGGTGCGCTCACGATGGGCAAGAACTTCGCCGAAGGGCGCGGCAACATCGCGATGTCGCTCGAATATACGAAGTCCAATGCACTCTACAATACGGACCGAGATTCCCTGACGGGCGCGTATTCCGGCCGGAATCAGTTCAATCTTCACGAGAGCACGGTGGGCGAACCGGCCGCCGGCAACGGCGTCCCGGACAATCTGTTCTACAGCGGCGTCAGGAACGGCACGATCGCCGACGGTGGCCTCGTCACCGCGGTCTGCAGTGCAGCCTCGCCAGCCCAGCTCGCCAATCCGGCGCGGTGCCGTCCCACCTCGGTTGCTGCTTCGGCGACCACGGCCGGTATCGGTCTTGGCCAGCGGTACGTGTTCGATTCGAACGGTAACTTGGTTCTCAGCACGCCGTCGCTGGATTTCCGCGATATCACCACCAACTTTGCCAGCGCCACGCCGAGCAGCGGTAGCAGCAACACGATAGGCGGCCTGGGTTCGACCTTGGAGAACACCGGCCAACTCCTTCCGCAACTGCAGCGTTATTCGGCGAACATTCTCGCGCATTTCGATTTTTCGGACGCATTCCGCCCGTTCGTCGAAGCAAAATATGTCCGGATCAATGCGAACCAAGAAGGTCAGCCCAGCTTCTTCCAGGGCAGCATTCCCGGTTTCTTCGGCGGCGGCAGCGAATTGCGGTGTAACAACCCGTTCCTGACGACGCAGGCGCTGACGACGCTTCAGTCGATCGGCCGCTGCGTCAACCCTGCGACGAGCGTGTTCACGATCAGCCGCTTCAACGTCGATTTCGGCGGTCGCGCCGAACTGCACAAGCGCGAGACCTACCGAATCGTCGGTGGGGTGGATGGCACCTTCAACGGTGACTGGACCTACAACTTCGCGGTCAATTTCGGTCGCTTCCAAGATCACAACAGCGGGCTCAACAATCTGAAGCTGTTCGATCTGAACGGCAACCCAGATGGCTTCCTGCTGGCGGCGAATGCCGTCAACGCGCCCGCCGGCTTTGCCGGCGCCAATTTCGCGCTGGGTGCGGCCGGGCAGAAGGTCGTGTGCGCCGTCAATGCCGTGACGAATACCCGTCCCGACTGCGTCCCGATCAACGTGTTCGGATCGGGCGCGCCGTCCGCCGCTGCCTTGGCGTTCGTCAATACGACGTCGACAAACTACCAGAACGCCGAAGAATTCGACGTGTCGTTGAACATCACGGGCAATACCGGAAAGTTCTTCGAGATGCCGGGCGGCCCGGTAAAGTTCGCCGTCGGCGGCGAGTATCGGTCGGAAAGCGCGTTCTCGGCTTATGATGCGCTTACCGCGTCCGGCGGTACGTTCCTGAACGCAATCCCCGAATTCCATCCCCCGATCGAGCGCGTCGCAGAAGGCTATGCCGAAATCGACGTTCCTATCCTCAAGGATCACCGGTTCTTCGAAGAGCTGACCGCGTCGGGTGCGGGCCGATACTCGTCCTACAATACGACGGCGGGCGGCGTCTGGTCTTACAATGCCGGTATCGTGTGGTCGCCCTTCTACGGCGTCCGGTTCCGCGGCAGTTACGGGCATTCCGTCCGGGCGCCAACGCAGAGCGATCTGTATACCAGCCCGACCCAGAACTTTGGGTTCATCGCCGATCCTTGCGACGCGCAGAACGTCAACAACGGAACCCAGTTCCGCGTAGCGAATTGCTCGGCAGCGGGCATACCCGCCGGCTTCATCAACGACCCGGCACGCACCCAGACCCTGAGCTTCGTCGATGCGGGCAACCCGGGGCTGAAGGCGGAAACGTCGAACAGCTACACCGGCGGCATCGTGCTCGAACCTCACCAGATCCGGGGGCTGTCACTCTCCGTCGATTACTACAAGATCAAGGTCGATAACCTGATTTCCTCGGTGGCGATCCAGACCATCGTCAATCAGTGCTACGACTCCGCGACGCTCAACAATCCGTATTGCGCGCTGCTGTTCCCGCGCGATCCAACGACTCACCTGTTTGCGACCCCCTATGTCGGGACCGCTTCTACCTTGAACTTCGCTCGACAGACGACGTCGGGTATCGATGCCGAGCTGTCGTATAATCGGAGCTTCAACAATGGCAGCAAGGTGGCCTTTAGCGGCCTGCTGAGCTGGGTCGCCGATCGTACGAACTATCTCGATCCTATCAACCCGACCATTCCGACGCGGCAGCTCGGCAATCTGGGCGATCCGGAATTCAAGGGTCAGTTCAACGTCAGCTACTCGTTGCCGAGCGGCGTATATGCCCGGTATCAGTTCCAGTTCATCGGCAAGCAGTCGATCGGCAACTATTGCGACCAACATTCGTGCAACGGTCAGCCGCCGCAGAACGCCGACGAATTTCCGGTCGCTGATTATCCGATCATCACGTACAGCAACCTTCGTGTCGGCTTCAATGTCCAGAAGAAGTTCGAATTCTACGTCGGCTGCGATAACATCTTCGACCGGTTGCCGCCTTATGGACTGCTCGGCACGGGTGCAGGAAGTGGTATCTATAACAACGTCGGACGCCAGTTCTATGCTGGGTTCAAGGCAAACTACTAAGGCTTGAAGTTAAGAGGGGGGTGCTTCGCCAGAGGCATCCCCTTTTCAATCAAGCCGAAGATAACGTATCACGTCCAGACGCGGCCATATCGGCCGCCGATCGACGTCAGCAATTCATATTGCGACATGCCGCTCGCGCTGGCCGCGATGGGCAGCGCAAGGTCGATGGTCAGCCAGTCGCCCTCCGCGACATCGGGTGCAACGTCCGCGCGCACCGCCAGCAGGTCCATCGATACCCGGCCAAGAACCGGCAATGCCGCATCGCCCCGTCGTGCGAAGCCGCGGTCGGAGAAACCCCGGAAATAGCCGTCGGCATAGCCGATATTGAGGATGGCGAGTTCGGTATCCGCGCGCGCGGTCCAGGTGGCATTGTAGCCGACGGTCTCGCCCGCCGACACGCGGCGGCGCTGCAGCACTTGCGCCTGCGGGGTCGCGACCTGGCGGATGATTCCTTCGAATTCCCCACGCGGCATTCCTCCGTACAGGGCAAGCCCCGGTCGCGTCAGGTCGAACGCATAGGCCGGCCCCAAGGCGATGCCGGCGGAATTGGCGAGGCTCATCCGCCGCGCGCTCGTCGCGCCTGCCAGCGCGGCGAAGCCGGCCCGCTGGCGCGCGTTCATGCCCGCATTCTCGTCCGCACAGGCCAGATGGCTCATCAGCGTGTCGATCGCCAGACCGTCCAGCAGCCCAGCTGCCACCGCCGTCGCTGACACCCCGAGCCGGTTCATGCCGGTGTCGACCATCACGTCGCAGGCCCCACCGCCCGCCGCCTTCCACCGTTCCACCTGGATTGGGGTGTTGAGCACCGGACGCGCGATGCCTTCCCGCGCGATCGCCATGTCCTCGTCGCGCACCCCGTGCAGCACCGAGACGTTCAGCCCCAGCGGCGCAAGTGCCTCCGCCTCCGCCCATGTCGCGACGAAGAAGTCGCGGCACCCCGCCGCCGCCAGCCGCGTCGCCACGCCGTTTGCACCAAGCCCGTAGCCGTCCGCCTTCACCGCAGCGCCGCAGGCCGCGCTACCGCTGAGCCGGTCGAGCGTGCGCCAGTTATCGGCCAGCGCCTCCCCGTCCAGCAGCAACCGCAGCGGCGGGGATGACGCCGTCAAACCGTCACGCTTCCGCCGCGGACACCAGCGCGCGTTCGTCGAGCCACACGACCGTCACCACCAGCGCCACCGCGACGACCGCCATCGTGTACCACAGCCCGGCGAAGGGATCGCCCGTCTTGGCGACGATATACTGGCTGATGAACGGCAGGAACCCGCCGAAATAGCCGGTGCCGATATGATAGGGGATCGACAGCGAACTGTAGCGGATGGCGGGCGGGAACATCTCCGACAGCAGCGCCGCGACCGGGCCATAGGTGATACCCGACAGCGCCCCCATCGCGAGGATCGCCACCAGGATCAGCGCGATGTTGCCCGGCGACGGCTTCACCTTCGCCAGATCGTACCCTGCATGCGTCAGCGCCGCGTCGAGCCCGGCGGGGCCATGATCCGCGATCGGCTCGCCGCCGATCGTCACGACGGTAACCGGCGTACGCTGCTTGGTGTAGGCGACGCCCTTCTTCGACAGATAGTCGAGCACCTGGCCGCAATCGTCCGTCTGCTCCTTCGCGAACGGGCTGTACGCGCAGGCCGGCCCCGACACGACGACGGGTGCGCGCTGCGCCGCTCGCGACAGGCCGGGGTTCGCCGCCGCGCCGATCGTCCAGAAGATCGGGAACAGCAATACCAATGTCAGCGCATAGCCGATGACGATCGGCGTCTTGCGCCCGACCTTGTCCGACCATTTCCCGAACGCGACGAACCACGCCAGCCCGACCAGCGCGCCTGCGCCAACGATCAACTGCGCCGTCGTCTCGTCGACGCGCATCGGCCCTTGCAGGAACGACAGGACGGTGAACATCGCGGTGTACCAGATGACCGTCAGCCCCGCTGCGATCCCGAACAACGCGACCAGCATGCGTTTGATATTGCCCGGATAGGTGAAGCTTTCGACCAGCGGGTTGACCGCACGCTCCCCGGCCGCACGCATCGCCGCGAACACCGGGCTTTCCGACAGCTTCAGCCGCATCCACAGCGACACCGCGAGCAGCACGAGCGAGAACAGGAACGGCAGTCGCCACGCCCAGCCGTTCCAGACCGGCGGCGCGACCACCGCCCTGGTCAGCAGAACGACGACGATGCTGAGGATGAACCCACCGACGACGCCTGCCTGGATGAAACTGGTGTAGAAACCCGCCTTCCCGCGCGGCGAATGTTCCGCGACATACACCGCCGCCCCGCCATATTCGCCGCCGAGCGCCAGCCCCTGCGCGATCCGAAGCAGCAGCACGATCGCGGGCGCGGCCAGCCCGATCGTCGCCGCCGAAGGCACCAGCCCGACCCCGGCGGTCGCGATGCCCATCAGCGTGATGGTGACCAGGAACGTATATTTGCGCCCCATCCGGTCGCCCAGATAGCCGAACAGCACCGCGCCGAGCGGCCGGAATCCGAACCCGACCGCGAACCCCGCCCAGGCGAGCAAGGTCTGCACCATTTCGTTCCCCGCCGGGAAGAAGGTGCGTCCGATGATGCCCGATGCGGCAAGCGTCCCGTAGATGAAGAAATCGTACCATTCGAACACGGTGCCGAGCGACGACGCCGCGATGACCAGCCGGATTTCCGCGCGCGTCGGATGATGGTCCTCGATTGCCTGCGTCATTTGGTGCCTCTCCCTGCGCCTTCAGTAGCGCGGCGGGGCGGGGCGGCAACCGAGTCGCAACGGCGTGCGATTGCAGAAAACGCATTCGGAAGTGGACGAAGTGGACGCCACGTTACGGCCGGAATCACCTCTGGTCGGGTTCTGACAGTCGGTCGAGCGAGGCAGGCGAGCGGGCGCGGCAGCGGCATGCTCCGGCAGGTGGCATGGATGATCCAACATTGCTACCCGTCCCCCCCTTCCCCGGCGAAGGCCGGGGGCCACCAGCGAAGATCAGAGTTGCGGCGTGCGTCGCTTCATCGCGATGGTCTCGCCGATGGGCCCCGGCCTCCGCCGGGGAGGGGTGTCAGGATGCCGCGCGCCCCTCCCTCACCCGCCCCCTCCACCACGCCGAAGGCGTGGTGGAGGGGGTTATCTACGAGCGGTCCGCTCGCGGCCTACCCCCTCCACCATACTGCGCATGGTCCCCCTCCCCGTCCCGGGGAGGATCGAACGCCCCATTCGTTTACCGCGTTGGCGCGCCGCCAGCTTCGTGCCACACTTCGCGGATGCAGACCTCCACCACCACCGCCCCCTCCCCCCGCGAACTCACCTTCCGCGCGATCGTCCTCGGCGGGATCATCACGTTGCTGTTCACCGCGGCGAACGTCTATCTGGGGCTGAAGGTCGGGCTGACCTTCGCGACGTCGATCCCGGCGGCGGTGATATCGATGGCGATCCTCCGCTATCTGCCCGGCGCGACGATCCTGGAAAACAATATCGTGCAGACGGTCGCGTCGGCGGCGGGGACGCTGGCGGCGATCATCTTCGTGCTGCCGGGGCTGGTGATGGTCGGCTGGTGGCACGGCTTTCCATTCATCGCGACCGCGGGGATCACGATGACGGGCGGGTTCCTGGGGGTCATGTTCTCGGTGCCGCTGCGCCGCGCGCTGGTCGTCGATACCGACCTGCCCTATCCCGAGGGGCACGCCGCCGCCGAAGTGCTGAAGATCGGCGCGGGCAGCCGGGAGGGCGAGGAGGAAAGCGCGCGGGGCCTGCGCGTCATCGTCGTCAACAGCCTCGTATCGGCGGGGTTCGCGGTCCTGACGCAGACGCGGCTCGCCGTGGCTGAGGCGACGCAATTCTTCCGCGTCGGTGGCGGCGCGACCGAGATTTCGGGGGGGCTGTCCTTCGCGCTGCTCGGCGTCGGGCATCTGGTCGGGCTGTCGGTGGGCATGGCGATGTTGTTCGGGATCGTCATCGGCTTCTGGATCGCGCTCCCGATCCTGACCGCGCATGCCGCATCGGCCGGGCCGATCGCGGACTGGGTCGGCGGCAGCTTCAAGCATGACGTCCGCTTCCTGGGTGCCGGCGTGATCGGGGTCGCGGCGGTGTGGACGCTGGTGAAGATCGCAGGCCCCGTCGCCGGCGGCATCCGGTCGTCCTTCGCGGCATCGCGGGCACGCGGGCGCAGCGAGACGGTGGCGCTGGAGGAACGCGACCTGCCGTTCGGGATCGTCGCAGGGGGCAGCCTGCTCGTGCTGGTGCCGATCGCGGTGCTGCTGTGGTCGACGATCGCGGACGGCCCATTGCAGGGGTCGGCGCTGGTGCTGATCGCAGGCGCATTGCTGTTCGTGCTGGTCGCGGGGCTCGTGATCGCGGCGGTGTGCGGGTATATGGCGGCGCTGATCGGCGCGTCGAACTCGCCGGTGTCGGGGATCGGGATATTGTCCGTGCTGGCGGCGTCGCTGATGCTGGTCGGGCTGTTCGGACGCGAAATGCCGGTTGGCACGACGCAGGCGCTGGTCGCCTATGCGCTGATCGTGACGGGGATCGTGTTCGGCGTCGCGACGATATCGAACGACAATCTCCAGGACCTGAAGACCGGTCAGCTGGTCGGCGCGACGCCGTGGAAGCAGCAGGTGGCGCTGTTGTTCGGCGTCGTCTTCGGCAGCCTCGTCGTGCCGCCTGTCTTGCAACTCATGATGACCTCGTTCGGGTTCGCGGGGATGCCGGGTGCCGGGCCGAACGCGCTGGCGGCTCCCCAGGCGGCGTTGATCTCCGCGCTGGCCAAGGGCGTGCTCGGCGGTGATCTCAACTGGGCGATGCTCGGCTGGGGCGCGCTGGTCGGGGTCGGGGTGGTGATCGTCGACGAACTGCTCGGCGTCGCGAAGCTGCTGCGCCTGCCGCCGCTCGGGGTGGGGCTCGGTATCTACCTGCCGATGAGCGTCACGCTGCCGGTCGTCCTCGGCGCGGTGATCGGCTGGCGGTACGAGGCATGGGCGGAACGCAGCGGTGATCCGGAACAGGCGAAGCGGCTCGGCGTGCTGACCGCGACCGGGATGATCGTGGGCGAGAGCCTGTGGGGCGTCGCCTTCGCCGGCATCGTCGCCGCGGCGGGGACGGATGCGCCGTTGGCCTTGGTGGGGGATGGGTTCGGGACATGGGCGCTGATCGGCGGGACGGTGCTGTTTCTGGCGTTGGTCGGGTGGCTGTACGGGCGGACGCGGGCGGCGGTGTCGAAAGGCTGAAGCGTGGACCTAACGCCGTTGGCGTGGTTCACGCTGATGGGCGCGCCTCTGGTGGTCTTTCTTGCCGCCCGGCTCGAAAGGGGACAACCGAAAACATCGACAGTTAAACGGGCGGCAGCTTTTTTGGCGCTCGTCGCCATAGCATGGGTTTGCGCTATCGAGTTTTCATGGCGTCCATTGAATTGGATGATGCTTTGCGGTGCCTACCTTTCCTGGTGTATACTGATCGGAGCCTTTTTTGATATTAGGCCACGCGCGTTAGGCGTTATCTTCGGAATATTTCGAAGCGTTTCCCTGGTCCCGGGCATCTTACTAGGACGCGGTGACATTTTAGGGATTCCGCTGAGCCGATAGTTCTGATTCAAC
>NZ_CAXTII010000060.1:0-17522 GCF_964244235.1 uncultured Sphingomonas sp.
GTTCATCGCGCAAACCCGCGAGGCCCCGTCAGGCCTTTAGGGGGCAACAACACTCCGGGTCGTAAAGTATCGGAATTGTTCCTGTAGATACCGCGTATCTATACTCTTCGCTGGGGTCACGGTTTGCATTGCCCTCGCTGGAAAAGCCACGGTAAGTTCGGCTCTCTTTGCCCGCAGGAAAAGCGTATTCCAGCTTTGTAATGCAGCCGCTCTTCCCGCACCCTTCGGTGAACCGGCGTACGACATGCGCTTGCGCAGGCAAGCCGCGGGCATCAAGGTCCACCGCCAACTTATACGCCGAGAGTGCCGGCAATAAGATTGCCGTCATTCCAGCTGTAAAAAGCGCGGTTAATACTCCCCAGTACACGAGCCAAGGTGAGCGATCGGCATCGGCGCGGCGCTGCATGCCCATCACGCCGAAAACCAGCATCATAAGAAATCCGGAGAGGGCTACCCCCGTTTGAACGGCATAACCGTGCCTAATATCGTCCAGTGTATGGCCTTGATCAAAGAAGGCCGGGACGGCAGAGACGATAAAAGTAATCATCCCAATGCCGAGAATTATAGCAATTACCTTTAAGGGCCGTAGTCTCCTCGGGGTTAGAGGGTCGATCTCATCGACTGCCATTGGGCACCATTGTATCGTCCCTTAATTTTAGCAATTGGCACGAAAGCCGCCGCGCCAAGTGCCGAGCTTTAAGCCACGCCGTTGCCAAACCTCACTTCAGCAGCTTCGGTCCCTCGCGCTCGATCGATGCCTTCACCATACCAGCGAACAGCGCCATGAACGGCGGCAGGTCGACGACCGCATGGACATGGGTTTCGAACACCGTCAGCCGGCTCGCGATATTCTGCCCCATCGCACCGACGGTGAAGTGCATCGTGTCGCCCTCCCACCGGTGATCGACCACGGCACCGCCGGGAATCTTCTCGCCGATCCGGGCGATGTTGCCGTCCAGCCTGGCGCGGGCCCCCGCCTTGCCGAGCTGGTGGGCGATGTCGAGTTCGATCGGCTGGCTCATATCGTCACCTCTTCCTCGTCGGTCGCGAACAGCATGGCATCGTCACCGAACGCCTTGAACTCCAGCGCGTTGCCGCTCGGATCGTAGAAGAACATCGTCGCCTGTTCGCCGGCCCGGCCCCTGAAACGGACATGGGGTTCGATCCCGAACCTGACCCCGGCCGCCGCCACGCGCGAAGCCAATGCCTCCCAGTCGGGCATCGTCAGCACGACGCCGAAATGCGGCACCGGCACCGAATGGCCGTCGACCGCATTCTCGACCGCGACCGCGCGCGCGGCGGGATCGAGATGCGCGACGATCTGATGGCCCCGGAGGTCGAAATCGATCCACTGATCGCTCGACCGCCCCTCGGCGCAGCCGAGCACACCGCCATAGAAGGCACGCGCCGCGGCGAGATCATGAACGGGAAAGGCGAGGTGGAAGGGACGCAGTGTCATGCGCGCATCATACACCAGCGCCATGTCGTGTGTCACTATGGGGAGGGAAATGACTCGACCGCGGGCGTCACCCTCACCCTTCCCACCCGGCCATGCCGGGCGGGCCCCTTCCCTCTCCCGCTGGGAGAGGGAAGGGAGCGGCGAATGCCGCGGAAGGGTGAGGGTGAGGGTGACCGCCGCGGCCGAGAACGATGTCCCGTCGAACGGGCGTCCACCATTGTGCCCTTCAGCCTCCCCCTTCATAGCACGGCCGTGAATCGCCGTCCCGCCCTCGCCTGCGTCCTCCTCGGCGCTGCCGCCGCCTGCGGGTTCGCGCCGCTCGACTTGTGGCCGCTGACGCTCGCCTGCTTCGCTGCGTGGCTGTGGCTGGTGCACGACGCCCCGACCGTGCGATCCGCGCTGTGGCGCGGCTGGCTGTTCGGGCTCGGGCACTTCACGATCAACGACAACTGGTTTCAGCACGCGTTCGATTTCCAGGACGCGATGCCGCCGGTGCTCGGCTATGCCGCGCCGGTCGTGCTCGCGCTGTATCTCGCGGTCTATCCGATGCTGGCGGCGGGGGTCGCCTGGCGGCTGGCAAGCGCGCGCGCGGCGGGCGATCGGACGACGCCGCCCGGCTGGCCGTTCGTGCTGGTATTCGGCGCGGCTTGGATCGCGACCGAATGGCTGCGCGCGACGATGTTCACGGGCTATGCCTGGGACCCGCTGGGGGTGGTGTGGGTCCCCGTGCAGCCGGTCGCGTCGATAGCAGCCTGGGTCGGCACCTACGCATTGTCCGGCCTGACCATCATCCTGGCAGGGGCGGCGATCGCGATCCGGCGGTGGCGGTGGCGGTGGCCCATTGTGATCGGGGTGATCGCAATATTGCTGACGGGGCAAGCATTCAGCTATCAGGAATGGGCGACGCCCTGGGCGCCCCCTCTAGATTATCCGCGCATCCGCGTCGTCCAGCCGAACATCGGCCAGGATCAGCGCGGCGAGACCGATGGCGCGATGATGCTCCGTACGCTGGGCGGCCTGTCGGGTCGATCGGACGCGACCCCGCGATTGCTGCTGTGGCCAGAGGGCGTGGTGCGCGACTATCTTGAGGGCGGCTATCCAAACTACATCTACGACGTCGATCCGGCGGCAGCGCGCGCGCGGCTGGCGCGGCTGCTCGGGCCGCGCGACATATTGCTGGCGGGCGGGACCGCGCTGCAGTTCGGGCGCGGCGTGGTGACGAGCGCGAGCAATTCGATCTACGCGCTCGACGCACGCGGCCGCATCCTCGCGCGCTACGACAAGGCGCATCTCGTGCCGTACGGCGAATATCTGCCGATGCGGCCGGTCCTGTCGGCGATCGGGCTGTCGCGGCTGGTGCCCGGCGACGTCGATTTCAAGGAAGGGCCGGGCCCGCGGACGTTCGCGCTGCCCGGGTTCGGCATGATCGGCATGCAGCTCTGCTACGAGATCGTCTTCTCCGGTCAGATTGTCGACGAAGCGCATCGGCCGCGGCTGTTGTTCAATCCGTCGAACGATGCCTGGTTCGGGCGCTGGGGGCCGCCGCAGCATCTGGCGCAGGCGCGGATGCGCGCGGTCGAGGAGGGGCTGCCCGTCATTCGCTCCACCCCCACCGGCATTTCCGCGATCATCGCCGCCGATGGACGCCTGATCACCGGCATCCCGGCGGGCCGGGCGGGCGCGGTCGAAGAACCCGTACCGGACGCGCTGCCCCCCACCCCCTTTTCGCGGATCGGCAACGCGGCGGCGGCGATCGTCGCAGCGGCGATGCTGCTACTTGGCGTTGCCATCCGCCGTCGCGCACGCTAGGCGCCATATAAAGCTTTCTTTATATGGCGTGGGAACGGTCGATGCGTAGTTCATTTCTCTTCACCTCCGAATCGGTCTCCGAAGGTCATCCCGACAAGGTCGCGGACCAGATCAGCGATTCGATCGTCGACCTGTTCCTGGGCAAGGACCCCGAGGCGCGGATCGCGTGCGAGACGCTGACGACGACCAACATGGTGGTGATCGCGGGCGAGATCCGCGGGGCCGGCATCATGGATACCGAGGGCAATTGGGCACCGGGCGTCGAGCAGGAGATCGAGGATACCGTCCGCGCGACGGTGAAACGGATCGGCTATGAGCAGACCGGCTTCCACTGGCAGACCTTCGCCTTCTCGAACAATCTCCATCCCCAGTCCGCCGACATCGCGATGGGCGTCGACGAGAGCGGGAACAAGGACGAGGGCGCGGGCGACCAGGGCATCATGTTCGGTTACGCGACGGACGAGACGCCCGGCCTGATGCCGGCGACGCTATATTACAGCCACAAGATTCTCGAGAAGCTGGCCGCGGATCGCCATTCGGGCGCGGCCCCGTTCCTGGAACCCGATGCGAAGAGCCAGGTGACGCTGGAATATGAGAACGAGAAGCCGGTGCGCGCGACCGCGCTGGTCGTCTCCACCCAGCATGCGCCCGGCTATTGCGAGAAGGGCGAGAATGCGGATCCCGCCAAGTACAAGATCCTGCGCGATTACGTGATGGGCGCGTTCCGCGACATCCTGCCCGACGGCTTCATCACCGACGCAACCAGCATCTACATCAACCCGACCGGCCAGTTCGAAATCGGCGGCCCCGACGGCGACGCCGGGCTGACCGGCCGCAAGATCATCGTCGACACCTATGGCGGCGCAGCCCCGCATGGCGGCGGCGCGTTCAGCGGCAAGGATCCGACCAAGGTCGATCGCTCCGCCGCCTATGTCGCGCGCTATCTGGCGAAGAACGTCGTCGCCGCCGGACTCGCGCGCCGGGTGACGATCCAGCTGAGCTACGCGATCGGCGTCGCCGAGCCGTTGAGCGTCTATGTCGATACGCATGGCACCGGCACGGTGGACGAGGCGGTGCTGGAGGCGGTGCTGCCCAAGCTGGTCCGCCTGACGCCCAAGGGTATCCGCGAACATCTGAAACTGAACGCGCCGATCTACCAGAAGACCGCCGCCTACGGCCATTTCGGGCGCGAGCCTGAAGGCGATCTGTTCACTTGGGAAAAGACCGACCTGATCGACGCGCTGAAGACCGCGGTCGCCGGCTGACTTCGACGGTTCTGCCGGTTAAGGCTGGCGCCTCTCAATCCGTTCAGTATTCTTTGCATCATGTGGTTGCCGTTCTCCCGCGAAAGCGGGAGTCCGACGTCACGAGCGATGCCGCCCGTAGCTACCGGGTCCCCGCTTTCGCGGGGAAACACCAAGTATATTTTTGCAATGGGCACATACGCGAATCGATTCGGAAGGGGGCTTTTCCATGCGTGTTGCGGTTTTGATCCTCGGCCTGCTCGCACTCGCCGCGCCGGCCGCCGCGCAGCGCCGCGACCTGCCGGTACCGCTCGGCAAGGGGTGGCAGCATGCCGATAGCGGGGTGATCCTGACCGCGACGCTGGCAGGCCTGCCGCGCACCATGCTGACCGACAACGGCACCGCGGAACGCGACATCGCGGCCGAATTCGCCGGCCCCGACCGGGCGACGGTCGCCACCATCCATATCTTCCGGCCCGCGCTGATGAGCGTCCCCATCTGGTTCGACCGCGCGCAGACCGCGATCGCGCTGCGCGACATCTATGGCGGCGCGACCCCGGTCGCTCCGCTGCCGACGCCGTTCGCGCACCCCGGTGCAGCGGTCGCCTCCGGCCTGCGGCAGGTCTATGTGCCCGGGCACGGCAAGTACAAATCGACCGCGCTGGCCGTGACTCCGGTCGGCGCGTGGCTGGTCGCGGTCCGACTCAGTTCGACGACACTCGACCCGGCGGCGGCGGACGCGAAACTTTCCGCGCTGATGGCGGCGATCCGTTGGCCGACGACCGGCGATAGCGCGCCCGTCGCGAAGCCGGTCGGGGAATGCGCCGACGGACTGACATTCCACAAGGCGGCAGTGCGCAAACCCGACATGATGCAGGCGCTGCTGGGCGGCGCGATCGCGGCAAGCATGGAGAAGGACCATCCCGCGGATGCGACGCCCGTCGAATATTGCCGCGATCCGGTACCGCCGACGGTCAACTACGGCGTCTATCGCGCGATGGGGACCAGCGACGGCTATACGCTGGCGGTTGCCGATTCGGGCCGGATCGCCGACGTGTACAAGGGGCTGACGCTCCCCGGCCAGCCGAGCACGGGCGGCTATGCGGTGACCTATGCCGACCTCGACGGCAGCATCGCGACATTCCCCTCGTTCGATCAATTGCCGCAGCCGCAGCAGGTGCTCGACCTGGTGCTTGACGGTCACCAGCCGATTGCGCGAACGGCGACGGGTGCCGGGGGCAAGACCGGCATAACGATCGGGCTACCCAGATAACGCACGGGTCCGCACGGCTTTGCCCGGTGCGCGCGCTGCTCTAAGGGCGGCGGCGATGAACGATCCCTCCACCATCCGCCGCCTTTATGGCCGTCGCCAGGGGCACAAGCTGCGCGTCGGACAGGCGGCACTCGTCGAGGATGCGCTCGCCAGGGTCAGCGTTCCGGTGACGGGTGCGTTGTCGGCGGCGACGCTGTTCGGCGAGGATCGCCCGCTCCAGCTGGAGATCGGGTTCGGGGCCGGCGAGCATCTCGCGGGGCAGGCGGGGGCGGCACCGGACACCGGGTTCATCGGTTGCGAACCGTTCCTGAACGGTGTGGTCGGCGCGCTGGCGCATATCCGCGACAACGGCCTGACCAACGTCCGGCTGCATATGGGCGATGCGCTGGACGTCCTGGAACGGCTGCCCGATGCCAGCCTCGAACGCGTTTACCTGCTCCATCCCGATCCCTGGCGGAAGGCGCGGCACGCCAAGCGGCGGATGGTCAGTCACGGCCCGCTCGACGCGATCGCCGCCAAGCTGAAACCGGGCGGCGAGTTCCGGCTGGGCACCGACGATCCGACCTATTGCCGCTGGGCGCTGATGGTGCTGGGTGGGCGCCGCGATTTCCGCTGGCTGGCGACGGGCCCGCACGATTTCCTCGACCGCCCCGCCGACTGGCCGGAGACGCGCTACGAACGCAAGGCGCGGCGGCAGGGGCGCGAGGTCTGGTACTTCCGTTATATCCGCGATTGACGCGAACCTGTTTGCGTCTTGCCGCCCCCGCGCCGCCCGGTCAGACTGGAACGATGCCGACGCTTCCCGCCGTTTCCACGATCGCGCAGACGATCCAGCTTTCGCTGTCCCCCGTCTTCATGCTGGCGGGGATCGGCGCACTGCTGAACGTGCTGGCGGGGCGGCTGTCGCGGGTCGTCGATCGCGGGCGCGTGCTGGAGGCGCTGCATCCCGCCTCGACGGGACCCGAACATGATCGCCACATCTGGGAACTGCGCCTGCTCGATCGCCGCATCTCGATCATCAATGCCGCCTTGTTCCTCGCGGTATCGAGCGCGGTGATGACGTGCGCCGTCGTCGCGCTGCTCTTCATCGGCGGGCTCGCCAAACTGCACCTCGGAACCGTCGTCGCGCTGAGCTTCATCATCGCCATGGCGTTGCTGATCGCCGCGCTTGTCGGTTTCATGGTCGAGGTCCGGGTGTCGCTGGAAGCGATCCGGATCCGTAAGGACCTGCTCGGCTAGCGGACACCCTCCAGCCCCGGCCCGACCGCGGCAACGGGCAAGTAGCGCGGCGCGACTCTGGCATGCGCGCGTTGCTCGAACGCATAGCCCGCACCCAGCACCGTCGCCTCGCCGAACTTCGTCGCGATGAAGGACAATCCGACGGGCAATCCGCCGACCAGCCCCATCGGCACCGTCAGGTTGGGATACCCCGCGATCGCCGGCAGTTCGCTGGAACTGGGGCCATTATACTGGTCGCCATAGACCGGATCGGACAGCCATGCCGCGCCGTAACTGGGCGCGACGAGGATGGTCGCGTTCGCCGTCTTCAGCATCGCGTCGATCCCCTCCGCCCCCGCCAGCCGCAGAGATTTGGCGCGCGCCGCCTTGTAGGCGGGGTCGTCGAGGCCCTTCGTCGTAGCGGCCTTGTCGAACGTCTCCTGCCCGAAATACGGCATTTCGGTCGCCGCGTTGGCGCGGTCGAACGCGATCACGTCGTCCAGCGTGCGCGTCTTCACCGCGGGCGGCGTGGTGGCGAGATAGATGTTGAGGTCCGCCTTCAGCTCCGTTGCCAGCACCGCGAACTCGGCCTCGCCGATCCCCTCCAGCTTGGGCCGTTCGACCGGCACCAGAACCGCCCCCGCCGCCTTCAGCACACCAAGCGCGCGGTCATAGGCAAGCGCGAGATCGGGGGTCATCGTATCGGGCTTCAGCACCGCGATCCGCATGCCCGACAGCGCGCTGATCGACAGGCCTGCGGTATAGTCGATCGCGTAAGCGCCGGCTGTGGCCGGATCGAGCGGATCGGAGCCGACCATCGCGGTGAACATCTCCGCGACATCGCGCACGCTTCGCGCCATCGGCCCGGGCGTGTCCTGGCTGTGGCTGATCGGCACGACATGGCCGCGGCTGACCAGCCCGATCGACGGCTTCAGCCCGACGAGCCCGTTCAGCGACGACGGGCATACCACCGATCCGTCGGTCTCCGTCCCGACCGCCGCCGCCGCGAAGCTCGCCGCCGCCGCCGCGCCCGACCCGCTTGACGATCCGCAGGCGGTGCGATCGAGCGCATAGGGGTTGCGGACCAGCCCGCCGATCGCGCTCCAGCCGCTCATCGACCGGGTCGATCGGATATTGGCCCATTCGCTGAGGTTGGTCTTGCCCAGGATCACCGCGCCCGCGGCGCGCAGCCGCGCGACGACCCCGGCATCGCGCCGGGTGACATTGTCCTTCAGCGCCAGGCTGCCCGCGGTCGTGGCGATGGGGTCCAGCGTCTCGATATTGTCCTTGATGAGGATCGGCACGCCGTGCAGCGGACCGCGGACATGGCCGTTCTTCCGTTCGGCATCGAGCGCCTTGGCCTCGGCGAGCGCGTCGGGATTGAGCGCGATGACCGCACGCAGCGCCGGCCCCTTGCGGTCCATCGCCGCGATCCGCGCGAGATAGGCGCGAACGAGATCGACGCTCGTCGCCTGCCCGCCGACCATCATCCGCTGGAGATCGTCGATCGACCGTTCCTCGACCGTCACCGTCCGCGCCATGACGGGCACGGGAGCCAGTGCCAGAACCGCCATCGCCGTCACCATTCTGTACATCGTGTCCTCCCTCGTTCTACAGGCTGATGCTAGCATCGCCGGCGACCGCGGGAACCCCCGATCGACTTCGATCGCTGGACATCCAGATCATCAGAACGAAAGAATTCCATGCGCTCGGACGGCCGGCATATCCTCGTCACCGGCTGCACATCGGGCGCCGGCCAGGCCATCGGCCCGGCATGATGGTGGTCGTCAAGGTCGTTGCCACGGCGATCCTGGTCGTCGTCGTGATACTGGCGCTGGCGATCATGATCGTTCCCCGCTTCCTCGACCGGATTTATTATCGCGGGCCCGCAAGCGACCATTTCGACGGCGGGCGCTTCTTCAATCCCGATGGCGATGCGGAAACCTTCGCGCCGCCGGCGGGAAACAGCCGCGCCGGGTTCCTGTGGCGCTATCTGACGAAGCGCGACGGCCGGCCACCATGGCCCGACCATGTCGCGATCGCGCCGATCGCGCCGCCGCCGCGCGTCGAGGGCGACCGCATGGTCGTGACCTGGGTGGGGCATGCGACCGTCCTGATCCAGACGCAGGGGCTCAATATCCTGACCGACCCGATATGGTCGAACTGCGCCGGCCCGTTCGGCCTGCTCGGGCCGACCCGGACGACCGAACCGGGGATCGCGTTCGACGCGCTGCCACGGATCGATATCGTGCTGGTCAGCCACAATCACTACGACCATCTCGATCTGGCGACGCTCAAGCGGCTCTGGACGCGCGACCGCCCGCGGATCGTCACCAGCCTGGGCAACGACAGCATCATCGCACAGACGGGGGCGACCGCGACCGCGATCGACTGGGGCGGTTCGGTCGTCGTGAAGCCGGGCGTGACGATCATCGCGACCCGCGCGCATCACTGGACGAGCCGCTGGTTCACCGACCGCAACCGCGCGCTCTGGTCCGGGTTCGTCGTGCAATTGCCGAGCGCCGGCAATCTGTATTTCGCGGGCGATACCGGCTTCGGCGACGGCCGATGGGCACGCGAGGCCGCGGCGCACGGTCCGATCCGGCTGGCGTTGCTGCCGATCGGCGCGTTCCGCTTCACCCCCGGCCAGATGGCGATCGCCGCGCATATGGGGCCGATCGACGCCGCCGATGCGTACCGCCTGACCGGCGCGGCGCGCGCGATCCCGGTCCATTGGGGCACTTTCCGCTTGTCGTACGAGGCGTACGACACGCCGCCGAAATTGCTGGCGGCGGCGATGACCTGCACCGGGCAGCGCGGGTTCGACCCCGTCGCGATCGGCCGGCCGGTCGATATCGCGCCTTATGCGCCGCCGGCCCCGCTGGCGGCGATGTCGCGGGCGCGGTTGCTCGCCTGCCTCGATACGCCGGCGGTACGCGCGCTCGAATAGGCGCGCGTACCGCCCGTCGTCAGCGGCAGCGACGCCGGGCGGTGATCGTCCGGTCGATCGCACGACCGGCGAATGCGCCGCCGACACCGCCGGCGATCGTGCCGAGCGCACCGTGCCCGAGCAGCGAATTGCCGACCAGCGCACCGCCGATGCCGCCCGCGACCAGCCCGGTCGTACCGCTCGAATGGCGGCAGCCGTGATAATAATGCCGGTTGTAATGCCGGTAATAGTGGCGCGCATCCGCCGCCGCGGTCGGCACGACCATGGCGGCTGGCAGGAGAAGCGACGCGGCGGAAAGCACGATGGTGAAACGACGCATACTGATGACCCCTTTGTTGATCGGCCGCCTTGATAGACGGCGGCGTAACGGGATTGCCTCCCGGACGTCGCGCACGGTTAAACCCGGGTTTCTATCTAACGGGAAGCGGAAAACGCATCGGGGTCGATGCCGGCGATCACCCGCCGTGCCGCGCGCCGGGCGAAGGCCAGCGTCGCCCGGCGGCGGACATGCGCGGCCAGGGGGATCGTGGCGGCATCACGAACGATTGCGGCACCGTACCGGTCCGCGACGATGATCCCGCACCGATCGGGCAGGAAGCCGGGCTTCTCCAACGGCGCGAGGTCGAACCCCGCCGGCACCGCCCAGAAAAACCGGTCGCAGCAACCGAGATAATCGGGCCATTTGCCATCGCCCAGCAAATCGGCGCGCGATACCTTCACCTCGACGATGACGATCCCGCCCCGCGGGTCGATCGCCATCAGATCCGCGCGGCGGCCGCCCTCCAGCGGCACCTCGCCGATCGCCAGCAGATCGTGCGCGACCAGCAACCGGGTGACGCCGCGTACCACGTCGGCGGCGCACATCGGCGACCCGGGATGGGTGACACAGGCATCGTCCGGCCGATCGGGGCGTGCACCCAACATGCCGCCTGGCTAGAACATCAGGCGAACGTCGCCAAGCGGTTAGCGATAGAAGATGTGGTTGCCGATCGCGGCGACCTTTACCATTCCCCAGCCGGGCGCGACTCGCCGGGCGTGGAAGAACAACGCGTCCGTAGCGGGGTTTTCCCAGGCGGCGCGAAGCGCGACCTTGGCGACCGCGATGGCGGTGCGGTATCCGGCGCGGTTGCTGTCGATCGTCGGGATCGATCCGCCGCGCACGAACGAGAATTGCCCGTGCTGTTTGACGACGCCGCAGACGTCTTCGGGGAAACGGCCCGATCTGGTGCGGTTGATGATGACATCGGCGACCGCGAGCTGCCCCGACAGCGGTTCGCCCTTCGCCTCGAAATAGATCGCCCCGGCAAGGCAGCGGAGCGCGTCGTCGGCGATCGCCGCATCCTGCGCGGCGACCGCGGCATCCAGGCTGTCGAATGCGGTGCCGGCGGCCTCGACGGGCGCGGCGGCGGTCGGGATCGGCTGGACGACGGGCTGGGCGGGGCCGAAGGTCGGGGCCAGCGGCGTTACCGGGATCACGATCGGTGTGGCGATCGCAGCGCTGCGGTCGATCTCCGTCGCGAAACCCGGGCTGCTGGTGCCGATCAGGCCGGCCAGGGCAAGAGACATCGCCGCGATGGTCGCGGCACGCTGCAGAACGGTCATTCAATCATTTTGCTGTGCGGTTGGACCACGGACCCGATCGGCAAAGCGATCGTCCGAGCATCCCCCCGACTGCGTAACCACACCGGATCGCACCCGCTGCGGCACAACGCCGATTACGATGCGCGGCGCGTGGTTTCGTTTCGCTGTCGCGTCAATCGTCGAGCAATATTTCCGCGGCGAAGCGTTGCGCCGACGGGATGTCCAGTTCGATCACCCATAAATCCGGATCGCGCGACCGGCGTCGTCGCCAATAGCCCGACGGGTCTTCGGCCGGGGTCGATTCGATCAACACCGTCCGCCCGTCGCTGCCAAGCCCGCGCTCGTACAGCCGCTCCGCGCCGCCGCGGTCGGTCGCGACGACCAGCACGCCGCCGCCCCCTGCGTCGCCCTTCGCCAGCACCGTCGCGAACCCGCCCGCCTCCGCCACGCGCCGGATCAGCGCGGACACCAGCACGGCGCTCGGCAATCTTGCGCTCATGGCGCGAGATAGCCGGGCAGTCCCGCCAAGGCGATCCGCGAACGCATGAACGTGCCCGTCCCGCGCGCCGCCTCCTCGCCGCTCGCGTCGATCAGCCGCGCATCGGCGACGAACACCCGCCGCCGCCCGCTGATCCACCGCCCCTCCGCCACCACCGGGCCACGTTTCAGCGGCCGGGTCAGCAACAGGCTGAACTGCGTCGTCAGCAGGAAGCGATCGGTGACGAGGCTGTTCGCGGCGTAGAAAGCCGCATCGTCGAGCATCTTGAAATAGCTGGTGCCATGCGCGGCACCCGCGGCGTGATAATAGCGATCGTCGATCGTGAACCGGATCCGCGCCAGCCCCGGTTCGACGATATCGAGCAGCGACTCGAACAGCCGGTTGATCGGCGCTTCGGCATAGAGCCGTTCCAGCGCACGAAAATGCGACGCCTGCCCCGCCGGTGGCGCCCCGGGTCCGGCGGCGTCAGGCCCAGTCTCCTCAGGCCCGGTCTCCTCAGGCCCAGTCTCTTTAGGCCCAGTCTCCTCAGGCAGCGCCGCGCACCCCGTCATCGGTGAACAGCGCGTACAGCGCATCGCACGACGCCGCCCCGCGCAGCTTTTCCAGGAACGCCGCATCGCGCAGCCGGCGCGACACGCGGGCCAGCGCCTTCAGATGGTCCGCCCCCGGCTCGACCGGCGACAGCAGCATGAAGACCAGATCGACGGGCAGGTCGTCCACCGCCTGGAAGCCGATCGGCTTGGCCAGCCGCGCGAACACGCCCGTCACCTGATCGAGCCGCGGCATCTTGGCATGCGGGATCGCCACGCCGCCGCCGAAGCCGGTCGATCCCAGTTTTTCGCGCGCTGCCAGCCGGTCCGCGGCATCGCGCGCGTCGACCGTCACGATCCCCGCCGCGACGGTGGCGAGCTGCACGAACAGCGCCTTCTTCGTCGCCACCGGCAGCCCGGCCAGAACGGCCTCGGGCCGCAGGATATCGCTCAGGTCGTTCATGATGCCCGTCGCTGCGACACGGCTCAGCCGACGCGCTGCGGTTCGACCCAGCCGATCGTTCCGTCGCCGCGGCGATAGACCATGTTGTAGGCCCCGGTCCCCGCGTTCTTGAACAGCAAGGCGGCGGTATTGCGCAGATCGAGCATCATGACCGCGTCGGATACGCTGGCGTCGGGCACATCGACGCGCGTTTCCGCCACGATCAGCGGCGCGTCGCCTGCTTCTTCGGCGTCGGGCTGCTCCTGGAACAGCGTATAGCCCGCATTCTCGAATTCGGACTGTTCCGCGACCGCGATCGCCTCCGGCGCATGATGCGCCTTCAGCCGGCGCATATAACGGCGGAGCTGCTTTTCGATCTTGCCCGCCGCGCCGTCGAACGACTGGTGCGCGTCATGCGCGTCGTGCTTTCCCTTCAGCACCACGCCCTTCATCACGCCGACAGTGACGTCGCAGGTGAAACCCGCATCGTGCGGCCCCTTGCCGAACGTGACGTCGGACCAGATCGCGCGCGAGAAATATTTGTCGACGATACCCTGAAGCCGGTCCTCCACATGAGCCTTGAGCGCGTCGCCGGTCGCGACCTGGTGACCGGAAATCTGGATATCCATTCTATTCTCCATGTGTCGGGAAGCGGGCCCGTTGACCTCGCGAAGGGCGTCAGCCGGACGCCGCGGCCCCCCAGATCGGACGATCGATCGTTTTCAGAAAGGCTGCGTGCGCGACAAGTTCCGCCGCGCTCGGCTGAAACCGGCGCGGTTCGCGGATCGTGCTCGGCGCCGCGCGGACGGCAGGCGCGGCGGCGGCCGCGATATCGCTGACCAGGCCGAGCCCGATCTGCCGCCCGCCCATCAGTTCGACATAGACCTGCGCCAGCAATTGCGCATCGAGCAGCGCACCGTGCAGCACGCGGTGGCTCCGATCGATCCCGTAACGCGAACACAAGGCGTCGAGGCTGTGCTTCGCGCCGGGATGCCGTGACCGCGCGACCTGCAGCGTGTCGATCATGCGGCTGAGGCAGATCAGGTCGCGACCGCATTTCTTCAGTTCGCCGTTGAGGAAGCCGAAATCGAACGACGCATTATGCGCGATCAGCGGCGCGTCGCCGATGAAGTCCAGCAGCGTCAAATGCCCGTCGGCGAAGCGCGGCTTGTCCGACAGGAACGCCTCGGACAGCCCGTGGATCGCTTGCGCCTCGGCGGGCATGCCGCGTTCGGGGTGGTAATAGGCGTGGAAGACGCGGCCGGTCTCGACCCGATTGACCAGTTCTACGCAGCCGATCTCGACCAGCCGGTCGCCGCCCGAAAAGCTGAGGCCAGTCGTTTCGGTATCGAAGACGATCTCGCGCATCGCAGCCTTATCCGCCTTCGCGGCGGTGGAGGCAAGCGATCGCGGCGCGCACCGCGGCGTGGGTGGCGTCGAGCGAACCGTCGGTCGCGATCACGATGTCGGCGCGTGCGCGCTTCTCCGCATCGGGGGTCTGGCGGGCCAGGATCGCGGCGAGTTTCTCGGGCGTCATGCCCGGGCGGGCCAGGACCCGCGCGCGCTGCACGGCGGGATCGGCGGAGACCACGATCACGGCATCGACGGCGCGGTCGCCGCCGGTTTCGAACAGCAGGGGGATGTCGAACAGGACGATCGGCGCGGCGGCGTGTTCGGCCAGGAAGGCGGCACGCGCCTCCGCAACCGCCGGGTGGACGATCGCTTCCAAGCGTTTGATCGCGGCGTCGTCGCCGAACACCGCGGTACCGAGTGCGGCGCGGTCGACCCCCGCCAGGCCCGTCATCCCGGGAAACGCCGCCTCGATCGGGGCGAGCAAACGGCCACCGGGGCCTTGCAACCGGCGTACCGTCGCATCGGCATCGAAGACGGGCACGCCCTCGTCCGCGAACATCGCCGCGACGGTGGATTTTCCCATTCCGATCGAGCCGGTGAGAGCGACGGTTCTCACGCCGTCAGCAACCCCCGCAATTCCTCGTCCCGCTCGCGTGGTGGCGCGCGGCCGAACAGGATCTCGAACGCCACCGCCGCTTGTCCGACGAGCATCTCGAGCCCATCGACCGTATCGAGGTCGCGCGCGCGCGCCGCGGCGAGCAGCGGCGTCTCGAGCGGCGCATAGACGATGTCGTACACCACCGCGTCGTCCGGCAACGCCGACAGGTCGGGGACGAAATCGGGCTGCCCCGCCATGCCGAGCGTGCTGGCATTGACCAGCAGCGCACAGGGCGGGATCGCGGCGTCGAGCGGCAGCACCGTGCCCTTCAACCCGAAGGCGGACAGCAGCCCCGCGCCCTTCAGCGGGCTGCGGTTAAGGATCGTAACCGGCCCGACCCCGACCCGCGATAAGGCGAACAGGATCGCCCGCGCCGCGCCGCCGGCACCGACCACCGTCACCGGCGCGCCCTGCAGCGGCAGGTCGGCGATCGGCGCATAGAAGCCCGCGCCGTCGGTGTTGGTCCCGATCACCGCGCCGTCGTCCGCCCGGAACGCCAGGTTGATCGCGCCGATCGTGTGGCGGACATCGCCGCGATCCTCGATCTCGTCGAGCGCCATAATCTTGTGCGGCACCGTGATGTTGCACCCGCGCCAGGTCGGATCGGCGCGGCGATCCGCGAAATACGCGGGCAGCCCCTCCGCAGTGACGTGAGTCGCGCGGTAATCGGCGTCGATGCCGAGCACATTCAACCAGAATCCATGGATCATCGGCGATTTGGAATGCGCGATAGGGTCGCCGATCACCTCGGCATAGGGCCGCTCCGCGGCGGGGGCATAGGGCCGCGTCACGACTGGAAGTGGACGAACCACACGCCACGTCCGCGTCGGAATCGCTCCCTCACGACGCGATCACCGACCGCGCGCGCAGGTAATCGAGCACGGGGAGCAGCGGCATCCCGAGGACGGTGAAATGGCTGCCGTCGATCCTGCTGAACAGTTGCACGCCCGGTCCCTCGATCCTGAAACAGCCGACGCATCCCGATATCGCGGGCCATTCGGCGTCGAGATACGCCTCGACGAAGCTGTAGGACAGGGGGCGGACATGGAGTTTCGCACGTTCGACGTGCCGCCAGACCGCGCGACCGTCCTCTGCCATCACCACCCCGCTCCACAGGTCATGGACGCCGCCGCTCATCCGCCGAAGATGATCCGCAGCATCGTCGCGCGACACCGGCTTGTCGAGGATCTGGCCGTCCGTCAGCGCGACGAGCGAATCGCTGCCGAGTACCAGCCGGCCGGGCATTCCCGCGGAGACCTTCAACGCCTTCAGTTCGGCAAGCGCATCCGCGAGATCGCGCGGGGACAGGTGTGCGAGCGATGCCTTGGCGGCATCCTCGTCCACGCCCGCTGCGATGGCCTCGAACGGGACACCCGCATCGGTCAGCATCGCGCGGCGGGAGGCGCTTCGGGAGGCGAGAATCAATTGCGTCATGCGGCATATGGCCGTTCCCCCGCGAAAGCGGGGGTCCAGGAGCCACAAGCGACGTCCCGCGTAATCCCGGACTCCCGCTTTGGCGGGAGAACATCCCTGGTTTTTCGCAGGGCACGATAATCCGGAGATGCGTTTGGGCTGGTCTTAATCCCCATCGATCACTCGTTCCCCGCGCCGTTCGCTCGACAATGCGATGATCGCCGCGGCGGTCTCCTCGATCGAGCGGCGGGTGACGTCGATGACGGGCCATCCATTGTCCGCGAACATCCGCCGTGCGAACGCCAGTTCCTTGGTCACCGCATCCTCGTCGACATAGGGCGTCTGCGGTGCCTGGCCCAGCGACAACAGCCGGTTGCGGCGGACCTGGATCAACCGATCCGCGCTCGTCGTCAGTCCCACGACCAGCGGGTTCTTCAGCGAAAACAGTGCGGGCGGCGGCGGGCTTTCGACGACGATCGGGATGTTGGCGGTCTTGAAGCCGCGATTGGCGAGGTAGATCGACGTCGGCGTCTTGGACGACCGGCTGACCCCGGCGAGGACGATGTCGGCCTCCTCCCATTCCTCCCATGCGATGCCGTCGTCATGCGCGATGGTGAACTGGATCGCATCGACCCGCGCGAAATAGGCGGCGTCGAGGACGTGCTGACGCCCCGGCCGCGCCTTCGCCTGCTGCCCGAGCAAGCCCGACAGCGCCTCGTTGACCGGATCGAGCGGCGCGACCGCGGGCAGGCCGAGCGCGCCGCAGCGTTGTTCCAGATTGCGCCGCGTCGCGGGGTTAACCAGCGTGAAGATCACCAGCCCCGGATTCTGCGCGATTTCCTGCAGGATACGCTCGAGATGCGCCTCGGTCCGGACCATCGGCCAGAAATGACGGACGGTTTCGATGTCGTCATATTGCGCCAAAGCCGCCTTCGCGATGTTCTCCAGCGTCTCACCCGTCGAATCCGACAGGAGATGCAGATGCAGCCGCTTCATCGTGCCGACCGGGGGGAAACCGTGGATAACATGGGGAGGATCGCTAGCGTAACCGGGCCGGGTCGCCAAGGCGCGCGGGACCGGTGGAAAAGCCCGG
>NZ_CAXTII010000061.1:0-17077 GCF_964244235.1 uncultured Sphingomonas sp.
GCACGCAGCAGATCAACCAGGGCCAGATGGACCGCTGGAACATCGTCGTCACGCTGAACTATCTGCCTGCTGTGGTCGAGGCGCAGATCGTGCTCGCCAAGTCGGGCGAATATGACAAGCCCGACGGCAAGAAGGTCGTCGATCAGATGGTCCGCGTGGCCGACATGACTCGCAAGGGCTTCGTAAACGGCGACATCTCGACCGTCATGAGCCCGCGCACCGTCATCACCTGGGCGCAGAACGCGCTGATCTTCGGCGATGTCGGCTTCGCGTTCCGGTTGTCGTTCCTGAACAAATGCGACGAGGCGGAACGCTCGCTGGTGGCGGAATATTACCAGCGGGTGTTCGGGAAGGATCTGCCGGAGAGCGTGGTGGGGAAGGGTTGATGATAGGGGTGGACTAAGATAGTTAGTCCACCATGGAGGTGTGCATGGCTGAGGCTGATCCGCAGAAGACGTTTAATGTCCATGACGCGAAGACGAACCTTTCGAAGCTGATGGATCGCGCACATGCCGGCGAGGAAATCATTCTTGCGAAGGCAGGTGAGCCTTGGGCCAAGATCGTGCCGATCGAACCGTCCGCGCCTCGTCCGAAGCGGCAACCAGGTGGCTGGCCGGAACTGGCGAACATCCCCGACTCCGTGTGGTTCGATCCGCTGAGCGAGGACGAGCTCGAACTCTGGGAAGGCAAGCGGCTCGAGAAGTACGGGTTTTGATCCGGCTGCTTCTCGACACCCATGCTGCTCTGTTCTGGTGGAGCGGTTCTGCCAAGCTTGGCGTAGCGGCGCGGGATGCAATCGCCGATGCCGATGCAGCGATTTTCGTCAGTGCTGCGAGCGCCTGGGAGGTCGCCACCAAGTTTCGCATAGGCAAGCTGGACGATATCGGCGATCCGGTAGAGCATTACCCTCGGCTGATGGCGCACCACGGTTTCGAGACGCTGGGCATTACGATGGTGCATGGATTGCGGGCCGGCGCAATGCCCGGCACTCACCGCGATCCGTTTGACCGATTGATCGCCGCACAGGCACTGATCGAGGACTTGACGGTGATCACCCGCGACCGCGAAATCGCCAAATTCGGCTGCAAGGTTCTCTGGTAATGCCCACCGAAACCCCTCTCGACCGGTTCAAGGCCGTCCTCGCGGGCACGGCACGCGCGATCGCGGACGAGCCGGAGGTCGAACTCGCATTCACCGCCGACGCGCCGGTACAGTCGGGCAAGCATATCAAGGTGCCGATGCCCGCGCGCGCGCTGCCACCCGAACAGGTGGCGGAGGCGCGCGGGTTCGCCGATGGCTTCGCGCTCCGTTTGAAGCATCACGACACCGCGCTCCACACACGCGGTGCGCCGGGCGAGGCGGTGGCGCGCGCGGTGTTCGACGCGATCGAGGGCGCGCGGGTCGAGGCGCTGGGCGCGCGCGGCTATGCGGGGATCACCGACAACCTGGCGATGGCGCTCGACGTCAGACTGCGGTCCGATCCCATCACGCGTGCGCGCAGTCAGGCGGAGGTGCCGCTGTCGACCGCCCTTGGCCTGTTGGTCCGCGAGCGGCTTACGGGGAATGCGCCGCCTGCGGTTACCGCGCCGGGGCTGGCGCTGGTGCGCGACTGGATCGAGGAGAAGACCGACCTGTCGGCGCTTTCGCTGGCGCTCGACGATCAGCGCACGTTCCAATCGCTGGCGATGAAGCTGCTCGAGGACCTCGAACTCGTCGAGGGCCGGCAGATGCCCGAAGACAGCGACGATGGCGGCAGCGAGGACGAAGGCACCGAAGAGGAGTCTCGGCCCGACGAAGGCGAAGAGGGTGAGGAACAGGGTGGCGAGGGACAGGCCGAGGTCGAGGCGCGCGGCGAGCAGAGCGAGTCGGACAGCGAGGACGGCGACGGCCAGCAGATGTCCGACGACCAGTTCGACGACATGGACAGCGACCCGGGCGACGATGGCGAGGAAGGGATGCAGCCCGTCCGCCCGAACCGCCCGTCTGCGGACCCGTCGCCGCAATTCGACTACAAAGCCTGGACGACGCAATTCGACGAAGTCGTCGCCGCGACCGAACTGTGCGACGCCGACGAGCTGGCGCGGCTGCGCGGGTATCTCGACCAGCAGCTCGTCCATCTGCAATCCGCGGTGTCGAAGCTGGCGAACCGGTTGCAGCGGCGGTTGATGGCGCAGCAGTCGCGGTCGTGGGACTTCGATCAGGACGAGGGGATGCTCGACGCGGCCCGATTGGCGCGCGTGGTGGTCAATTCCACGCAGTCGCTCAGCTACAAGATCGAGCGCGAGACCGACTTCCGCGATACCGTCGTCACCTTGCTGATCGACAATTCGGGATCGATGCGCGGCCGCCCGATCTCTATCGCCGCGATCAGCGCGGATATCCTGGCGCGCACGCTGGAGCGTTGCGGCGTCAAGACCGAGATCCTCGGCTTCACCACACGCGCCTGGAAGGGCGGTCAGAGCCGCGAGACCTGGCTTGCCACGGGGCGTCCGCCGCAGCCGGGGCGGCTGAACGATGTGCGCCATATCGTCTACAAGAAAGCGGACGAACCGTGGCGGCGCGCGCGCAATTCGCTGGGCCTGATGATGCGCGAGGGGCTGCTGAAGGAGAATATCGACGGCGAGGCGCTGTTATGGGCGCATTCGCGGTTGCTCGCACGACCGGAGGATCGGCGGGTGCTGATGGTGATCTCCGACGGTGCGCCGGTCGACGATTCCACGCTGTCGGTGAATTCGGGAAGCTACCTGGAGCGGCATCTGCGCCAGGTGATCGGCTGGATCGAAACCAAGTCGCCGGTCGAACTGGTCGCTATCGGGATCGGTCATGACGTGACCAGATACTATGCGCGTGCGGTGACGATCATGGATGCGGAGCAGCTCGGCGGGACGATCATCGAGCAGTTGGCGGCGTTGTTCGATACGGTTTGAGGATATGATAGCACACACATTCTACGCCACCCCGGCGGAGGCCGGGGCCCAGTTGCAAAGTTGGTGGTGGAGCGTGTTGAGCTACCCCCGATCGGGCCGAAACTGGGCCCCGGCCTTCGCCGGGGTGGCGTAAGGGGTGCTTTAAAGTGGTGAGCGAAAAGCGGAGGTGGTGATGCGTGCACTTGCCCTGATCGGAACCGGGCTTTTTCTCGCGGCGGCGTCGCCGCCGCTGGCGATCACCGATCTCAAGCCGATCGCGCTCCACCCGGGCGTCAACCGCGTGCCGGGGTTCCTCGTCGGCGGCGGAACGGCGACGATCGTCGAAGCGTGGCGGGGCAACGGGAATGCGCATGGCTATCATGTCTGGATGGTGCTCGGCGGCCCTTCGGAGGGCAATCCGGTCGGGTTGGTCACAGCGGAGGGCGATACGATCGGCGACAACCCCTTTGACGGCGAGCGCGTATTGGGCGCGGTCCGCTTCGCGACCGGCCGCATCGACGGTAAACCGGCGACGCTGTTGATAAAAGCATCGCTGGACGAAGCGCCTAGCGGGGTGCTCGCGGATCATTCTACTGCAACCGTAACGTGGTATCGGCTCGATCACGCGACGGACGAAATGGATATGATCGGGCGTACGATCGACGAATTCATTTCGATCGGCACCGTTCATACAACCGGACGCTATTGCAACGCGGACTTGGCGATGCGCGACGTGGCGCATGTTCCCCTGCCGTCGGATTTCGATGGCTTCAACGGCACCGATGGGTGCTTTCCGATCCGAAAATGAGGATCGATCCACCCCGCGTAGGCTTCCACGGCCCGGTGAAGCGATCGATCACCATCGCAGGACATCAGACGTCCATCAGTCTCGAACCCGTCTTCTGGGCCTCATTGGAATTCGCAGCGCGGGCCCACGCGCTTCCGCTGTCTGCTCTTGTCGCCCAGATCGATGCGTTGCGGATCGCCGCGGCGGATCCACCGAACCTCGGTAGCGCGCTCCGGACATGGTTATTGACCCAAGGTAAGAATTACTCTCATTAGCGTTGACAGTGAGAACGATTCTCAATAGCGATTCGCCCCAAGCAATAAGGGGTGAGCAGCTTGAACCGTCGTACCGTCTCCGTGCCGCGCTCGTCGGCGTTCCTCGCACTCGGCTGTGTCGGCGCGTTCGCCACCGCCCCGGCGCTGGCGGCGGACGATACGAAACCGGCCGCCGTCGCTGCGGATACCGAGACCGATCCTTCGCAGACCGACATCCTCGTGAACGGCCATCGTGTCCGCACCGATGCGAAGGCGGTCGCGCCGGTGGTCAACACGCCGCGGTCGATCGTCACGCTGGACAAGACGGTGATCGCGCAGACCGGGTCGAACAGCCTTCAGGATGCGCTGCGCACCATCCCCGGCATAACCTTCGGCGCGGCGGAGGGTGGCAATCCGATCGGCGACCGGCCGTTCATCCGCGGCTTCGACAGCCAGGGCAGCATCTATGTCGATGGCGTGCGCGACCTTGCATCGCAGAGCCGCGAGGTGTTCGCGACCGAATCGGTGCAGATCGTACGCGGTTCGGACTCGACGCTCGGCGGCCGCGGATCCGCGGGCGGAACAATCAACATCCTGTCGAAGATGCCGGAGCTTCAGGATTTCGGCGCGGTCACCGGCAGCTTCGGCAACGCCAGCTACAAGCGCGTGACCGGCGATCTGAACCTGAAGGTCGCGGACGGTATCGCCCTCCGGATCGAAGGGCTGTGGCACGACCAGGACGTGGCGGGGCGCGACGACGTGTATCAGCGCCGCTGGGGCGTCGCGCCGTCGATCACCATCGGGCTCGGCACGCCGACGCGGCTGACCGCCAGCTATTATTATCTGGAAAGCCATGAGCTTCCCGACAGCGGGCTGCCCTATCGCTACGTCTGTTCGGCGACGGTCTGCAACGCGCCGACGACGGGCAATGTGCTGTCGCAGCCTGCGATCGGGACCTTCACGACGCTGAACGGACAGACCGGCACGATCGCGCGGTCGACCTTCTACGGGCTGACCGACCGAGACTTTCGCAATTCCGCGACCAACCAGGCGACGCTGCGGGTCGAGCACGACTTCGGCAACCTGACGCTGCGCAACACCGCACGGTTCAGCCATGACGAACAGGATTACATCTATACCCAACCCGACGACTCGCAGGGCGATGTCTATGGCTTCCCGCTGACCGGCCCCGCCGTGAACCCGGCCGATGGTGGCACGAAGCTGACCGGCGGCGGCCATGTCTGGCGGCGAGGCAATACTCGCTACGGCTATGACGAAAGCATCATCGACCAGACCGATCTGTACGGAACCTTCGCCACCGGCAAGATCAAGCACAGCATTTCGGTCGGGACCGAATTCTCCTTGGAGAAGGATCGCCGCGGTGCGTTCGTCGAACAGACCGGCGCGACGATCAGCCCGCGTTGCGACACCGTCACCGTCTCGCGTTACTATTGCGCAAGCCTGTTCAATCCGAACCCCAACGACCCGTGGGTGAATTACACGACCGACACATCCAGTGTTTCGACGCCGATCGTGAAGGGCCCGCCCAGCAGCGAGACGCAGAACGACGCGAACACGCAGAGTATCTACGGCTTCGATTCCATCACCCTCGTGCCCGCGGTGATCGTGAATGTCGGACTGCGCTACGACCGGTTCCAGTCGGTCCTAACCCCCGCGCTGACAACCGGACTCGCGCCGCTGCCCGCGAACGCCACCGCGATCAGGCTGTCGCGGACCGACCGGCTGTTCAACTATCAGCTCGGGCTCGTCCTGAAGCCCACGCGCGAGACAAGCGTCTATGCCAGCTATGCGACCGCCGCGACGCCGCCCAACAGCCTGCTCGGCGAAGGGCGCGAGGACAATGCGCTGCCGACCGCCACGACGACTGCCGCCGGCGCGCTGAACCAGCTGAAGGTGCAGAAGACCAGATCCTACGAGGTCGGCGCGAAGGCAAGCGTGTTCCACGAGAAGCTCGCGCTGGCCGTCGCGGTGTTTCAGACGGATACGGACAATGCGCGCGTCGCGATCGACGCCAATACCGTCGCCAATCTGGGCAAGACGCGGGTGCGTGGGGTGGAGTTGACCGCAAGCGGGACGATCCTGCCCGGCTGGACGATCTTCGGCGGCTATACCTATCTCGATCCGGTCGTCGTCGACGGCGGCAATGCCGCGCTGACCGCCCCCGCGGTCGGCACGCAGGCGGCGCAGACAGTGTATGTGACCTCGGTCAATACCGGCAAGCAGGTGCCCTCGACCGTGCGCAACAGCTTTACCGCGACGACCAACGTCACGTTGTACAAGCGCTTCCAGATCGGCGGCAGCGTGATCTACAACGACCGTCAATATGGCGGCTATGCCGATAACCGCACCGCGACGCAGACTGCGGCGGGCGTGGTGACGGTGACCCCCGCGACCGTGGTGCTGTACCGTGAAATCCCCGGCTATGTCCGCTTCGATGCGCGGGCGAGCTATGACGTGACGAAGAACGTGACGTTCAGCGTCAACGCGCAGAACCTCACCGACAAGGTGTATTTCAGCTCGGCCTATGCCAGCCATTATGCGACGATCGCGGCGGGGCGGACGGTGTTCGGGACGGTGGGTGTGAAGTTTTGAGGGAGGCTAAATCTCATTCTTCCCCGCTTCGCGGGGAGGGGGACCAGCGAAGCTCGCGGAGGGGGGTCTCCGCGGGCGATAGGCTCGCGGAGACCCCCCTCCACCATCCTTCGGATGGTCCCCAGCGGCAGGTCGATCATGCCCCGCATGATCGAGGATCGTCCGGGGGACGATCCCACCTGCCGCTCCTTGCAGGGGAGGATTGGGTCGTACTCCTCCGCATCGCCGCCGAAGAAGGTCATGCCGAGGCGCAGGCCCTCTACGCCCAGGTCCTTCTCGACGGCACCGCGACCCCCGCCGGCCCGCGCGCCGCGTTCGGCTGGTTCGTGAAGGCGGCGGCGCAGCATCACCTCATGGCGCTCAACATGGTCGGGCGCTGCTACGATCTCGGCTGGGGGACCGCGCCCGACAAGACCAGCGCCGCCGAATGCTATCGGATCGCGGCGGAGCGCGGGCTGGACGCGGCGATGTACAATTACGCGACGCTGCTCGCACTCGGCGAGGGCATTGCCGAGGACAAGGTCGCGGCGCTCGCCTGGCTGGAGCGCGCGGTCGCGGCGGGCGAGGGGGTGCAGCGGGCGAAGGCGCTGAACTGCATCGGCAGCTTCGCGGAGGACGGCTGGGCCGGCCCGGTCGATCTGGCCAAGGCCGCGACCTGCTATGCCGAGGCGGCGGAGGGCGGTGACTTCCGCGGTTGCTTCAACCACGCACGGATGCTGGGCGAAGCGGGCCGCGTCGAAGAAGCCCTGCCCTGGCTGCGCGCGGCGGGCGGGCAGGGGAACGCGCGCTTCGTCGCGCAGGTCGAGACGTGGCTGGCCGCGTCCGCGATTCCCGGTTTCGCGACCCGCGGCCAGGCGGCATTGCGCGAAGGCGCCGAACGATGCTGATCGCTGTCCCGGATGTCCTCGACGCAGCTGGGGTCGCGCGGGTTCGCTGCATCGTCGATGCGGGCGACTGGATCGACGGCAACGCCACGTCGGGTACCGGCTCCGCACTGGCCAAACGCAACGAGCAATTGCCCGAGGAGTCCGCCGCGGCGCGCGAAGCGGGCGGGATCGTGCTGGACGCGCTCGCCGCCTCGCCGCTGTTCGTGGCCGCCGCGCTGCCGCTGAAAGTCTTTCCGCCGTTGTTCAACCGTTATGCCGGCGGCCAGTCATTCGGCGCACATGTCGACACCGCGATCCGGATCCGCCGCGGCAGCGATTTCCGCATCCGGAGCGATCTCTCCGCGACGCTGTTTCTCGAGGATTCGCAAGCCTATGACGGCGGCGAACTGGTGATCGAGGACCGGTTCGGCCCGCAGACGGTGAAGCTGCCCGCTGGCCACCTCGCGCTCTATCCGGCGTCGAGCCTGCACCATGTCACCCCCGTTACCCGTGGCACACGCGTCGCATCCTTTTTCTGGGTGCAGTCGATGATCCGTGACGATGGCGCGCGGGCAATCCTGTTCGATCTGGACGGCGCGGTACAAAGCGTCTCCGCGCACCAGGGACAGGGCGACGACACGGTCGTTCGCCTCACCGGCATCTATCACAATCTGCTCCGCCGCTGGGCGGACGTCTGACGAGGCCGAAGCACGAGCCGATTTGGTCGACTAGGGGTGATGCTCCCCATGCCCTCCATGCTCGCCGCCCTGTGGATGCGGTGCGGCCGCCGGATGGGGCGCAGGGACGGGATGGGGCGGGGTCGCGGCATGCGGCGGCGGGGGCGCGTGTTGCACTTGTTGAACGGCATGCTGCGCCGCCGCCTGTTGCTGATGCGCGGCGGCCTGCTCCCGGCGCATCGCATGTTCCGCCTGCTGCTGATCGTCGCGCTGGGGCTGCGGCCGGGGCGGTTCCGGCTGACGCTGTGGGCTCAGGGGTGAACGGCCATTGACCGGCGTATCGCCGCCGCCGCGATGGACATGGACGACGGCGTCCTCCTGGCGCGCCTGTCGCGAAGCATTCTGTTGCGCGTGGACCGTCGTCATCTGCTGCTGATGCACCTGTTGCTGCGCCACGCGGGCGGCCTGCTGCTGTTGGCGCTGGGCCTGTTGTTGTGCGCGCTCGCCCTGCAATTGCCGGCGACCTGCCACTGCCTGCTGCTGTCGCGTGCGTTCCGCTTCGTGCTGCTGCTGTTCGGTGGCCCGCACTGCCTGTTGCTGCTGGACCCGCGCCGCCTCCGCTTGACGATGCGCCGCGTCCGCCGCCGTGCGCTGGCTGGCGACTTCGCCCGATACGCCCGGACCGCGCGCATCGACGAAGCGCGCAGCCTGGCCTTGCCCCGGCGCGACATAGGGTCCTGCGGGACCCTGCGATGCGAACGCCTGCCGCCCCGGATCGGCCTGGCCATTGAAGGCCTGCCGCCGGGACGCCGGCTGGGGCGGGGCGCGATCGGCGACGCGGTAACGCTGCTGGTCCTGCGCCCAGGGCGCCTGCTGCCACGCCGCGGGGATCGCGCGCGGTGGCGGTGCGCTGCGGAAGCCGCCGTCGTGCCAGGTCGCGAACCGCTGCGCATCCGCATCGCGCCGCGCCGCTTCCTGCGCCCAATGCTGCGCCTGCTGGTCGGCGATACGCGCGCGGTACGCCTGCCACCCCGCCTGCCGCGCCTCGCCCGCCGCCCAGCGATCGCGCGACGCGGCGATCGCGTTCTGCCGCGCCGCCCAGTTCGCCGCGTTCACCGCGCGCCGCTCGTTCCCGCGCGATGCCTCGAACAGCGCCCGACCGCGCTGGAGATAGCGGGACGCATAGCCCAGCCGCGCACCATAGGCGGCATAAGGCAAGATCGCGCCGCCGGATCCGTAGATAACCGCGAGCGATTCGTCGTCATAGCCATAGCCGTAATCGGGATCGCGGACGAAATAGGGCGTCGCCGCGCCGGGGCGGTAGTAATAATAGCGATATCCGCCCTCGACCGGTTCGACGAACGTGCGCGACTGGTCATAGCCCTGCCACGCCCAGGGCTCCGCGCCCTGATAGTCGAACCCGTAATCGGGCGGCGCATTGCCGAGCGCGTTGCTGAAGCCATAGGCGTCGTCGGCATAGGCATAGTCGTCGCCGGGACGCGCGACGCGCACCGTGCGGACCGGCCGCGCCGCGGGCAGCGCGGTGACCGGCGGCGCATAGGCTGCCGCCGTCGGCGCGCCGGTCGCCATCGGCAGCGTGGCGGGCAGGCTCGGCAACGGCGCGCTGCTGTTCGCCGCGGCGGTGTCGTTGGCATCGGCGCCGGGCTTGTTGCAGGCGGACGCGGCCAGCGCGGCGACGAGCGCCAGGAACACGAACGGACGGCTGGAACGGCGAACGGGCATCGGTCTCTTCCCTGTTGCACGGGACAATGCGGCGTCATGCCCCGCGGTTCCTGAACCGGCGCTGGGGGTGTCGTTCATCTCACTGAAGGCGAAGCGCAACCTCGTTCATGAAGCGCACATCGTCGCCGGCCGCCAGCCAGCTTGCCTCAGCGGCCAGTGCGCCGAGCAGGTCGGCGAGCGGATCGATCTCCGCCTTCGCGTAATTGCCGAGCACATGGCCCGTCACGCGGTCCTTGTGCCCCGGATGCCCGATGCCGATCCGCACGCGGCGGAAATCCGCGCCGAGATGCTGGTCGATCGAGCGAAGCCCGTTATGCCCCGCGGTGCCGCCGCCGGTCTTCACCCTCATCCTCATCGCCGCGAGATCGAGTTCGTCGTGGAAGACGGTCAGCGCGTTCAGGTCGAGCTTGTAGAAGCGAAGCGCCTCGGCGACGCTGCGACCGCTGTCGTTCATGAAGGTCGCGGGTTTCAGCAGCACGACCTTGTGCGCGTCGATCCGGCCTTCGCGCGTCCAGCCCTGGAACTGCTTTCGGATGGGGGCGAAGCCGTGGACCTCGGCGACCGCGTCCACCGCCATGAAGCCGACATTGTGCCGGTGCATCGCGTACGTGCCGCCCGGATTGCCGAGGCCTGCCCAGATCTGCATGGCCGTCCTCTCTGAGACGCTCCGTCACAACCGTAGTCGCCCTCACCCTTCGCCGCCTTCGGCGTCTCTCCCTCTCCCAGCGGGAGAGGGAAGGGGCCCGCCCGACGCAGTCGGGTGGGAAGGGTGAGGGCGACCGGGTGCGTGTTGCACCGGCGGGCGCAATCGGGCGATCAACCCTCGGTAGTATCGCCCTCCGCGGCGGCGTCGCCCTCGACCTCGGCAGCGGCTTCGGCCGACTGCGCTTCGGCAACCTCGGCCTCCAGGGCCTCGTCCTCGACAGTCGGTACCGTCGGCGGCACGATCGTGGCGATCGTGAAGTCGCGGTCCTCGACCGAGGGATGCACGCCCTCGGGCAGCGTCACGTCCGAGATGTGAATCGAATCGCCGATCGCGCGACCCTTCAGCGAAATCGTGATATCGCTGGGGATTTCCGCCGCATCGCAGACCAGCTCGATCTCGTGGCGAACGATGTTCAGGACACCGCCGCGTTTCAGATAATCCGACTCCTCCTCGTCCGCGAACACCACCGGCACCGATACGGTCACCGTCGCATGCTCGCTGATGCGAAGGAAATCGACATGGATCGGACGATCGCTGACCGGATGGAAGGCCACGTCCTTGGGCAGCGTGCGCTGGCCGGCGACCATCACGACGGTGGTCATGAAATGCCCGGTCGCGAGCGCCTTGTTCAGCGCCTTCTCCTCGAGGTGGATCGCGGTCGGTTCACGGTTCTGGCCGTAGATCACGGCGGGCACGCGGCCATCACGACGCAGCGCCCGGGAGGCTCCCTTGCCAACCCGGTCACGCGTCTCGGCTGCGAGCGTCATCTGGTCGCTCATCTGTCTTCTCCGAAACTCGTTGTTGCTTCCCGCCCACGCCTCCAGGGATGACCATGGACCGGAAGCGGGCGCGCATAGCAGGCGTAGCGGAAAATGCAATTGGATCGGTTCTGGACGGTGTTCGCCCAATCGCGTTGCCAGGCGCCATAGCTGCGGTCAGGTTCGTCCGGCCGACGATCCGTCGGTACTCAAGGACAAGAGAAAATGAAGCTGGGCGAAGTGTGCGTCCTGCTTCTGGCGTTGTTCGCTTTCGCGACCCTCATATTGAAGGTCGTGGAAGTGTCGCGTCACAAGTAGCGCATCGGGAGGAGGTCGGGCTGGCACCCGGCCTCCGAACGCCTGAACGATTGAACCCCCGCCACTGGCATGACGGGGGTTCGGTATCTCAGAGGCCGAAACCAATGAAGTTGGGCGTAATCAATATAATGAAGATCGTTGCCCGATCAACAACCCGCTCAATATTTTACCCGCGCCGCTTTCACCCCGTCCTTCGCCAGCTGCGCCAGCACCGAGTCCCCGCCTGCCAGATGCCCCGCACCGACCGCGATGAACACCGTGCCCGGCGTCCTCAGCCGGTTCTCGATCCACCCCGCCCAGTGCTTGTTGCGGTTCACCAGCAGCACCTGTTTCACCTCGGGCGAGTCCTTCAGGCTGTCGTTCATCTCGTCCGCCAGTGCCTCCGGCTTGCCCTTCGCCCAGTCGTCCACCATCGTCTCCATCGTCGCCGCCGCGGTCGGCAGTTCGTCCAGCGTGGAGACCAGGAACTGCACCTGCGCCCTGTCCGACAGCGACGCGAAATAGCCGAGCTGCTGCTGCGCGGTCTCCAGCCCGATCAACTGCTTGTGGCCGGCGTTGGCAGCCGCGGTGATGACCTGTTCCGGCCCGTTCGACGCGTCGTAGCCCAGCTTCGACAAGGGCGCGATCGACAGTTGCGTCGCTGCCAGCCAGGGCTTGAAGGTGTCGAGCCCGTTTGCCGGCAGCCCCAGATCGGTCACCGCCTTGGCATAGGCAACGCGCTTGTCCGCGGGCAGTTGCTGCGCCAGCGGCGGGGTGCCGGGCGCGGCGACGCCGGTCGCCATGACCAGCCCCTGCATCACCTGCTGGTCGGGCAGGATCAGTTCCAGCACGACCTCGCCCGACCGGTCGAACGCGGTCTTCACCGCCTGGTCGAACCAGGTCAGGCCCGGTCTCAGTACGTGGATCGTGCCGAACAGGTAGATCGTCGTGTCCTTGTCCTTCACCACCCACAAGGCCGGGTCTGCCTGGTGTGCGGCGGCGGGCGTGGGTGCCTTCTGCGCGCAGGCGGGGAGGGCGAGGGTCAGCAGCGTGGCGGTCAGCGCGGCGCGGAATGGCAGGATCATCGAAGGGGCGTCCGTGGGGAAAGGGAAGCGCCGTCCTACCGCGTTGCGCCGCGACACGCTACTTGCCTCCCCGCCCTTGCCTGTCCGGCCCGCATCCGCCAAAGCCCGCGCCTGTGACGACCCGGCCGCTCAGCTTCCAGCGCATGATCCTGACGCTCCACGATTACTGGAGCGATCGCGGCTGCCTGATCCTGCAACCCTATGACATGGAGATGGGCGCGGGGACGTTCCACACCGCGACGACGCTGCGCGCGCTTGGCCCGAAGCCGTGGAACGCCGCCTTCGTGCAACCGTGCCGCCGCCCCACAGATGGTCGCTACGGCGAGAACCCGAACCGGCTGCAGCATTATTACCAGTATCAGGTGATCCTGAAGCCTTCGCCCGCCGACCTGCAGGACCTGTATCTGGGATCGCTGACCGCGATCGGTATCGATCCGCTGCTCCACGACGTCCGCTTCGTCGAGGACGATTGGGAAAGCCCGACGCTGGGTGCCTGGGGGCTTGGCTGGGAAGTGTGGTGCGACGGCATGGAGGTGACGCAGTTCACCTATTTCCAGCAGATGGGCGGGTACGACATGAAGCCCGTCGCCGGCGAGCTGACCTATGGGCTGGAGCGGCTGGCGATGTACGTCCAGAATGTCGACAACGTGTACGACCTGGCGTTCAACGATGCCGGCGTGACGTACGGCGACGTGTTCCTGGAGAACGAGCAGGAGATGTCGAAATGGAATTTCGAGATCGCCGATACCGACGCGCTGTTCGACCTGTTCCGCAAGCATGTCGCCGAATGCGAGAATTCGCTCGCGGCGAAGCTGCCGATTCCCGCGTACGAGCAGGCGATCAAGGCGAGCCATGTGTTCAACCTGCTGCAGGCGCGCGGGGTGATCTCGGTCGCGGAACGCCAGGCGTATATGGGCCGCGTGCGCGACCTGGCGAAGGGCGCTTGCGGGGCGTGGATGGACAAGCACGGGTGGGCGGCGTGAGCCCCACTGAAAATCCTCCCCGGGACGGGGAGGGGGACCACGGGAAGCGTGGTGGAGAGGGTTCGCCAACACTCCGTCGGCCCGACGTCTATGACGCCCGGCGCGCCCGACGGGAAATGAGCTTGCCGGAGGTGCTGCCGTGGCAGCGTCTGAAGGGTGCTCCCGAAGGGTTGCGCTTTCGCAAGCAGCCCCGATCGGCGTGTATCGCGCCGATTTCTACTGCGCCGCTGCCAGGCTGGTCATCGAAGTGGACGGAATGGCGCACGACATGGGGGATCGGCCAGCGAAAGACGTTGCGCGAACGGCGGCGCTGGAAGCTCGGGGGGTATCAGGTGGTACGGGTGCCTGCGGCGGACGTGCTCAAGAACGCAGACGAAGCGGCCGCCGCGATCGTCGGATATGCCGCCCGCCCCCTCCACCATCCTTCGGATGGTCCCCCTCCCCGCGAGCGGGGAGGGTTTAACGTATGACCGACTTCCTGCTCGAACTCCGCTCGGAGGAAATTCCCGCGCGGATGCAGGCGAAGGGGCGGGAGGATCTCGCCAAGCTGTTTGCCAGCGAACTTGGCAAGGCGGAAATCGTGGTGGGGAACGTCACCACTTACGCCACCCCGCGCCGCCTCGCGCTGATCGCGCGCGGCTTGCCCGACCAAACGCAGGCGGTGTCGGAGGAGACCAAAGGCCCGAAGACCAGCGCACCGCCTCAGGCGCTGCAGGGCTTCCTCCGCAAGGCCGGCCTCACGCGCGAACAACTGGTCGAACGCGACGGCGTCCTGTTCGCGGTCACCGAGAAGCCCGGCCGCGCCACCGCGGACGTGCTGGCCGAGGCGATCCCCGCGATCGTCCGCGCCTTCCCCTGGCCCAAGTCGATGCGCTGGGGCGATGCGTCGCTGTCGACCGAGAGCCTGCGCTGGGTCCGTCCGCTGCACGGCATCGTCGCGCTGTTCGGCGAGGATGTCGTCCCTTGCCAGATCGCCGGGATCGAGAGCGGCGCGGCGACGCTCGGCCACCGGTTCCACCATCCGGGCCAGATCACGATCGGCTCCGCGGGTGATTACGTCGAGAAGTTGCGCATGGTCCACGTCCTCGTCGACCAGGACGAGCGCGCGCAGATCGTCCGCGACGGTGCGCGCCGTGCCGCGATGCAGGCCGGGCTGGAACTGGTCGAGGACGAGGGGCTGGTCGCGGAGAATGCCGGGCTGACCGAATGGCCGGTCCCGCTGCTGGGCCGGTTCGACCCCGCGTTCCTGGACGTGCCGCCCGAGGTCATCCAGCTGACGGCGCGGGTCAACCAGAAATATTTCGTGTGCCGCTCGGCCGATGGGAAACTGGCAAACGCCTTCGTCTGCACCGCGAACATCGCCGCGACCGATGGCGGGGCGAAGATCGTCGAGGGCAATCGCAAGGTGCTGGCTGCGCGGCTGGCGGATGCGCGGTTCTTCTACGAGACCGACCTGAAGGTGCCGCTGGCGGAGCAGGCGAAGAAGCTCGACCGGATCGTGTTCCACGAGAAGCTGGGCACGGTGGCGGACAAGGTCGACCGCGTCGCGAAGCTCGCGCGGTGGCTGGTGGAGGAGGGGATCGTCCCTCTCCCTGCGGGAGAGGGAGGGAGCCGCGATAGCGGCGGAAGGGTGAGGGTAAGCGAGGTTGCGCACTCGCCCTCACCCCTCGGCGCTGACGCGCCTCACCCCTCTCCCGATGGGAGAGGGGTATATGCCGCCCTCGCCGACCGCGCCGCGCGCCTCGCGAAGGCGGACCTCGTCACCGGCATGGTCGGCGAATTCCCCGAACTCCAAGGCCTGATGGGCGGTTATTACGCCGCGGTGCAGGGCGAGGACCCGCGCGTCGCCGCGGCGGTGCGCGATCATTACAAGCCGGTCGGGCAGGGGGACGACGTGCCCACCGATCCGGTGACGGTGGCGGTATCGCTGGCGGATAAGCTGGATACGGTTGTTTCAATGTTCATCGGAGTAGCCGCACCCACCGGTTCAAAAGACCCTTTCGCATTAAGGCGGGCTGCAATCGGTGTAATCTCAACTATTGTAGACAATGACCTTCGCCTCTCATTGAAGCGTGCTCTGCAGCAGACCGCTGATACGTTTGTTACAACAGCCCTGACTGCCATGATCACTCGCGACTCAAGTGTGCTTAAGCAAATCGAATCTTCTCAGAGACTGTATCCTGATCGGGATTTGTCGCAGGCGCTAGAATCGAGGAACAGACAAATCGGAGCGTTGGCGCGAGCGCTTGGCCTTAACACAACGAAGCTGAATGAGGCCACCCGCGCAATCGGGGAAACTGCTTCCAAAATTGGCCTAAATAATCTTATTGAGGTAACCGATTTCTTCGCCGATCGCCTCAAAGTCCAGCAACGCGACGCCGGTGTCCGGCACGACCTGATCGACGCGGTGTTCGCGCTCGGCGGGGAGGACGATTTCGTCCGCCTTCTCGCGCGGGTGCGGGCGTTGCAGGGGTTCGTCGGGACGGCGGATGGGGCAAACCTTCTCGCGGGGTACAAGCGGGCGGCGAATATTCTGAAGAAGGAGGGGGTTGCGCCTTCTTCCCCTCTCCCCGTGGGAGAGGGGCAAGGCGCGCAAGCGCCGCGGGGTGAGGGCGGGGGCGATACGTCGGATCGCCCTCACCCTTCCGACGCTTCGCGTCTCCCTCCCTCTCCCGAAGGGAGAGGGAAAGCGCTGTCCTACACGCCCGAAATCGCCGAAGCCGCGCTTGTCGCCGCGCTCGATGCGGCGGAGCCTGCCGCTGCTACCGCGGTGGCGCACGAGGATTTCGAGGGGGCGATGATGGCTCTGGCGAGTTTGCGGGCACCCATCGATGCGTTCTTCGAAACCGTCATCGTCAACGATCCCGATCCGGCGAAGCGCGATCACCGGCTGGCGCTGCTTGCACGGGTTCGTGCTGCGGTGCACAATGTCGCCGATTTTTCCCGTATTGAGGGATGATTCCGGTTTGGACGTAGTGTCCACTTCGTCCACTTCCGCGCGTTCGCACCTGCAATAAGAAACCATCGAGAGGCCCAGCATGACGCAGTATGTTTACCGGTTCGGCGGCGGGGTTTCGGACGGGGGCAAGGGCGACAAGAACCTGCTGGGCGGCAAGGGCGCGAACCTGGCGGAGATGGCGTCGATCGGCCTGCCGGTGCCGCCGGGCTTCACCATCTCGACGCCGATGTGCACGACCTATTACGACGAGGGTGAGCAGTTCCCGCAGTCCTTACGCGACGAGGTGGCGAACGGGATCGCGCATATCGAGGGGATCACCGGCAAGCGCTTCGGCGACGCATCCGATCCGCTGTTGGTCTCCGTCCGCTCGGGCGCGCGGGTGTCGATGCCGGGGATGATGGACACCGTCCTCAACCTCGGGCTGAACGACGCGACGGTCGAGG
>NZ_CAXTII010000062.1:0-17010 GCF_964244235.1 uncultured Sphingomonas sp.
ATGGCGATGCCGGCCGAGATGACGACCGATTATCACGAACGCTCGCACCTGATCTCGTTCCGCGTCTATGCGACCGCGGTCGCCAGCCTGATCGCGACGTTCGTCGGCCCGGTGCTGATCGCGCGCGCCGGCGGCGGGCAGGCCGGTTATACCAGCTTGTCGATCTTCCTCGCGCTGGTCGTCCTGGTTTCCGCCTATGCCTGTTTCCGCCTGACCGGCAGCGCGCCGTTCCAGGAAAAGATCGATCAGGCGCGGATCGGCTTTGCGCGAAAGCTTGCCCTGATCGCCGGGAACCGGCCGTTCATGCTGCTGCTGGCGATCAAGCTGCTGCAATTGATGGCGCTGGCGGTGACGCAGGCATCGACGCCGTTTCTGTTCAAGCGCGTGCTGGGCCTCAGTGATACGATGCTCGGCCTGTATTTCCTCGTCTTCTACGCTGCGATGATGATCGCGCAGCGTTTCTGGCTGCGCGCCGGCCGGCATTTCGGCAAGCGCAACGCCTATATCGTCGTCACGGCCGTATACGGTGTCATGTATCTCAGCTGGTATTTCGTGGTGCCGGGCGAGCCGCTGGCGATCCTGTTCGTGCGCGCGGCGCTGCTCGGTGCGACGGCCGGCGGGGTGTTGTTGCTTGGCCAGTCGCTGCTGCCCGATACGATGGAATGGGATTATCGCCGTACCGGCCTGCGCCGCGAGGGGGTGCTCGCCGCCTTGTATACGGTGATCGAGAAGCTCGCCTTCGCGCTCGGCGCGGCGGCGACCGGGATCGTGCTGGGCGCGGCGGGATATGTGCAAGGCAAGGGGCTGGCCAACGTCACGCAGCCGGAATCGGCGATCACGGCGATCTTTCTGCTCGCCTCGGTCGTGCCGATGGTGCTGCTGCTGGCCAGTTGCGTGCTGCTGAAATTCTACGATCTGTCGGAGTCGAAGCTGGCGCAACCGGCCTGAGATCTCACCTGTTCCGCCGCCGCGCGCCCGGCCAGCTTGCCGAGCGTCGTTGCGGTGAGCAGGCCGTTGCCCGCTAGATAGCCGTCCGCGCCATCGCCGGAAATGCCGCGCGCCGCGCCCCCGCCGGCGAACAGGTTGGGCATCGGTGTGCCGTCCGTCTTCAGCACGCGCGCATCGCGATCGACGACCAGCCCGCCCTGGGTATGGAACAAGGCGCCGGTGACCTTGGCGGCGTAAAAGGGCGCGACGAGCGGCGGCTTGCCGGTGAAGTCGCGACCGAACGGATCGGGCCGTTCGCCGGCGACCATCGCCGCAACGTCGCCGATGCTGGCCGACAGGGCGTCGACCGGCAACTTCGTCAGCGTCGCCAGCTGGGCGATATCATCACCGCGGATCACCGCCCCGGCGCTCATCGCATCCTTGTAATCGTCGAAGCCGAGCATCAAGCTGTGTAGCCGGTCGTCGAAGACCGACCAGGCGACATGGCCGGGTTGGGCATTCACTCTCGCCGCCTGCTCGGAATAGCCGGTCGCCTCGTTGGAGAAACGCATCCCGCGGCTGTTCACCTGGAAGCCGCCCTCCATGATCAGCGGCCAAAGGATCGGGATGCCGTGGCCGGCGGCGAGCCCGCCATGCCCTTGATAGCCGCTCATGTCGGCGATGGCGGCACCCAGCGCGCCGCCCCAGCGCACCGCATCGCCCTTGTTGCCGGGATGGCCGTGATATACCGCCGCCGCCATCTCGGGGATCCAGCGCGCCACCTGGTCCGCCGCGCCGCCGAACCCGGACGATGCCAGGATCAGCGCGTCGCACCCGATCTGTTCGCGGGTGCCGTCCGGGCGTTCGACGACCAGCTCGGTGACGCGGTCGCGTTCCGCGATCAGGTCGATCACCGTCGCCTCGGTCAGGATCGGCACGCCGGCCTGTTCCGCCGCGGCCTGCAATCCCGCCATCAGTTCGCCACCCGATCGGTTGGGCGTGCCGTACATTCGCATCGCGCTATGCCCCGGATACAGCCAGCCATCGGCGAGCGCGAGCGGTACGCCGTGTCGATCGCGCAGCCAGGCGATCGTCTCGGCGGATTCGTCTGCCAGACAGCGGGCGATCACCGCGTCGGTCCGGCCCTTGGTCTTGGCCATGATATCGGCGACGAAGCGCGCGGGATCGTCGGCGATGCCGGCTGCCGCCTGTTCCGGCGTGCCCGCCGCCGGAATCAGCCCGGTCGACATGGCGGTGGAGCCGAGCGGCGTCGGGTCGCGCTCGATCACCAGCACGTCGATCCCGGCATCGGCGACCGCCAGGGCGGCGCTGAGGCCGGTGCCGCCGGCACCGACGATGACCACGGGAAAACGCAGGACGTCGCTCATTCGATATCCTCTAGAGATAGGCCCAGGGGCGTTGCGTACGATCGTTCAGGCGGAAGGTGGCGATCTCGTCCGCGCGGCGCAGGGTCACGTCGATCGCGTCGAGCCCGCCGACCAGCATCGCCTTGGCCTCCGCGTCGATCGCGAAGCCGTGGACCCGGTCCGCGGCATCCGTCACGGTCTGCGCGGGCAGGTCGATCGTCAACGGCCCGCCAGTATCGAACAGCGCGGGATCGAGCGGGATGGGCACGATGCCGTTGCGTACGCAATTGCCCCGGAAGATCGGGTTGAACGACGGTGCCAGGATCGCACGGAAGCCGTATTCGGCCAGCGCCCAGGCGGCATGCTCGCGGCTCGATCCACATCCGAAATTGGCGCCGCCGAGCAGGATGCGGGCATCGGCGTACCGGGCGTCGTTGAGAACGAAATCGGGGTTCGGCATGCGGCCACCGATCTCGGTGTAGCGCCATCCGGCGAACAGCCCCTCGGCCAGCCCGGTCTTCCCCACCGTCTTCATCTCGCGCGACGGGATGATCGCATCGGTGTCGATATTGTCGCGCAGCAGCGGTGCGGCGATCGCGGTCAGCGTGGTGAACGGAGTCATTGCCTCGCCGCCAGCCCACGAGGATCGGCGATCCGGCCCGCGATCGCGGACGCCGCGACGGTTTCGGGCGAGGCGAGGTGCGATCGCGTCCCCGGCCCCTGGCGGCTTTCGAAGTTGCGATTGGTGGAGGTGATGACGCGCTGTTGCGGGCCGAAACTCTCGCCGCCGGCGAAGAAGCACATCGAACATCCCGCCTCGCGCCATTCGAAGCCCGCTGCCAGGAAGATCCGGTCGAGCCCTTCCGCTTCCGCCGCGGCCTTGACCGCGCTCGATCCCGGCACGCAGATCGCGCGCACGCCGTCCGCCACGTGCCGCCCGTCGAGGATCGCGGCGGCGCGGCGCAGATCCGACAGGCGCCCGTTGGTGCATGAACCGATGAACGCGGCATCGATCGCACTGCCCGCCAGCGTCTGCCCCGCGGTGAGCCCGGTATAGGCCAGCGCGCGATCGTGCGTTTCGATCGCGTCGTTGGCGACCGGTGATACCGGCACGGCGGCGTCGATCGCGATCGCCTGCCCTGGGCTGGTGCCCCAGCTGACCATCGGCAAGACATCGCCGGCCTGAATCTCGATTTCTGTGTCGAACACCGCGTCGGCATCGCTGGGCAGCGTGCGCCAGTGCGCCACCGCCGCGTCCCATGCCAGCCCCTTTGGCGCGTAGGGGCGGCCGCGCAGATAATCGTAGACCCGATCGTCCGGCGCGATGATGGCGGAGAATGCGCCAAATTCGGCCGCCATGTTACACACAGTCAGCCGCGCCTCGACGTCCAGCGCGCGGACGCAGGCCCCGGCATATTCGACGATATGACCCTTGCCGCCGCCCGCGCCGTGCCGCGCGATGATGTGCAACGCCAGATCCTTGGCGGTCACGCCGGTGGCGAGCGTTCCGTGGATCGTGATCCGCATCGTCTTTGGCCGCGTCACCCGCAGCGTGCCGGTGGCCAGCGCATGTTCCGCCTCGGTCGATCCGATGCCCCAAGCGAGTGCCCCGATTGCGCCCTGCGAACAGGTGTGGCTGTCAGGACAGACCAGGGTCAGCCCCGGCAGCACGATGCCCTGTTCCGGCGAGATCACATGGACGATGCCCTGGCCGGGATCGCCCAGATCGAACAAGGTGATACCCGCCGCGCGCACCGCGCTGCGCGTCGCGGTGATGAAATCCCGGCCCGACGGCACGAGGCAATCGTCGGTGCGGCCGGGCCGGGTGTCGACGACATGGTCCATCGTCGCGAACGCCTGCGCCGGATGGGCGACCGTGCGATTCGCCGCGGCGAGGCTTTGCAGCGCGACGCCGCCGGTCCGTTCGTGCAGCAAGATGCGGTCGATCAGCACCAGCCCGGTGCCCGCGCCGAGATCGGTGACGAGATGCTGGTCCCACAATTTGGCGAACATCGTGCGGCCCATCCGCTCCTCCTCCAAGGACGGGATGGCGGACCCTGCCGCCGACGGCGACGGGCTCATCGCAAATGATCCGCTTGGCGGAGAGGCATGGACGGGGCACACCGACCGGCATGACCAGTGTCGGCCTGCAACGCGACGACGCGATCCCGCTGTACCACCAGATATTCCTTGGCCTGCGCGACGAAATCCTGTCCGGCCGTCGCGGTTTCGGATCGGCCATGCCCACCGAGCACGACCTGGCGGGCCGGTTCGGCGTCTCGCGGATCACGGCACGGCGCGCGCTGGCCGAACTGGCGTCGCACGGCCTGGTCGAGCGTCGCCGCAGGGTCGGCACCCGCGTGATCTTCCGTGCGCCGGCCGCGCCGATCGAGGCCGATATCGATCAGGCGGTGGAATCGCTGATCGCCTTCGGACGCGATACCCAGGTGCGGCTGATCGCGCTCGATACGGTGTCCGCCGTTGCGGAGATCGCCGAGCGGCTGGCGATTCCGGCCGGCGCGGCGGTCGTGCGGGCGCTGCGCGTGCGCTTTCTCGACGGGGAACCGCTCGGCGCGATCGTAAGCCATGTGCCCGAGGCGGTCGGTGCCGGCCTGTCGCGCGACGATCTGACCGTCACGCCGCTGCTCGAACTGTTGCGCGCGGCCGGCCACCGGATCGGCGGCGGACAACAGACGATCGCCGCGGTATCCGCCGATCCCGCACTGGCCAGACTGCTCGGCACCGAACCGCGCGCGGCGGTGATCCGGATCGAGCGCGTCGTGGCGGCGGCGGACGGCACCCCGCTGCTGCTGACGGTGGCGCAGTATCGCGGCGATCGCTATCGGCTCAGCGTCGATCTTCACGGCGTCCGTCCGGCTGCGGGCTGAGCGTTGCGGCGATCGTTACGTCGTCCATCCCGATCTCGCGCAGGATCGCCGCGCCGTCCGCCCCCGCTTCGGGAATGTCACGGCGCAGCGGCGCGCGGCGTCCGTCGAATTCGATCGGCAGGCCGGGCAGGCGCGTGGTGGCGCCCCCATCCGGAATCGTCACGTCCATCAACCCGCCCGATTGCGTCAGATGCGGATCGTCGAACAGATCGTCCGGTCGCGCGATCGGCGCGAACGGCAAGCCGAGGCTTTCCAGCCGCGCGACCAGATCTTCGCGCGTCATGGCGGCGAACAATGCGCGGACCTGCGGCAGGATCGCGTCGCGCGCCCGCACGCGCTGGTTGTTGGTGGCGTAAGCGGGATCACCCAATAGCGCCGCCAGGCCGAACGCGCTGCAGAACGTCTGCCACTGCGCGTCGCTGACCACGCCCACGAACAGTTGCTCGCCTTCGCGGGCCGTTTCGAACACGTCGTAGATCGCCCAGGCGGAGATCCGCACCGGCATCGGTTGGGCGGCGTGGCCGGTCACCGCCATCTGCGCCATGTGCTGCCCGACCAGAAACGCGGTCGTTTCGTACAGCGCGCATTTGACCTCGCCGCCGATCCCCGTGCGATGCCGGCGCTCGAGCGCGGCGAGCACGCCGATCACCCCGAACATGCCGCCGGTAATGTCGATCACCGAGGCGCCGGCGCGCAAGGGGCGACCGGGTGGGCCGGTCATGTAGGCGAGGCCGCCCATCATCTGCGTCACTTCGTCCAGCGCGGTGCGGTTTTCATACGGACCCTTAAGGAAGCCCTTGGCCGCGCAATGGATCAGCCGCGGATTGGCGCCCTTGAGCGCGGCATACCCCAGGCCGAGCCGGTCGAGCGTGCCCGGCCGGAAATTCTCCACCATGATATCCGCGCCGACGCACAAGGCGCGCGCCGCTGCCAGCCCGGCCTCGCTCTTCAGGTCGAGACAGATGCTGCGCTTGTTGCGGTTGAACATCGGGAAATAACCTGCACCCGACCCCAGCAGCCGCCGCGTCCGGTCGCCGCCGGGGGGTTCGACACGGATCACGTCCGCGCCGAGATCGGCCAGGATCACCCCGACCGACGGCCCCATCACCATGTGGGTAAATTCGATCACCCTGATCCCGGTGAGCGGCAAGTGATCTGCGTCCATCCAGAATCCCGTCTGCAGGCGCCCTCGACAGACGCCAACCAAATGATATAGATATAGGACAATAAAGCCAGACCGGAATTGTCATGACCGCTATCCTGATCAGCGAAGTCGGTCCGCGCGACGGGTTGCAGAACATCGCGACGGTGATGCCGCTCGCCGCCAAGAAGGCGTGGATCGCGGCCGAAGCGGCCGCCGGCGTGCGCGAGATCGAAGTCGGCAGCTTCGTGCCGGCAAAGTTGCTGCCGCAGCTCGCCGATACGGCCGAGGTCGTCGCCTTCGCGAAGACGATTCCCGGGCTGATCGTCGCCGTGCTGGTGCCCAATGCGCGCGGTGCCGCGGCGGCGATCGCGGCCGGGGTGGACAAGCTGACGCTGCCGCTGTCGGTGTCCGAAACGCACAGCCTGGCCAATCTGCGCAAGACGCACGCCCAGGTACTGGACGAGGCGCGCGCGATCGCCGCCCTGATCGCCGCGCTGCCGGTGGCGCGACGCCCGCATTTCGAGGGCAGCCTGTCGACCGTGTTCGGCTGCACGTTGGAGGGCGCCATCGCCGATGCGCAGGTCGCCCGGCTCGCCGATGATCTGATGCAGGCCGGCTGCGACGAGGTCGGGCTGGCCGATACGACGGGCTATGCCGATCCGGCGGCGGTGCGGCGGATGATCGCGCTGGTCCGCCGCGTGGTCGGGGACGGGGCACTGACCGGCATCCACCTGCACAACACCCGCGGGCTCGGTCTCGCCAACGCACTCGCAGCACTCGATGCCGGGCTGACCACGCTCGATTCGTCGCTTGGCGGGCTCGGCGGCTGTCCGTTCGCGCCGGGCGCGTCCGGCAATATCGTCACCGAGGATCTCGCCTTCATGCTGGCGGCGATGGGCTACCAAACGGGGATCGACCTGGAAAAACTGATCGCTGTGCGGACAATCCTCTCCGACGCGTTGGCGGGCGAGCCACTGTACGGCTTCCTGCCCGATGCGGGCCTGCCACTGGGCTTCGCGTATTGAGAGGGACAGGATGACGATCGTGGGTACGAAGATGGTGTCCGACGGCCGCACCGCGAAGCAGATATTCGAAGAGGTGATGGCCAATCCGGCGCGCAACAAGTTCGGCTTCGGCAGCAAGCTCGCCATCGTCAACGTCGATTTCCAGAACGCCTATACCCGCATCGACGAGTTCAAGACCGCCTATGAAACCGATCCCCGGCAAATCGAACATGTGAACACCGTTTCGCGTCTGGCCCGCGAACGCGGTATGCCGGTGATCTGGACCCATGTCGCGTATCTCGGCAATGCCGCCGATGCCGGGATCTGGGGCACGCGTACCAACACGCCGGATTCGCTCCAGAACATCAAATATGGCAGCCGGCGGCACGATTTCGACGAGCGCTGCGCGATCGACCCGTCGGTCGACGTGATCTACGACAAGCGCATGCCCTCGGCCTTCTTCGAAACGCCGCTGCAGAGCCTGCTGGTCTGGCACAAGGTGGACACCGTCGTCGTTACCGGCGGTTCGACCTCGGGCTGCGTCCGCGCCACCGCGGTGGATGCGCTAAGCCGGGGATATCGCACGATCGTGCCGATCGAGACCTGCGCCGACAAGCATGAGAGCTTTCACTTCGCCAACCTCACTGATCTTCAGCTGAAATATGCCGATGTCGAGCCGGTCCAGGTGGTGATCGACTGGCTGGAGGCGCGCGATGCATGAAGGGCAGGGCGATCCCGGTCTGTACGATTTCCGGCCCTATCGCGACCGTGCGAAGATCGCATGGCCGGACGGCAAGAGTGTCGCCGTCTGGGTATCTCCCAACCTGGAATATTACGAGATCGATCCGCCGGCCAATCCGCACCGCAAGAGCTGGACGAAGCCGCATCCCGACGTCGTCGGGTACAGCCACCGCGACTACGCCAACCGTGTCGGGCATTGGCGCATGGCCGATGTGATGTCCAGGCACGGCTTTCCGGGATCGGTCAGCCTGTCGGTGGCCTTGTGCGATCACCTGCCGGAGGTGGTCGAGGATGCGAATGCGCGAGGTTGGGAATTCTTCAGCCACGGCATCTACAACACGCGCTACAGCTACGGCATGGACGAGGCACAGGAGCGCGCGGTGATCGAGGACGCGATCCGCACCGTCCGCGCCGCAACCGGCCAGACGATCAAGGGCTGGCTCGCGCCTGCCTTGACGCACACGCCGCGCACGCTGGACCTGATCGCCGAATACGGCCTGAGCTATACCTGCGATCTGTATCACGACGACCAGCCCGGCCCGGTGCACGTCGCCAATGGGCGGCTGGTGTCGATGCCGTACAGCCTGGAAGTCAACGACCATTACGGCTTCTTCGTCTATAATATGAGCCCGCGGGATTATGCCGATACGCTGATCCGCCAGTTCGATCGGCTGGCGGCGGAGGGCGCGGATCCGGATGGGTGCGGCGGCACGGTCATGTGCATCCCGCTGCACAGCTATCTGATCGGCCAGCCGCACCGGATCGGCCCGTTCGAGGAAGTGCTGCGGCATATCGCTGCCGACGGTCGCGCCTGGATCACCCGATCAGGCGACATTGCCGATCATTTCCTGGCGCAGCATTACGATGCGGTGGCGGACGACGCCCTGCGCTTTGCCGTCGGTGCCCGATGACGCTCGACCCCGCCTGCCTCGCCTATCCGCGCCGGAGCCGCGGCATGGACCATGATCTCTACCCCTGGTCGAACCTGTTCGCGCGGGCGCCGATCGCCTGGCCGGGCGGCAAGAGCGTCGCGGTGGCGATCGTCGTCAGCCTGGAATGGTTCCCGATTCTCGCAGCCGACACGCCGTTCCGCGCGCCCGGACATATGCAGACCGCCTATCCCGATTTTCGGCACTACACCGCGCGTGACTATGGCACGCGGGTCGGCTTCTACCGCTTGCTCGATGCCTTTGCGAAGGCCGGCGCGACGGTATCGGTCGCGGTCAATGCGGCGATCGCGACCCGCTATCCGACGATCGTGCACGATATCGTCGCGGCGGGGCACGAGATCGTCGCGCACTCGACCGACATGAACGGCACGATCGCGACCGGCCTGGCGGAGGAGGACGAGCGCGCGTTGATCACGGCGTCGCTCGACACGCTGGAGCGGGTGTCCGGCACGCGTCCGGTCGGCTGGCACTCGATCGCCCGATCGCAAAGCTGGGCGACGCCGCGCCTGCTGGTCGAGGCGGGCGTGAAATATATGCTCGACTGGGTGAACGACGATCTGCCGTTCCGCATGACGACGTCGGCGGGGGGGATCGTCAATCTTCCGCTCAACCACGAACTGTCCGATCGCCAGATCATCACGGTGCAGCAGCAATCGGCCGACAGTTATGCGCAGCAGATGCGCGATGCGCATGGCTGGCTCGCGGCAGAGGCGGCCGCTTCGGGTGGGCGGATGCTGCCGCTGCACGTGACGCCGTACATCATGGGTCTGCCGTACCGGATCGGCGCGTTCGAGGCGTTGCTCTCGTGGCTAGCCGCGCAACCCGAGACGTGGTTCGCATCCGCCGGCAATATCGTCGCTGAGGCAAATTCCTGTATTTGATCGCACAGCGGACAGTTTTACCGGGAAATCTTACCGACCGTCGGTTAGGATGACAGCCTGACCGTGATTTGCGCAGGGAGGAGCGATCTTCGCGATGGAAAAAGGCGTTCCGATCCGATCGCTCAGCCGCGGCATTGCGGTGTTGCAGGCGGTCAACCGCGGCGCGTCGCTCTCGATGATGCAGATCGCGCGCACGTCGGAAGTGCCATATCCGACGGCGTGCCGGATCGTGCAGACCTTGCTGCACGAAGGCCTGATCGAACGCGAACCGGCGCGCAAACGCTATCGCCCGACCGCGCTGACGCAAACGCTGGCGCACGGTTTTCAGGGGCATAATCGCCTCGTCCAGACCGCCCGACCGCACATCATCGGGCTGACGCGCGAGGTCGGCTGGCCGATCGCGCTGTCGACGCATGTCGGCCATTCGATGGTGATCCGCGATTCGACGCACGCGTTGACCGCGCTGACCTTCAGCAACTATTTCCCGGGCTATGCCATGCCGGTGCTCGAATGCGCCTCGGGCCTGGTGTACCTGTCGCACATGGGCGAGGACGAGCTGGGCGATATCCTGCGCACGTTGAAGCTGATCGAGAACCGGACCACGGCGCACGTCATCAAGCTGCTCGAGGAAGACGGGATGGCCGGCGAGATCCGCGCCGCCGGCTATGCCGCGCGCGGCAACAACCAGTTCACGCAGAATCCGGGCAAGACCTCGTCGATCGGCGTGCCGATCTTCGATGGCGGCCGGATCGCCGCCGCGCTGACGCTGTCGTTCTTTTCCGCAGCGACCAGAATGCCCGACGCGGTCCGCCAGTTCGTCGACCCGCTCAAGCGTGCCGCTGCTGCGATCGAGCTCGACCTGCACAAAAAGCCGCCGGCCGACCGGTCGTGACGCAGGTCGCATGATCGCCAGCCGATCATTCGCCGACCGGGCATGGTCCGCCGGAACCGCCGCGCTAAGCGCAATCGAGTCCGCAATCCTCGTCCGACAGGAGCGTCGCCATGGACTATGATTACATCCCCTTGCCCGCCCGCCAGCCGCTCAAATGGCCGGATGGCAAGCAGGTCGCGCTGATCCTGACGTTCAACCTGGAAACCTGGGATCTGACCAAGGACACCGACAAGGCCTATTATGCCGGGGGGCCTGCGATCCTGCCCGATATCCTGCCCGGCCGGACGCCCGATTTCCCGAATTACACCTGGCGCGAATATGGTCAGCGGGTCGGCATCTGGCGGTTGTTCGAGCTGTTCGATTCGCTGGGCGTCGCAGCGTCGTGCACGACCAACGCGGTGACGTTCGAACGGCGCAAGGCGATGACCGATGCGGTGCTGGAACGCGGCTGGGAATTGCTTGCGCACAATTGGGAGCAGGGCGAGCTGCTGACCGATTATGCGCAGGATCCGGCCAAGGAACGCGAGATCGTGTTGCGCACGCTCGACCAGTTCGAGAAATTCACCGGGCGCAAGTCGAAGGGCTGGCTGTCGTCATCGCTACGCGGCACGTTGCAGACCGCGGACATTCTCGCCGAGCAGGGCGCGACATTCTACTGCGACATCATGAACGACGATCAGCCTTATCTGCTGCGCACGCCGCACGGGCCGATCGTATCGGTGCCCTATTCCAACGAGATCAACGATTTCACCTTCATCACCCGCAAGAACTTCACCACCGATCAATTCGCCCAGGCGCTGATCGAGGAACTCGACGTGCTGTACGAAGAGGGCGCGACCACGGGACGGATCATGAACGTCGGCATCCATCCGCACGTTTCGGGTCGCGCCCACCGCATCCGCGCGCTGCGCGAATTCATCGAGCATGCGAAGTCGCTGCCGCACGTATGGTGGACGACCCGCGAGGAGATCGCCGACTGGTATCTGCAACATCACGAAAGCCATATTCCGGGCCAACTCGGCTGATGGCCGCCGATCCCGTCGCGGCACTGTTGGCCTTGCTGCGCGGTAAAACGCTGACCAGCGTTCCCGGCTGCTGGGACGGGCTGAGCGCGCTGCTGATCGAACAGGCCGGCTTTCCTGCGGCGTTCGTCACGGGCGGCGGCGTCGCGATGGGGCGATTCGGGCGGCCGGACATCGGGCTGGTGACGGCAAGCGAGCTGGTCGAGACGCTGGCCGCGATCCGGGACCGCGTTGCGATCCCGCTGATCGTCGATGGCGATACCGGGTTCGGGGGCGTGGCGAACATGGCGCGGACGGTGCGCTCGCTCGAACGTGCCGGCGCCGGCGCGATCCAGATCGAGGACCAGACTTTCCCCAAACGCTGCGGGCACATGGCCGGCAAAGCGGTGGTGCCGCTGGTCGAAGCGGTCGATCGGGTGCGCGCCGCGCTCGACACGCGCAACCGCATGCTGGTGGTCGCGCGCACCGATGCCCTGGCATGCGAAGGGCTGGAGGCAGCGCTTGATCGCGCCGATGCCTATCTGGCGGCGGGGGCCGATGCGATCTTCGTCGAGGGGCCGCGCACGATGGCCGAACTGACGGCAGTCGCGGAGCGCTTCCGGGGGCGGGCGCCGCTCATTCACAATCTGGTCGAGGGCGGCGTCACGCCCACGCAGGACGGCACGGTGCTGGAAAAGATGGGCTTTGCGGTGGCGCTGCACCCTTTGTTGCTGATGCACGGGCTGGTCGCGGCGGCACCCGGCTGGCTCGGCCATCTCGCCGACCGGCGCGGCACGCAAGGCCTGCCGCTGGCCGATCTGGCGACGATGAACCGCATCACCGGTGCGGCGGACCTGATCGCCTGGGGGGATCGGCATGGCGGATGACCTCGATCGCGATTATGCCGCCGCCGGTTTCGGCGGGACGCTGGCGTTCGGGACGAACCCGGTGTTGCTGATCGTCGATGTCGTCATGGCCTATCTCGATCCGGCGTCGCCGCTCTATGCCGGGGTGGAGGATGCATTGGCGTCCAACGCCCGGCTGGCCGCGGCGGCGCGGGCATGCGGCGTGCCGGTGATCTTCACCAACGTGACGTACGAACCCGGTGGTCTGGATGGCGGCATGTTCTTCCGCAAGGTGCCGGCGCTTCGGGCCTTCGTGCGCGGATCGTCGGCGGGCGCTTTCCATCCGACGTTGCAGCCGCAGACCGGCGAAATGGTCCTCTCGAAACAATATCCCTCCGCCTTTTTCGGCACATCGCTGGCTTCGACGTTGCACGCAGCGGGGGTGGACACGGTATTGATCACCGGCTTCTCCACGTCCGGGTGCGTGCGGGCGTCGGCGCTGGATGCGCTGTGCCACGGTTTTGCGCCGTTCGTCGTGCGCGACGCGTGCGGCGACCGCGATATCCGCCCGCACGACCAGAACCTGTTCGATATGGCGGCCAAGATGGCGGAGGTGGTGGCCGAGGCGGAGGCCATCGCGCTGATGCGACGGGAGACGAACCATGACTGACGTATTGGGCTGGCGGCGCAGGTTCGGCGTGCTCGGGCCATCGACCAACACGATCGTCCAGCCCGATTTCGACGATCTGCGCGTTTCCGGCGTCACCAACCACTACAGCCGCATCGTCGTCGAAGATGCCGCCGCTCTGTCGGACGAAAGCTTCATGGCCGGGACGCTGAAGATTGACCAGGCGACGCACGCGGCGGTGCGCGGCGTGATGACCGCGCGGCCCGATTTCCTGGTGATGGGGATGTCCGCCGTGACCTTCTACGGCGGCGCGGCAGGATCGGCGAAATGGGCGAAGGCCGTCGAGGATGTGGCAGGCGTGGGGGTGTGTACCGGCGCACAATCGTTGATCGCGGCGTTCGCGGCCTATGGCGGTATCAGGCGGATCGGCCTGTTGTCGCCTTATTACCCGGTGGCCAATCGCGAAGTGGCGACCTTTATGGCGGATCACGGCGTGACGGTGGTGCGCGACATTCCGCTGCGCTGCCCGAGCTGGACGGCGATCGCCGAAGTGCCCGTCGGCCGGTTGCGCGACGCCGTCCGCGCGCTGGATGGGGACGATGTGGACGCGATCGTGCAGGTCGGCACCAATCTGTCGATGGTGCGCTTCGCCGCGGCGGCGGAGCTGTTTCTCGGCAAGCCGGTGATCGCGATCAATACCGCGACCTATTGGAACGCCTTGCGGATCAACGGCATCACCGATCGCAAGGAAGGGTTCGGCCGCTTGATGGCGGAATTCTGAGCAGCGGACCGGCGTTCTTATCGACCAGCGGATAAATCCCAGCCCATCCTCGCGCGACGCCCCCTGCTTGCCTAGCGCCGAAGCATCGAAATTCGGGGGATGCAATGATCGGTGCTGGCGGGAAGAACGGTGCGGACCGCGTGCAGGTGGTGATCGCCGGTGCCGGCCCGGTCGGGTGCGTCGCGGCGACCTATCTCGCGCAGCGCGGCGTCGACGTGATCCTGGCCGAAGCGGGGCCGGATTGCGCACAGGACATGCGCGCCTCGACCTTCCACGCGCCGACCCTGGAAATGCTCGATACGCTGGGGTTCACCGATCGCCTGATCGCACTGGGGCTGAAGGCGCCGATTTATCATTGGCGCGATCGGCGCAGCGGCGAGATCCTCGAATTCGACACGACCGAAATCGCCGATGCGACGCCGTTCCCGTTTCGGGTGCAGTGCGAACAATATCATCTCGCGCGGATGATGGCCGATGCGCTGGAGGCGTTGCCGTGCGCGCAAGTGCTGTTCAACCACCGTCTGTGCCAGTTTGAGCAGGACGATATCGGCGTCACCGTGTCGTTCGAAACGCCGACCGCGATCCGTACCGTGCGCGCGGAGTATCTGATCGGCGCGGACGGGGCATCGTCGATCGTGCGCAAATGGCTGGGCGTCGATTTCTACGGCTTCACCTATCCGGAGAAGTTCCTCTGCCTGACCACCGATACGCCGCTCGAGGAGCATCTGCCCGATCTGGCACCGGTCAATTATGTCTCCGATCCGGACGAGTGGCTGGTGCTGCTGCGCGTGCCGACGCTGTGGCGCGTGCTGGTGCCGGCGAACGATGACGATGATGTCTCTCTGCGCTCCGATGCCAAGAAGAATACGGTGTTCGACGGGCTGACCGGCGACGGTGCCGCGGTCGAGACGTTCCACCGCACGATCTACCGCGTGCATCAGCGCGTCGCCAAGCAGTTCCAGGTCGGGCGCGCGTTTCTGGTCGGAGACGCGGCGCATCTCAACAATCCGCTCGGCGGGTTCGGCATGAACAGCGGAATCCACGACGCGTTCAACCTGTGCGAGAAGCTGGTCGAAGTGTTGAACGGACGCGCCGGGGTGACGTCGCTGGAACGCTACGATCGACAGCGGCGCACCGTGACGCATGATTTCACGCAGCAGCAGACGATCCAGAACATGGCGCTGATGCGCGGCGGGCAAGGGGAGGCGCATCGCCTGCAGCATGAAAGGATGGCGATGCTGGCCGGCGATGCGGCGCAGCGCCGCACCTATCTGCTGCGCCAGTCGATGATCACCAGCCTGGCCGATGCCGCCGCCATTCCCTGAAGGCCCGGACTTTCGCGATTTGGACGGAGCAGACGACTCATGACGAACGGCACGATCGACGACGTCTATCACCGGGTATCGAAGGACCCGGCATCGTGGCTCGCCGGCCTCACCCTCACCATGACGATCGATGGCGCGGATGTGGCGGGCGCTCCGCGCGGCATCGTGATCGATCCGTGTTCGGAAACGCCGATCGCCGACTATCCCGATGCGACCGTGGCGCATGTCGATCTCGCGGTCAGGGCGGCGCGCCGGGCCTTTGCGGACTGGTCGGCACGATCGTGGGAAGCACGGCGGGCGGCGCTCAACCGGTTCGCTGATCTGCTGGCCGCGCATCACGACGAGCTTGCCGCGATCGTCGCGTGCGAATCCGGGCGGCCGTTGCGCCGCGCCTGGGCCGAATGCAGGTTCGCGGTCGATTACGTCCGGACGATCGCCGCTGCTTCGGTGTCGGACCGGCGCTTCGACCGCCCCGGCCTGTCGGTGGGCTTGACGCACCGGTCGCTCGGCGTGGTCGCGGCGATCGCGCCGTGGAACGGGCCGGTGATCCTGGCGGTCGCGAAGATCGCCAACGCACTGCTCGCCGGCGATACGCTGGTGCTGCGGCCGTCGCCGTTCACGCCGCTGTCGGCGTTGTACATGGGGCGGCTGGGCCGCGAGGCTTTCCCGCCCGGCGTGTTCAACGTCATCACCGGCGACGCGTCGGTCGGCGCCGCGATGACGATGCATGCCGATGTCGCGAAGATATCCTTCACCGGATCGACCGAGACCGGCAAGCGCATCGCCATCGCGGCCGCGCCGACCTTGAAGCGCCTGACGCTGGAACTGGGCGGCAACGACGCGGCGATCGTGCTGCCGGACGCCGATGTCGCGGCCGTGGCGGGTACGATCTTCGAGATTTCGCTCGGCAATGCCGGCCATTTCTGCGCCGCGGTCAAGCGGCTCTACGTGCACGAGGATATTTACGGCGCGGTTCGCGATGCGCTCGCGGCCAAGGCGCACGCGGCGGTGCTAGGCGCCAATTTCGATTCCGCAACGACGATGGGACCGGTCCAGAACCGTCCGCAATTCGATCGCATCTGGGCGCTGTTCGACGATGCCGTGGCGAACGGCGCGCGGATCGTCGCCGGGGGCGTGCGCGGCGACCGGCCCGGCCTGTTCATCCCGCCGACGCTGGTCGATGGGATAGGCCACGGCGTTGCGCTGGTGGACGAGGAACAGTTCGGCCCGGTGCTGCCGCTGATCTCGTTCCGCAACGCCGAAGACGCGGTACGCATGGCGAACGACAGCCCCTACGGGCTGGGCGGATCGATCTGGACCGCCGATATCGTCGCGGGCATCGCGCTTGCCGCCCGGCTCGAGGTCGGGACCGCATGGGTCAATCAGCATGGCGCGTTCACCGCTGCCTTGCCGATGCCGTTCGCCAAGCAATCGGGGATCGGTATCGACTATGCCGAATACGGCGTCGGCGAACATATGCGGCCGATGCTGATCAACGCGAAGGTATCGTGATGGCGGCAGGGCGGCGAGCGGCGTGCGCGTGGTTTCGTCGCGGATTAACTTCGACGATTATAGGATAAGACTAGGACGCGGTGACATTTTAGGGATTCCGCTGAGCCGATAGTTCTGATTCAAC
>NZ_CAXTII010000063.1:0-16666 GCF_964244235.1 uncultured Sphingomonas sp.
ATATCCACATCCGCGTCCACACCCCCGGGTTCCGCGCACAGCATGTGGATAACGGGGACATCATCGGCCCGGCGACGTGCTCGCGCTGTTGGCAAGTCGGGGACGAACGCATAAGCCCCGCTTCGCGCGGTGCAACAACTGCAACATCCTATTTGAATCTCCATTCTATGGCAGAAGGGCCGGGACGCTGACCAACGAACGCGCCAAACCGTTGCTCGCCGTGCTGAGGGGGCACGTCACCGACGTCCCGCCGATATGGTTCATGCGGCAGGCGGGGCGGTATCTCCCGGAATACCGCGTGCTTCGCAGCGAGAAGGGCGGCTTCCTCTCGCTCGCGACCGATCCGGATGCGGCGGCGGAGGTGACGCTGCAGCCGATCCGCCGGTTCGGATTCGACGGCGCGATCCTGTTCTCCGATATCCTGATGGTCCCCTGGTCGCTCGGCCAGGATCTGCGCTTCGGCGTTGGCGAGGGGCCGCGGCTGACCCCACCGCTCGCCGACAGCCTCCTGGAGAACCTGAGCGACGCCGTAGCGCGGCTCGACCCGGTCTATGCGGCCGTCCGCGCGGTTGCCGGGATACTGCCGCCTCAGACCACGTTTCTGGGGTTCGCCGGATCGCCGTGGACGGTCGCGACATACATGGTCGCCGGGCAGGGGAGCCGCGATCAGCAGGAGACGCGGCGCTTCGCCTATGGCGACGAGGCCGGGTTCGCGGCGATCGTCGACGCGATCGCGGCGCGGACGATCGACTATCTGTCCGGACAGATCGCGGCGGGGGTGGAGGCGGTGCAATTGTTCGACAGCTGGTCGGGGAGTCTCAGCCCGCAGCAGTTCGAACGCTGGGTCATCGCGCCGACCGCGAAGATCGTCGACGCCTTGCGTGCGCGTCATCCGGACACGCCGATCATCGGCTTCCCCAAGGGTGCGGGCGGCAAGCTGCCCGCCTATGCGCGCGAGACGGGTGTCGATGCGATCGGCGTGGACGAGACGGTCGATCCCGAATGGGCGCATGCCTCGCTGCCGTCGGGGATGCCGGTACAGGGCAATCTCGATCCGCTGGCACTGATCGCGGGCGGCACGACGCTGGATCATGCGGTCGACCGGGTGGTTGCGGCGTTCGCCGGGCGACCGCATGTGTTCAACCTGGGCCACGGCATATTGCAGGACACGCCGATCGCGCATGTCGAACAGGCGCTGGCGCGCGTGAGGAGCGGACGATGACGGGATTTCTGGGCGCGGCCTATGACTGGGTGAAGGCGGCGCATCTGATTTTCGTCATCTTCTGGATGGCCGGGTTGTTCATGCTGCCGCGCTACCTCGTATATCATCAGGAGGCGCTGGCCGCCGGGCAGACTGCGGAAGCCACCGCCTGGGTGTCGCGCGAGGCCAAGATCCGTCACATCATCCTGACGCCGGCGCTGGCGATCGTATGGATCGTGGGTATCGCCCTGGCGCTCAACCTGGGGATCGCGAGCGGACAGCCGGGGCTCGGATGGCTCCACGCCAAATTGCTGCTGGTCGTGATCCTGAGCGGCTATCACGGCTGGGCGGTCGGCTATGCGCGAAAGCTCGCGGCGGGGAAGCCGACGCTGACGGGCAAGACGCTCCGGATGCTCAACGAGATACCGGCGTTGATGGTGACACTGATCGTGATCCTGGTGATCGTGAAGCCGTTCTGATCCGAATGCGGCCTGGACCGGCGCAGCTGGGCCGGGACTCGCATCGGATGGCCGGACCCGCTTGACTTGAGCGTAGGTGGGTCGTAGTTCGGTAAGGAAACCAGCGCGGCGTCCTGCCGCGCCGTTGCCTGAGCCTTACCCGCTTTGCTGCGATAGCGCCTCCCAGGCGCTGCAACTTTCCACCGATACGCCCAAGCGCCCGGAAACTATCCATGCATCTCAGAGACCTGAAGAAGAAAACCCCCGCCGAGCTGGTCAGCATGGCGGAAGAACTGGGTGTCGAAAGCGCCTCCACGCTGCGCAAGCAGGACCTGTTGTTCGCGATCCTGAAAGTCCAGGCGGAGAATGGCGACCAGATCATGGGCCTCGGCACGATCGAGGTCATGCAGGACGGCTTCGGCTTCCTGCGTTCGCCCGAGGCAAATTATCTTGCCGGGCCCGACGATATCTACATCTCGCCCAACCAGGTCAGGAAGCATGGGCTTCGTACCGGCGACACGGTCGAGGGCGAGATCCGCGGGCCGAAGGACGGCGAACGCTATTTCGCGCTGATCCGGCTGACGACCGTCAATTTCGACGACCCCGATGCGGTGCGCCACCGCGTCAATTTCGACAATCTGACGCCGCTCTATCCCGAATCGAAGCTGACGCTCGACTGTGTCGATCCGACGCAGAAGGACAAGTCGGCGCGCGTCATCGACATCGTCAGCCCGCAAGGGAAAGGCCAGCGCACGCTGATCGTCGCGCCCCCGCGCGTCGGCAAGACGGTGATGCTGCAGAACATCGCCAAGGCGATCACCGAGAACCATCCCGAGGTCTTCCTGATCGTTCTGCTGATCGACGAACGGCCGGAGGAAGTGACCGACATGCAGCGCAGCGTGAAGGGCGAGGTGGTCAGCTCGACTTTCGACGAACCCGCGCAGCGCCACGTCCAGGTCGCCGAGATGGTGATTGAGAAAGCCAAGCGGCTGGTCGAGCACAAGAAGGACGTCGTGATCCTGCTCGACTCGATCACGCGTCTCGGCCGCGCCTACAACACCGTCGTGCCGTCGTCGGGCAAGGTGCTGACCGGCGGCGTCGATGCCAACGCGCTGCAGCGCCCCAAGCGCTTCTTCGGTGCGGCGCGCAATATCGAGGAGGGCGGGTCGCTGTCGATCATCGCGACCGCGCTGATCGACACCGGCAGCCGGATGGACGAGGTGATCTTCGAGGAATTCAAGGGCACCGGCAATTCGGAGATCGTGCTCGACCGCAAGGTGGCGGACAAGCGCATCTTCCCCGCGCTCGACGTCGGCAAGTCGGGCACGCGCAAGGAGGAGTTGCTGGTCGACAAGGCCAAGCTGTCCAAGATGTGGGTCCTGCGCCGGATCCTCATGCAGATGGGCACCATCGACGCGATGGAGTTCCTGCTCGACAAGATGAAGGATTCGAAGACCAACGAGAATTTCTTCGACAGCATGAATCAATAACCGAGTGCGAGTCCTGCCGCGTGCCGCGGCAGGACTCGCACTCGGTTCGGCCGGCGGGTCCACGACCCGGCCGACGACACGGGCTTTGCCCGTGTCCCTTCCGTCAGTCTCCCCTCCCGCTCGCGGGAGGGGGAGCAGAAGAATTCCGCTTCCCGGCAAATCCCGCTACCACCGCCCGATGATCCTCCCCCTCCTTGCCGCCGCTGCCACCCCGGCCACCATCTGGCACCATATGCTCGCGGATTATATCGACCTCGGCAGCCCGGCGGCGATCGCCGCGCTGATGCAGGTCCTGATGATCGATGTCGTGCTTGCGGGCGACAATGCGATCGTCGTCGGTGCGCTGGCGGCGGGTCTGCCGCCGGCGCAGCGCCGGCGCGTCATCATGATCGGCATTCTCGCCGCCCTGGTTCTGCGGATCGTGTTCGCGCTGGGGGTCAGCTGGTTGCTGCAACTGATCGGGCTGATCTTCGCCGGGGGTATCCTGCTGTTATGGGTCGCGTGGAAGATGTGGCGTGAACTCCGCCGCGGCGGTGCGCTCGGGAACCATGAGGCGACGGGGGTGCAGCCGGCGAAGAGCTTCCTTGCGGCAGCGGTCTCGGTCGCGCTCGCCGACGTGTCGATGAGCCTCGACAATGTGCTGGCGGTCGCAGGGGCCGCGCGCGCGCATCCCGGCATCCTCGTGCTCGGCCTGTTGCTGTCGGTCGCGCTGATGGGCATCGCCGCCAACCTGATCGCGCGGTATATCGAACGCTATCGCTGGATCGCCTATGTCGGCCTGACCGTCATCCTGGTCGTGGCGGTGCGGATGATCCATGACGGGTTGACCGATCCGACCGTCGGCGTGCTGACAATGTTCTGATTCGGACGCCGCTTGCGATCGGGTCGCCCGGACGCGCATAGCGTGACGGTATGAGGATAGAGGGGCAGAGCCGATGAAACTGAATGTCGAGATCGAATGCACACCCGAAGAAGCGCGCGCCGCGATCGGGTTGCCGGACCTGACCGTCGTCCATGAACGCTATACCGGGATGCTGCTCGATACGATGGCGGGCGGGGTGAAGCCCGAGATGGTCGAGTCGATGATGCGCAACTGGTCGCCGATGGGCGAGGCCGGGATGCAATTCTGGAAACGGCTGATGGACGGCACGGCCGCACGGACCGGCGGCTGATTCGCACGGCCGATGCAGGACACGATCTTCGCGCTGTCGAGTGGGCGTCCACCCGCCGCGATCGCGATCGTCAGGATCAGCGGACCGCACGCGGTCGAGGCCGCGACCGCGCTGGCGGGGCCCTTGCCGCCGCCGCGCCGTGCGGGATTACGGCGGTTGCGGGCGGCGGATGGCCAGGCGCTGGACGATGCGCTGGTGCTGGTGTTTCCAGGTCCGGCGACCGCGACGGGTGAGGATCTGGTCGAGCTGCATTGTCATGGCGGTCGCGCCGTCGTGGCCGGGATCGAGGCGGCGCTGGGGGCTTCAGCCGGGTTGCGATTGGCGGAATCGGGGGAGTTCACCCGGCGGGCGCTGACCAATGGCCGGATCGATCTGGCTGAGGCGGAGGGGCTCGGCGATCTGCTCGCCGCGCAGACCGAGGGGCAGCGGGTTGCGGCGCTTGCGGCTGCGGAGGGGCGGGTCAGTCGAGCGGTACGGGCCTGGCTGGCCGCGATCGCCACGTTGTCGGCGCGAGTCGAGGCGGTGCTCGATTTTTCGGACGAGGGCGATGTGGCGGACGACGATGCGGTGCTCGCCGCGGTCGCGCGCGACATGGCGGCGCTTGGCGACGCGATCGATGCGGTGCTCGCCGCGCCACCCGTCGAGCGATTGCATGACGGCATCCGCGTCGTGCTCGCAGGGCCGCCCAACGCCGGCAAGTCGACGCTGCTGAACCTTCTGGCAGGCCGCGATGCGGCGATCGTCTCGCCGATATCGGGTACGACGCGCGACCGGATCGAGGTGCCGGTCGTGCGGGCGGGAATCGCCTATCTGCTGACCGATACCGCAGGACTGGCAGATGCGACCGACGATCCGGTCGAAGCGATCGGGATCGAACGCGCGACCGCGGCGATGGCGGCGGCAGACCTGTTGGTGTGGCTCGGCGACGATGATCCCCCTCGAAAAGCGGCGATCGTCGTCCAGCCGCGCGCCGATCTGCCCGGTCGTGGACGATTGCGCGCGGGGGGCGATCTGCTGGTATCGCAGGCCGATGTCGGATCGATCGAGCGATTATGGGCGGTTCTGGGGGAACGTGCCGCGGCGTTGCTGCCACGCCGCGATGCGGTGGCCTTGCGCGAGCGGCAGCGTGGACTGTGTGCGGCCGCGCGCGATGATCTCAGTACGACGACGACGGACGCGCTGGTGATGGCGGAGCATTTGCGGCGGGCGCACCGGTCGCTTGCGGCGATCCTTGGCATCGATGCGACCGAAGCAATGCTGGATGCCTTGTTCTCGGGATTCTGTCTTGGCAAGTGATGTTCCACGTGGAACATCTTTGACCCGCTTGCGGCTGATGCCTTAGGCGAATGCGATGTACGACGTCATCGTCATCGGAGCCGGCCATGCCGGGGTCGAGGCTGCAGCCGCGGCGGCGCGGCGCGGTGCGCGGACATTCCTGCTCACCTTCGACCGCATGCGCGTCGGGGCGATGTCGTGCAACCCGGCGATCGGCGGTCTCGGCAAGGGTCATATCGTCCGCGAGGTCGATGCGTTCGACGGGTTGATCGCGCGTGCGGCGGATGCGGCGGCGATCCACTACCGGATGCTCAACCGGAGCAAGGGCACCGCCGTTCAGGGTCCGCGCGTCCAGGCCGACCGGCGACGTTACGCGGGCGCGATCGAGAAGATGCTCGCGGCGCAACCAGGTCTCGACATCGGCGAGGGCGAAGCGGTCGGCTTGTCGGTTCGGGGCGATACCGTACGCGGGGTCGTGCTGGCCGACGACACGATCGTCGCCGGCCGGACGGTCGTGCTGGCGACGGGGACGTTTCTCGGCGCGCGAATCTACCGCGGCGACGAGCGGGAGGAGTCCGGGCGGATCGGCGAACGCGCGGCGACGCCATTGGCAGCGCAGTTGCGCGCGCTTGGCCTGCCGATGGCGCGGCTGAAGACCGGAACGCCGCCGCGGCTCGACGGGCGGACGATCGACTGGGGGGCATTGGCGGAGCAGCCATCGGATACCGAGCCATGGACGATGTCGCCGATGACGACGCGTAGGGCATTGCCGCAATTGTCCTGCGCGGTGACTCGCACCAACGCCGCGACGCACGCGATCATCGCCGCCGCATTCGATCGATCGCCCCTGTTCACCGGCGCGATCGACGGGCAGGGGCCGCGTTATTGCCCGTCGATCGAAGACAAGGTGAAGCGGTTCGGCGACCGCGACGGGCATCAGATATTCCTCGAGCCGGAAGGGCTGGACGATCATTTGATCTATCCCAACGGCCTGTCGACCTCGCTGCCGAGCGACGTACAGGCGGCGATGATTGCGAGCATCGCCGGGCTGGAGCGGGCTGCCATCATGGTGCCGGGCTATGCGGTCGAATATGATCATATCGACCCGCGTGCGCTGGACCACCGGCTGGCGCTTGGCGCGATCGGGGGAGTGTTCTGCGCAGGGCAGATCAACGGCACGACGGGGTATGAGGAGGCGGCGGGGCAGGGGCTGGTGGCGGGGCTGAACGCCGCGGCACGCGCGTTGGGCGAAACGCCGGTCATTCTCGACCGGGCGTCGAGCTATACCGGCGTCATGATCGACGATCTGGTCCTGCAGGGCGTGACCGAGCCTTACCGGATGCTGACCGCGCGCGCCGAATATCGGCTGAGCCTGCGATCGGACAATGCGGAGACGCGGTTGGGCGGGGTTGCGACCGCGGCGGGCTGTCTGGGACCGGACCGGATCGCGCATCAGCAGCATCGGCGCGCGGCGAAGGCGGCGGCGCGGGCGGCGCTCGATCACTCGATCACGGCGTCGGCGCTGGTCGATCGCGGGGCCGGTGTCGGACTGGACGGCGCGCGGCGGACGGCGTTCGAATGGCTTCGCTTCGATGGCGTCTCCCTGGCGCACGTTGCGCCGGCGGGAACCCTGGCGGACGCCGACGTCATGGCCGAACTCTTCGAAGATGCGCGTTATGCGCCGTATCTCGACCGTCAGGCGGAGGAGATCGATCGCCTGCGCCGCGACGAGGGTGTCATGTTGGCCGCCGATATCGACTTTGCAGCGATCCCGGGATTGTCGAACGAGATGGTCGACCGGCTCGGCAGTGCGCGGCCGCCGTCCCTGGCGGCGGCATCGCGTATCCGTGGCGTAACCCCGGCGGCACTGTCGGCGATCCTGCTTCACGCCCGCCGCCGCGCCGCGTGACGGAGGACGAGGCCAGGACAATCCTGCGCACGCGGTTCGGCCCGGCGGCAGAGGCCAGGCTCGAGGCATTCGCGGCGATGGTCGTCGCGGAGAATGCTGCGCAAAACCTGATCGCGCCATCGACGATCGCTCGGATATGGGATCGGCATATCCTCGACTCGCTGCAATTGGTGGCGCTCGCACCCCGCGGGCGGTGGCTGGATATCGGGACCGGCGGCGGGTTTCCGGGGCTGGCGGTGGCGATCGCGACCGATCTGCCGATGACGCTGATCGAGCCGCGCAAGCGGCGGGCGCAGTTCCTGTCCGACTGCGTCGATCGACTGGAACTGGGCGACCGCGTCAACGTCGTCGGGACCCGGGTCGCGAACGTGGATGTCACCGCGGATGTGATCTCTGCCCGCGCGGTCGGGTCGGTGGGCGCTTTGCTCGCCTGGGCGTATCATTGTGCGACACCGACGACGCGCTGGTTGCTTCCCCGGGGCAAGATGGATTATCCCGTGCTGCAGGCGGCAGAGGGAAAATGGCATTTCATGTTCCACGTGGAACAAAGCCTCACCGACCCCGAGTCGCGAATCCTGATCCTGGACGGAGTGAGACCGCGATGATCTGCATTGCGGTGGCGAACCAGAAAGGCGGGGTTGGGAAGACCACCAGCGCGATCAACGTCGCGACCGCGCTGGCGGCGACTGGCTCGCACGTATTGCTGATCGATCTCGATCCGCAGGGCAACGCGTCGACCGGTCTGGGCGTGCCGCATTCCACCCGCAAGCAATCGAGCTACGACGTGCTGATTGGCGAGTCGAGCATCGACGCCGCGACGGTGGCGACCCGGGTGCCGCGGCTCGATCTGCTGCCGGCGACGGTCGATCTGTCGGGCGCAGAGATCGAGCTGGTCGAGTTCGACGCACGCACGCACCGGCTGGATGCGGCGATCAAGGCATCCAGCGCGCGGTGGGACATCGTGATGATCGATTGCCCGCCGTCGCTCGGGCTGTTGACGATCAACGCGATGGTCGCGGCGGATTCGCTGCTGGTGCCGCTGCAATGCGAGTTCTTCGCGCTGGAGGGACTGTCGCAATTGCTGAGCACGGTCGAGCGGATCCGGGCGCGGTTCAACCCGGGATTGTCGATCCTCGGCGTGGCGCTGACGATGTACGACCGGCGCAACCGGTTGACCGAGCAGGTGTCGATCGATGTCCGCGCGGTGCTTGGCGGTGTCGTGTTCGATACCGTCATCCCGCGCAACGTCCGCCTGTCCGAAGCGCCGAGCCACGGACTGCCCGCGCTCATCTACGATCATCGCTGTTCGGGGTCGGAGGCGTACATCGCGCTCGCCCGCGAACTCATCGCGCGGCTGCCCGTGCCGGCGAAGGCGGCATGACCGACAAGCGCGCGCGCCCCGGGCTCGGCCGCGGTCTGAACGCGCTGCTCGGCGAGATCGCGCGCGAACAGCCGGTAATGCCGGGGTCGATTGCATCGCCCGGTGTACGGATGCTGCCGGTCGGGTCGCTGTCACCGCATCCGAACCAGCCGCGGCGGCGCTTCGACGAGGCGCTGCTCGACGAACTCGCGGCCTCGATCGCATCGCGCGGGCTGATCCAGCCGATCGTCGTCCGGCCCTATCAGCATGGCTATCAGATCGTCGCGGGCGAACGTCGCTGGCGCGCGGCGCAGCGGGCGCGGTTGCACGAGGTGCCGGTCGTCGTCCGCGAGCTGAACGATTCCGAAACGCTCGAGATCGCGCTCGTCGAGAATATCCAGCGCCAGGACCTGAACGCGATCGAGGAGGCGCAGGCCTATCAGCGGCTGGCGGGCGATTACGGGCATACCCAGGACGCGCTGGCCAAGATCGTCCATAAATCGCGCAGTCACGTCGCCAATCTGTTGCGGCTGCTCGAATTGCCCGAGCCGGTGCAGGCCCGCGTGGTCGAGGGGACGTTGTCGATGGGTCACGCGCGCGCGCTGCTCGGGGCGCGCGATATCGAGGCGCTGGCGGACCAGGTCGTCGCGCGCCAATTGTCGGTGCGCGAAACCGAAAAGCTCGCGCGCGACATGAAGATGGGGCGCGCACGGGCGGCGGCTGCGCGCACGCGCACCATCGACGCCCCCAATGCCGACATCACCGCGCTGGAAGGGCAGCTCGCCGACCTGCTCGGCCTGTCGGTGCGAATCGCGCATGCCGACAAGGGCGGTACGCTGTCGCTTGGCTATTCGACGCTCGACCAGCTCGACATGCTGTGCCAGCGGCTGACGGGCGAGACGATCTGACGTCCGTATATATATCCTGATACCTGACAACCGCCGCAGTCATAATGTAATGTACGCTTGACTACTGGCAACGCGTTGTGTAAACCATGCTTGACTCTAGGACGGGGATACTTGTCATGGTTAATCCGGCACAGCGGCGCTACAATCGGCGGATCATCGCGCTCGGCATCGTTTACGCGCTCCTGCTCTTCGGCGCGGTCGCGCTGTTCGTCGCGCATCTGCTGCACGGGGCGCTGGCCTATGTCGTCGCCATCCTGCCGTCGCTGCCTATCGTCGGGATGTTCGTGGCCATCGGCCGGTATCTGGTCGAGGAAACCGACGAATATATCCGCGACTGGTTCGTTCGCCAGGCGCTGATCGCGACCGGCTTTTCGCTGAGCATCGCGACCGTCTGGGGATTTCTCGAGAATTTCGATCTCGTCCCGCATGTCTATGCCTATTACGCCGCGATCCTGTGGTTCGCGGGACTCGGCGTCGGGTCGTGCGCGAACGCTCTGCTGTCGCGCCGGTCGCGGGCATGAAGAACCGCCTCAAGGTCCTGCGCGCCGAGCGTGACTGGAGCCAGGGCGATCTCGCCGAGCGGCTCCAGGTCTCGCGCCAGAGCGTCAATGCGATCGAGACGGGGAAATACGACCCGTCGCTGCCGCTCGCGTTCCGGATCGCCGAATTGTTCGACCGCGCGATCGAAGACATCTTTGCCAGTCCGTCCAGGGGAGAATTGAAATGATCCGTCATTGGCCGCTCCGTATCGCCGCCGGCGTGCTCGCGCCGTTGCTGCTTCTGCATCCCGTGCCGAGCCATGCGCGTGCCATCGCCTTGCCGGAGGAAACGCGGCTTGCGCATATCTCGGTCGTGAAGATCGGGCACGGCGACCCCGTCGTGCTGATCCCCGGCCTGTCGAGTCCACGCTATGTGTGGGACGGGGTCGCGCCCGATCTGGCGCGGACGCACACCGTATATCTGGTACAGATCAACGGCTTCGCGGGCGATGCGCCGGGGGCCAATATCACGCCCGGCCTGCTGGAGGGGATCGTCGCCGATCTCGATACGTATCTGGCGCGCGAGAAGGCGGGCGCGGTACCGGTCGTCGGGCATTCGCTGGGCGGCCTGGTCGCGCTGATGACGGCGCGGGCGCATCCGGCGCGGGTGTCGCGGCTGATGATCGTCGATTCGCTCCCCTATATCGGGCTGCTGTTCTCACCGGCGGCAACGGTGCCGCTGGTCGAGCCGCAGGCGAAGACGATGCGCAACGCGATCGCCGCGACCTATGGCAAGCCCGCCGACCCCGACGCGGCGGAGCGTACCGCGAACAGCCTGGCACTGAAGCCCGGCTCGCGTGCCGCGGTGAAGGCCTATGCGATGGCCGCCGATCCGCGAGTCACGGCCGAGGCGCTGTACGAGGACATGACGACCGACCTTCGTCCCGATCTGCCGCGGATCGCGGTGCCGATTACCCTCGTCTATCCCGCGCCCGCCGCCGGGCCGGATCGTGGCGAGACGCTGTACAAGGGCGCTTATGCCACCGCTCCGCATGTCGTGTTCGTGCCGATCGCGGACAGCGCGCATTTCGTGATGCTTGACCAGCCCGCCGCCTTCCGCGCCGCGCTCGATGCGTTCCTCGCCGCCTGATCGGCCGGTCGCGCTTCCGCAGGGCGTGCGATGGCGCTAGCGGAAGCGCGATGACCGACCAGCTGCCCGCCCCGCCGCGCCCGACGCTCGCCTATCATCTGACCGAGGGCACGGGGCCGACGATCGTCTTCCTGCCCGGCTATGCGTCGGACATGCGCGGGGCCAAGGCGCTGGCGCTGGAAGGCTGGGCGAAGGCCGCAGGGCGGGCGTTCCTGCGGTTCGATTATGCGGGTTGCGGCGCGAGCGAAGGCGATTTCGCCGCGCAGACGCTGGCGGACTGGCGCGACGACGTGCTGGCGATGCTGGACGGCCCCGCGGCGGGGCCGTCGGTGCTGGTGGGATCGTCGATGGGTGGGTGGCTGATGCTGCTGGTCGCAAAGGCACGGGCCGAGCAGGTCGTCGGGCTGGTCGGCATCGCCGCCGCGCCCGATTTCACCGATTGGGGCTTCACCACCGACGAGAAAATGCTTTTGCTGACGCAAGGGCGGCTGACGCGCGCCAATCCCTATGGTTCCGAACCGACGCTCTACACGCGCGCGTTCTGGGCATCGGGGGAGGCCAACCGATTGATGTTCGGGGACATCGCGATCGATTGCCCGGTGCGGCTGATCCAGGGCATGGCCGACCGCGACGTGCCCTATCAGCGCGCGATCCGGCTGGCGGAGCTGATCCGTTCAGCGGATGTGCAGTTGACGCTCGTCAAGGACGGCGATCACCGCCTGTCGCGCGATGCCGATATCGCGCGCATGATCGTCGCGGTCGAGGATCTGGTTTGACCCTGCTCGTCCCCCTGCTGCTCGCCGCCGCCACCGCGAAGGCGGGGCCCGTCGACGCGGACGTCGCGCGCTACCAGCATTGCCTGGTCCTGACCCGGACCGATCCGGCCGCGGCGCGCGCGGAGGCGGAGCGGTGGCGCGGTGCGGGCGGCAGCTTCCGTGCGCAGGAATGTGCCGGGCTTGCCAACGCCAGGGACGCCGCCTGGCCGGCGGCGGCAGCGGCGTTCGAGGAGGCGGCGCGGGCCGCGGTCGTCGCGCATGACCGCCATGTCGCCGCCTATTGGGCGGAGGCGGGCAATGCCTGGCTAGCGGCCAGCGAACCGGTCAAGGCGCGCGGTGCGATCGACCGGGCGATCGCGGTCGGCGCGCTGACCGACCTGCCGCTGGGCGAGGCGCAGCTCGATCATGCGCGCGCGTCGGTGGCGATCGGCGATCTGCCGACGGCGCGGACGGATATCGACCATGCGCTGGTGAACGCGTCCGCCGATCCGCTCGCGTGGCTGTTGTCCGCGACGCTTGCGCGGCGGATGGGCGACCAGCCGCGTGCGCGCAAGGACATCGCGCAGGCGTTGAAGCTGTCGTCCGACGACGCCGCGGTGCAGCTGGAGGCGGGCAATCTGTCCGCGCTGGCGGGCGACGAACCGGGCGCGCGGGCGGCCTGGACGCAAGCCGTCCGTCTGTCGCCGGACAGCGCGGCCGGCAGAAGCGCATCGGGTGCGCTGGCGCAGTTCGACGTGCCCGCCGCGACCGCCGCCTCGGTCGGCGCCCGCATGCCGCCCGGCATGGTACCGGCGGCGACCGCCACGCCGCCGCCCGTGGAGCATCGATAGCCCAGGCAGACGCTGGCACGACGCCGCCCGCATCCCTATATTCGGCGCGAACAGCAGCCGGGACGCGCCATGCACTATCTCCACACGATGATCCGCGTCAGCGATCCGGACAAGACGATCGCGTTCTTCGAACTACTTGGGCTAAAGGAAGTGCGGCGGATGGAAAGCGAGAAGGGGCGGTTCACGCTGATCTTCCTCGCCACGCCCGAGGACATGGCGGGCCCCGGGGAGCGCGCACGCGCCGAGGTGGAGCTGACGCATAACTGGGACCCCGAAACCTATGCCGGCGGGCGCAATTTCGGGCATCTCGCCTACCGGGTCGATGATATCTACGCGACGTGCCAGCGGCTGATGGATGGCGGCGTGACGATCAACCGCCCGCCGCGCGATGGCCATATGGCGTTCGTGAAGACCCCCGACGGCATCTCGATCGAGCTGCTCCAGAACGGCCAACTGGTGCCTGCCGAGCCATGGACCTCGATGCCCAATAGCGGGACCTGGTAGGATGGCGCTCGAGATCGTCCGCGTGCCGGTGCTCGGCGACAATTACGCCTGGCTGATCCACGATCCCGAAACCCGCGATACCGTCGCGATCGACCCGGGTGAGGCGCAGCCGGTGCTCGACGCCGCCGCGGCGCGCGGGTGGACGGTGGGGCAGGTCTGGACGACGCATTGGCACCCCGATCACACCGGCGGCAATGCGGCGATGAAGGCGGCGGGCGCGCGGATCACCGGGCCGGCGGCGGAGGCGGACAAGATCGCGACGCTGGACGTTCAGGTTGGCGAGGGCGACACGGTCGCGATCGGCGGGCAGGTCGCGGCGGTGATGCTGGTGCCCGGACATACCGCCGGGCATATCGCCTTCCACCTGGCCGCCGAGCCGGCGATCTTCACCGGCGATACGTTGTTCGCGATGGGGTGCGGCCGATTGTTCGAAGGCACCCCGGCGCAGATGTTCGCGAACATGCAGCGTTATGCGGCGCTGCCCGACGAGACGTTGGTGTATTGCGGGCATGAATATACGCAAGGCAACGGTCGCTACGCCCTGGTCGCGGAGCCCGATAACGCCGCGATCGTCGCGCGGATGACCGTCGTGGACGGCGCGCGGGCACGCGGCGAGGCGACGGTGCCGACGACGATCGGGCAGGAACGCGCGACCAACCCGTTCCTCCGGGCGAACGACGTCGAAAGCTTTGCGGCGATTCGCGTGGGCAAGGATAATTTTCGCGGTTGATGCGCTATATGGCTCGGGGGCGATGGAGATGATGATGCGTAGCCTGATCCTGCCACTGATCGCCGCCGCCGGGCTGGTTGCCTGCACCCAGACCCCCGCCGAAACCGCCCGTGCCGCGGACCGCGAAGCGGGCGAACAGGCGAAGCTTCAACGGCGTCTCGCCGGGCTCGTGCCCGGCAAGCCGCAGTCATGTATCGCCCAGTACGACACCCGCGACGCACAGGTCAGCTCGTACGGCAACACGATCCTCTACACGCTCGGGCGCGATACCGCCTATCGAAGCGATACGTCGGGCGGCTGCTCGGATCTGGGGGGCAGCGGACACAACATATTGGTGACCAAGACGTTCTCCAGCCAGCTATGCCAGGGCGACATCGCGACCACGGTCGACAATTCGTCGCATTTCCAGAGCGGGTCGTGCGGGTTCGGGCCGTTCGTCCGCTATTCGCGGCCGAAATAGCTTACAAAACGAACCGGCTGAGGTCGGTATTGCGCGCGATCGCCGCCAGTTGCCGGTCGACATAGGCCCCGTCCACCGTCACCGGCTCCTTGCGATCCTCCGCGTCGAAGCTGACATCCTCCAGCAATTTCTCCATCACCGTCTGCAACCGCCGCGCACCGATATTCTCGACCGCCGCGTTCACTTCGGCAGCCACGCGGGCGATCGCGGCGATGCCGTCCTCGGTGAAATCGACCGTCACGCCTTCCGTCGCGAGCAGCGCCTTGTATTGCAGCGGCAGCGACGCCTTGGTGTCGGACAGGATCGCGATGAAATCGGCTTCGGTCAGCCCTTTGAGCTCGACGCGGATCGGCAGGCGGCCCTGCAGCTCGGGCAGCAGGTCGCTCGGCTTGGCGACATGGAACGCGCCGGACGCGATGAACAGGACATGGTCGGTCTTCATCGGCCCGTATTTGGTCGAGACCGTCGTCCCCTCGATCAGCGGCAACAGGTCGCGCTGCACGCCCTCCCGGCTGACCGACGCGCCACGCCCGTCGCTGACCGCAATCTTGTCGATCTCGTCGAGGAAGACGATCCCGCTCGCCTCCGCATCCGCCAGCGCCACGCGGGCGACATCGTCCTGGTCGAGGCGCTTGTCGGCCTCCTCCTCGACCAGCTTGTCCCAGGCGGAGCGTACCGACAGCTTGCGTCGCCTGAGATTCTGGCCGGTGCCGAACGCCTTGCCCATCATCTCGCCCAGGTTGATCATCCCGACCTGGCCGCCGCCGCCCGGCATTTCGAACGGCATTTGCGGGGCCTGTTCAAGTTCGATCTCGATCTCGGCCGAGTCGAGATGGCCATCGTCGAAGCGCTGGCGGAAGCTTTCGCGTGTCGCCTGGCTGCTGTCCTTGCCGACCAGCGCGTCGAGCAGGCGGTCCATCGCCGCCTCCTCGGCCTTGTCCCTGACCGCCACCCGGCGGCGTTCGCGCTCCAACCGGATCGCCTCCTCGACCAGATCGCGCGCGATCTGTTCGACGTCGCGGCCGACATAGCCGACTTCGGTGAACTTGGTGGCCTCGACCTTCACGAACGGCGCGTCCGCCAGCTTCGCCAGACGGCGGCTGATCTCGGTTTTCCCGCAACCGGTCGGCCCGATCATCAGGATGTTCTTCGGCGTGACCTCGTCGCGCAGATCGGCGGACAATTGCTGCCGCCGCCATCGGTTACGCATCGCGACCGCGACCGCGCGCTTGGCGTCGGTCTGGCCGATGATATGCGCGTCGAGCGCGGCGACGATGGTCTTCGGGGTAAGGGCGTCGTTCATTCGGTACTCGCTCCCCTCACGCTCGCGGGAGGGGCTGGGGGTGGGCGCTCGCTTCGTCGCGGGCGGTGGTCTTGGAGGAGAGCGAGCGCCCACCCCCGACCAGTTGCAGGTAAATGATGCCCCGCATCATTTAGATCATGCCGGGGGCATGATCGACCTGCAACCCGCACGCGGGAGGGGAGATGGCATTACGTCGTCGCGATCGTCTCCACCGTCAGCCGGTCGTTGGTGTAGACGCACAATTCCGACGCGATGCCCATCGCCTTGCGGCAGATCGTCTCCGCATCCGTCTCGTAATCCGCCAGCGCGCGCGCCGCGGCGAGCGCGTAGTTGCCGCCCGATCCGATCGCGGCGATCCCGGCCTCGGGTTCCAGCACGTCGCCGTTGCCGGTCAGGATCAGCGTGATGTCCTTGTCGGCGACGATCATCATCGCCTCCAGGTTGCGCAGGAACTTGTCGGTCCGCCAGTCCTTGGCAAGTTCGACCGACGCGCGGAGCAACTGGCCCTGATGCGCCTCCAGCTTGCGTTCCAGCCGCTCGAACAAGGTGAACGCATCCGCGGTCGCCCCCGCGAACCCGCCGATCACGCTGCCGTCGCCAAGCCGGCGCACCTTGCGCGCATTGGGTTTCATGACCGTCTGCCCCATCGAGACCTGGCCAT
>NZ_CAXTII010000064.1:0-16092 GCF_964244235.1 uncultured Sphingomonas sp.
CCAGCTCGGCCATGATCGTCTTCAGCCGCTTGCGGTCGCCCGCGTTGCTGATCTTGCGGCTGATCCCGCCGCCATGCGACGTGTTGGGCATCAGCACGCAGTAGCGGCCGGCGAGCGACAGATACGACGTCAGCGCCGCACCCTTGTTGCCGCGTTCTTCCTTGACCACCTGCACCAGCAGGACCTGGCGGCGGCGAATGACGTCCTGAATCTTGTAGCGACGGCGCAGATTCATCCGGCGCTGGCGAAGCGCCTCGACCTGATCGTCCTGGCCGCTGGACCGCGACTTCGGACGATCGCCCTCGTCATCGGCTTCGTCCGCGACGTCCGGATCGCGGCCGCCGTCACCCTCGAAATGCTCATCGTCGTCTTCGGACTCGTCGGCATCGTCGTCGTCCGCATCATGTTCGGCGCGAAGCGCGGCCTCTTCGGCGGCATGTTCGGCCTCTTCGCGCAGCAGCGCGTCGCGGTCCTCCTTGGGGATCTGGTAATAATCCGGATGGATTTCCGAAAACGCCAGGAAGCCGTGGCGGTTGCCACCATAATCGACGAACGCCGCCTGCAGCGAAGGTTCGACCCGGGTGACCTTGGCTAGATAGATATTGCCCTTGAGCTGCTTGCGCTCGGCACTTTCGAAATCAAATTCCTCGATCCGATTCCCGTTGACGACCGCCACCCGGGTTTCCTCCCGGTGGCGTGCGTCGATCAGCATACGCGTGGTCATTATATGGTCTCCACGCGCTCGCCGGGCCTGATAGCTGCCGTCGCGCGCGATGATAAAAGGCGGGGCGGCGCGTGGCGCCGGGTCCACCGGTGGTTAGCGAATATGCCTCTGCTCGAAGACCAGCCGGGACGAACCCGTCCTGCGGCACCCGCACGCCATGCGAACCGCCGGCAAGGGCCGGTCGGTCGGGCGAACGAGGGGAATGCGTCATGCGAGCGTCAACCTGTTTGGCAGGTCCCGAACGGGATGCCGATGGCCGGCGCTATCCTGTCGAACCAAATTTGTCGAACGAATGCACCGGTGCAGCGCATGCGTAGCATCGCGACTGCGGCTCCGCAACCGGCGCGCCCTTGCCGCCTTGCCGGCAGATTATTGCCGAATGCTGCGTTAACCGCGCCCGGCAACCGTGTATTGCTATGCCGATCCCTAGACCGACCGCTCGACAACAGTCGACGATCAAAGGGGTTCACATGGCTTTTCGCTGGACCGGACGAGGTGCGCCGCGGCATGGCCGGCGGGTGTTGTCGATCCTTGTCTTGGTGTTTGGGGGCCTGTTCGGCATGCCGGCCTTTGCCGCGACGATCGATCGGATAGCGATCGAGACGGGGCGCGTGGTGGTGCATTTCGACGACCGCGTCGCGAACGCCTCCAGCATCGTCCTGGACGGACCGCAGCGCATCGCGATCGATGTCGCCGGTGTGACCCCGGGGGGCGCGGTCCGCCCGTCGGGCCTGATAACCGCGGTGCGCGAGACGCGGCACGGCGACGGCACGCGCATCACCCTCGACCTCGCCGAACCGGCGATGGTGTCGGACGGCGGCTTCGACGGCGACGGGCGCGAACTGACGCTGGCGCTGCAGCCCGTCGACGAAGCGCGCTTCGTCGCGGCGAGCATCGCCGGTCCGCTCGATTTCTTCCCTTTCAACTGGGGCAACCGCGCTTCGTCGCGCTACAAATTGTCGATTCCCGTACCGCCGCCAGCCAAGGCGCTGCCGCTGCCGCGCGTGGCCGGCGACGATTCGCGGCCGCTGGTCGTCATCGATCCGGGGCATGGCGGGGTCGATCCCGGCGCGATCGGCCCGTCGGGTATCCGCGAAAAAGACGTGACCCTGCGAGTCGCCAAGGCGATTCGCGACGAACTGGTGGCGAGCGGCCGGGTGCGCGTGGCGCTGACCCGCGACGACGATCGCTATCTGGTCCTGCGCGAACGCTTCGGTATCGCGCGGCGGCTGCATGCGGACCTGTTCATCTCGATCCACTGCGACAGCGTCGGGCAGGGGCCGGGCGCGGACATGGCGACCGGCGCGTCGGCCTATACCTTGTCCGAGGTCGCATCCGACAAGGAGGCCGCACGGCTGGCGGCGCGCGAGAACAAGGCGGACATCATCTCCGGCGTGAATCTCGGCGATGCGCCCGCGGACGTATCGTCGATCCTGATCGACCTGACGCAGCGCGAGACGATGAATTCCTCCGCCGATTTCGCCCGGCTGCTTGGTCGCGAGGCGAAGCCGCTGATGCCGTTGAAAGCCAATTTCCACCGCATGGCGTCGCTGATGGTCCTGAAGGCCCCCGACATGCCGTCGATCCTGTTCGAGACGGGCTATATCTCGAACCCCGGCGATGCCGCATTCCTCGACAGCAACGACGGTCGCCACCGGATCGCGCAGAGCGTGTCGAACGCGGTGGAGGTGCATTTCGCGCGGCGGATGGCGTCTCGTTGATTTCTTCCGTCGTTTCGAGCGAAGTCCTAATCGAACGGATGTGGCCCCCTTTCCCCCTCGCCGGAACATGCTAGACGCGCAGGCCAGTCCATGGCGTCCGATGCTCTCCTTTCTCTGAAGTCCCGCACCCGCGGTGCCTGGTCGCGCTGGTGGGTGAAGCTATTGGTCGTCGCGGCTTTGCTCGTCGCACTTGCCTATGCGTTGCTGTGGCTGATCGTCATCCGCCAATTGCCCTCGGTCGATGGTCTGCGCGCATACGAACCGCCGCTGCCGACCAATGTCCGCGGCAATGACGGCGCGCCGATCCACAGCTATGCGCGCGAACGCCGCGTCGAATTGTCCTATGCCGAATATCCACCGCTGATGGTCGATGCGTTCCTGTCCGCGGAGGACAAGAATTTCTTCGAACATCACGGCGTCGATTACGGCGGGGTCGCGCGGGCCGCCTATCAGGGGATCGCGCACGGTGCCACGCCGCGCGGCACCTCGACGATCACGCAGCAGGTCGCGAAGAACCTGCTGGTCGGCAACGAGGCGAGCTATTCGCGCAAGCTGAAGGAGGCGATCCTTGCCTACAAGATCGAGAATGCGCTGACCAAGCAGCAGATCCTCGAACTGTATCTCAATCAGATCGCGCTCGGCCGCAACGCGTTCGGGGTCGAGGCGGCGTCCCACGCCTATTTCGACAAGGAACTGCCCGAACTCGACCTTGCGCAATATGCCTATCTGGCGATCCTGCCGAAGGGCCCGGCGAATTACGATCCGTTCCGCCATGCCGACCGCGCGCTGGAGCGGCGGCATTATGTGCTGGCGGAAATGCTGAAGAACGGTTTCATCAACCAGGCGCAATATGCCGGGGCCGATGCCGAACCGATCCGCGCGGTGTTACGCCAGACGCCCAAGTTCGAGGCGGTCAGCGGCTATTTCATCGAAGAGGTCCGACGCCAGTTGATCGACACATTCGGCGAGACCGCGAACGACGGCCCGTTCAGCGTGTATTCGGGCGGGCTGTGGGTCCGCACGTCGCTCGATACCCGGTTGCAGGACCTGGCGGCGCAATCGCTGCGCGACGGCCTGATCCGCTACGATCGCGGGCGCGGGTGGAACGGGCCGATCCGGCATGTCGATATCGAAGGCGACGACTGGCTGCAGGCGTTGCTGAACACCAATATCGGGCTCGATTACCAGGACTGGCGCGCCGGGATCGTGGTCGCGCGCGAGCGCGGCGCGGCGAAGGTCGGTTTCGCCGACGGGCAGACCGGCACGATGGATGCCGGCGCAGCGTCGATGCCCGTCCGCGGCAAGGGTGGCACCGCCTATGCCGCAATGAAGCGTGGCGACATCATCGCCGTCGCGCCGGAAGGCGGCAGTGCCACGCGCTTCGCGCTCCGCGCGATACCGAAAGTGTCCGGCGGGTTCGTCGCAGAGGAACAGTCGACCGGGCGGGTGCTGGCGATGCAGGGCGGCTTCGACGCACGGATCCAGGCGTTCAATCGCGCCGAGCAGGCCGAACGCCAGACGGGGTCGGCGATCAAGCCGATCGTCTATTCCGCCGCGCTCGACAATGGAATGTCGCCCGCGACGATCCTGATGGACGCGCCGTTCTGCGTCTATCAGGGCGCACGGCTCGGCCAGAAATGCTTCAAGAATTTCGGGAACGAGGGCAGTTCGGGACCGCACACGATGCGTTGGGGCATCGAACAGTCGCGCAACCTGATGACCGTCCACGCCGCCGCGGCGATCGGCATGCCCAAGGTCGTCGACCGGATCAAGGCGATGGGCGTCGGCAGTTTCCCGCCGTATCTGTCCTATGCGCTTGGCGCGGGCGAGACGACCGTCGGGCGCATGGTCAACGCGTTCGCGATGCTGGCCAATCAGGGCCGCGGCAATGCGCCGACGCTGATCGATTTCGTCCAGGACCGTCACGGCAAGGTGATCCTGCCCGAGAATTGGCGTGGCTGCGACGGGTGCACCGCACCCGACTGGAACGGCAAGGCGATGCCCCGGCCGCCGTCACGCCTCAAACAGGTCATCGATCCGATGACCGCGTTCCAGATGGTTCACATCACCGAAGGCGTGATCCAGCGCGGCACCGCGGTGACGCTGCACGAGCTGGGCCGGCCGATGTTCGGCAAGACGGGAACCAACAACGGCCCCACAGACGTCTGGTTCATCGGCGGCACGCCGCAGTTCATCGGCGGGCTCTATATCGGCTATGACAGTCCGAAGCCGCTCGGCGGTTCGGCGCAGGGCGGGACCATCGCCGCGCCGATCTTCAAGCAATGGGCCGCCAAGGCTTATGACGGCATGGAGAAGCTGCCGTTCCGCGCGCCCGCCGGCATCCGCATGGTCCGGATCGACCGCGCCAGCGGCAAGCCGGTGTTCGGCACCTGGCCCGACATGAGCGATCCCAGGCCGGCGGTGATCTGGGAAGCGTTCAAGCCCGAAAGCGAACCGCGGCGCGCCGCGCGTCGTGCCGGGCCGGCTTCGGCGACGACGGGCGGCCCCGCCGCCGCGCGCGCCGATACACCGCGCGACAGCGATTTCTTGCAAAAGCAGGGCGGCATTTACTAGGAAGTCACCCTATATCCGTCACCCGGCCTCGAGCCGGTCCCGCTGTTCCCGCGGTGAAGAAGCGAGGCCCCGGCGCAAAGGCCGGGGTGACGTAGCAGAAGGTTTCAGATTATGCGCGCCGAAGCGCAGGCCCATGTCGAGACGATCAACGAGGCGCTGGCGCTGCTGCGCCGCTTCCTCGACTGGGATCGTGCGCTTCGCCGGCTCGACGAGCTGAACGCGCGGGTCGAGGATCAGGCCTTGTGGTCCGATCCCAAGGCCGCTCAGGCGGTGATGCGCGAACGGCGCCGGCTGGACGAGGCGATCGCGGCGACGCGCGCCATCGAGAGCGAACTCGGCGACAATGTCGAATTGATCGAGATGGCAGAGGCCGAGGGCGATACCGCGATGGAGGCGGACGGCGTCCAGGCGCTCGCCGATCTCGCCGCACGCGCGGACCGCGACAAGGTCAAGGCATTGCTGGCGGGCGAGGCGGACGGCAACGACACCTATGTCGAGGTGAACGCCGGTGCCGGCGGGACCGAGAGCCAGGATTGGGCCGGTATGCTCAGCCGGATGTATTCGCGCTGGGGGGAGCGCCACGGGCTTAAGGTCGAGCTGATCGACCAGCATTCGGGCGAGCAGGCTGGGATCAAATCCGCGACCTTGCTGCTGAAGGGTGAGAACGCGTACGGCTATGCCAAGACCGAAAGCGGCGTCCACCGCCTGGTCCGGATCAGCCCGTACGACAGCGCGGCGCGGCGGCATACGTCGTTCGCCAGCGTGTGGGTCTATCCCGTCGTCGACGACAATATCGAGGTCGAGTATAACGAGAGCGACCTGCGCATCGACACCTACCGCGCGAGCGGAGCGGGCGGTCAGCACATCAACACCACGGACAGCGCGGTGCGGATCACACACGTGCCGACGGGTATCGTCGTGCAGTGCCAGAACCAGCGATCGCAGCACAAGAACAAGGCGGAGGCGTATAACCAGCTCCGCGCGCGGCTGTACGAGCGCGAACTTGCGATCCGCGAGGCGGCGGCGAATGCCGAGAATGCGGGCAAGACCGATATCGGCTGGGGGCATCAGATTCGTTCGTACGTGCTGCAGCCGTACCAGATGGTGAAGGACCTGCGCACCGGCGTCACTTCGACCAGTCCCTCCGACGTGCTCGACGGCGATCTCGACGCGTTCATGGCGGCGGCGCTGTCGCAACGCGTGACCGGCGAAGTCGCCGAGGTGGAGGACGTGGATTGATGCCTTTCCGTTCGTTTCGAGCGCAGTCGAGAAACGTTGGACGTTGCTCGGGGCCGGTTTCTCGACTGCGCTCGAAACGAACGGTATTCGGGGCGTTTTTCCTCCTCGCCGCCTGCGACGGATCGTCCGCGCTCATCAGGCACGATCCCAAGCTGCCAGGTCCGTTCCCCGCCGCCGATCGCCCGGTCGCGCACATCGTCTCCGCGCGCTGGTCGACCGAGGAGGACCGCGACCGGGTCAACGAGGCGGGCGACGTGATGGCCAAGAGCGGGATCAAACCCGGCATGACCGTCGCGGACATCGGCGCGGGCGAGGGGTACTACACCATCCGCCTCGCCGCGCGCGTCGGCAAGGACGGGCGCGTACTGGCGGAGGACATCTTCGCGAACGTCCGCGACGCGCTGGCGGACCGGGTCGCGCGCGAGCGGCTGGACAATGTCAGCGTCCGGCTGGGGTCGCCCGCGGACCCGCGGCTGCCACCCGCCAGTTTCGACCGGGTCGTGATGGTTCATATGTATCACGAGATCGAACGGCCCTATGAATTCCTGTGGCGGATGCGGCCTTCGCTCAAGCCCGACGGGTTGATCGTGGTGGTCGATGCGGATCGCCCGACGCAGGATCACGGCACGCCCCCCGCGCTCCTGAAATGCGAATTCGCTGCGGTCGGATATCAGGAGGTCGCGGTGCAGGACATGCCGTCCGCCGGTGGGTATCTGGCAGAATTCCGCGCCACCGGACCGCGCCCAGAACCCGCCGCGATCAAGCCATGCCGGCTGGGTTGACCCGTAGCGGAAAGATATTAACCTGCGGTGCGGAGACCTTGCGGGAACGCTTTGCTTCGCGTCTTGTTGTTCGTGCGAAGCCGGGCGGGTTTGCCGCAAGGCTCGGGGTCAAAAGGGAAGGTCACTCGATGCTTTGGACGATCGCAATCATTCTGCTGGTGCTGTGGGCACTTGGTTTCTCGCTGCATATCGCGGGTGGCCTGATCCACATCCTGATCGTCGTCGCGGTCATCGTGGTCCTGTTCCAGCTCATCACCGGCCGGCGCGCCTGACGGGACGATAGCCTCCGCTCGCTTCGATCCGGCGCAGACAAAACCCCGGCGGTCGATCCGCCGGGTTTTTCGTGATCTGGTCAATGTGCGCCGCTCAGACTCGCGGCATTGGCTTCTTGCGTCTCGGTGTCCGTCGAGGATGCGAATACCGGCAGGGGCGGGTTGCGGCTGTCGATCGCGTCGTTCGTGACGACCACGATCGTTCCGACATCGGTGATCGCGAACAATTTCCTGGCAAACGCCATCGGCACGCGGATGCAGCCATGCGACGCGGGGAAGCCGGGATTGTTGCCCGCATGGATCGCCACCCCGTCCCAGGTCAGCCGCTGCATGAACGGCATGCGCGCCGCATTGTACAGGTTGGACCGGTGATCCACGTCCTTCTCCAGGATCGTGTAGCTGCCCGTCGGTGTATCCTTCCCGTCCCGGCCCGACGAGATCGTCGAGGCGGCGACCAATCGCTGGCCGCGATAGACGAAGGCCTGTTGCGTGCCCAGGCTGACGACGATGCTGACGGGTTCGCCGCTGCCGGTGTCGTTCCACACGAACTGATTGGCGGACAATGCCGCGGCGGCGGCCTCGACCGCGTCCGCGCTGCCGGTCGCGGCCGATGCCTGAATTGGCCCGGCCGCGAACGCCATCGAAGCGATCCCGAGCGCGATTGAAAAGTGCCGCATTGACCTTCCCTTCCGATGGATCGATTCGTTTCCCGCCAAACGCGCGACCGTCGATTGCGTGCCATCCGCGACGAAGCGTTCGCCGAACGCGGCGAAAGCCGGGAACGGGGTCGCAAGCGACGGATAACGTGGCAGAAATTCAGCCCTGCTGCGCTATACGCGATGTGGGGGATCAATCGGGCTTTCGGGAATTTCGATGATCGATCATGATTCGGTACGGTCGCGGCGCGCCTTGCTGCGGGGCGGTCTGTCGTTGACGGGCGCTTTGGTGATGTCGGGGCCGCTCGCGGCTGCTCACCGGATCACAGCACGTGATCTCCGCCCCTTGTCGCAACCGCCGATTCCCAATGCGGGGGTGATGCAACCGGTGGTGACCACATCGCCGCGGGTCGTCCGTCCGGATGTGTTCCGCCATGCGCTCGCCGCGCTCGATCGGCACGGCAATGCTGTCCAGCACCGCGACCGGATCGCGATCGCCGATTTCGCCGCGTCGTCGGCGCAGGCCCGGTTCCATCTCGTCGATCTGCAAAGCGGGCACAGCACCTCGTTCCTGGTCGCACATGGCAGCGGATCGGATCCGACGCATACCGGTTTCCTGAAGCGGTTCTCGAACGATCCGGGTTCGAACGCGTCGTCGGAGGGCAGCTTCCTGACCGCGGATTATTATGTCGGCAAACATGGCCGGTCGCAGCGGCTGATCGGGCTCGATCCGACCAACAGCAACGCGCTGTCGCGTGCCATCGTCGTGCATTCGGCCTGGTATTCGAACCCCGACATGCTCCGTACCCACGGGATGCTCGGTCGAAGCCAGGGCTGTTTCGCGGTCGGCGAGGGCGATCTGGATCAGGTGTTCGCGCGGCTCGGGGCCGGGCGGATGATCTTTTCCACGAAAGCCTGACCGCGACGACCGCCGCCGACCATCGCCGACCACATCAGCGCATCGATGCCCGCATAGCCCAGACCCAGATGGTCGGGCCGGACCGCCAGTACCTCGTGCAGGCCGACGCTCCCCGTCCGCAGGGCGGCGCGCCCGATGCCGCCCCAGCGGAGCGCGGTCTCCCACCGGATCAGCCGCAGATCCGTCGCGTAGCAGGGGTGCGACGCCAGGAACGCCGTCTGCAGCGTTGCGATTCCGTTGCCAAGCATCCACAAGGTCTCGCGATCGGGGACGGGCTGCTTGCCCATATTGTGCCGGACCAGCAGCGCCGCGATCGTGTCCGCATGGTCGCCCAGGATCGGGCCGTGAAACTCCGCCAGCGCGCGGGTGGCGCTGGCGTGCATCAGCGTCGCATAGCGTTTCGACATCCCGCCGGGATGCTGGCGATACGCGAGCAGCACATCGTCGATCCGCGCGAGGCCGCCGGCCTGCTGGATGCGGTGATACAGGTTGAAGTCCTCGGCACAGGACAGATCGGGCCGGGTAAAGGGGGACAGCGCGCGCGCGGCGTCGCCGCGCATCATCACCGACGACCAGACGAGCGGATTTTCGATCCACGACAACCATGTTACGAGCGCCGGCGTGGTGATCGGCGCATAGGTGGGCGGACGCAGCGTATCGCCGTACAGATTGTCGGCATTGGCCCCGACCAGCACGATCTGCGGGTGCGCGTCCAGATAGGCGACCTGTCGCGCCAGCCGGTCGGGCCGACAGAGATCGTCCTGGTCCAGCCCCGCGATAAACCGGCCGCGCGCTTCGGCGACCGCACGGTTGCGCGCGTTTACCGGTCCGCCGTTTTCGGAGAGCGCGATCAGGCGGACGCGCGCATCGGGCCAGGCGGCGACAATATCGCGGGTATCGTCAGTCGACCGATCGTCGACGACCAGCAATTCGAAATCGCCCAGGGTCTGCGCCGACACGCTCGCCAGCGTCGGCGGCAGCAACGCCGCGCCGTTATACGCCGCCATGACGATGCTGACCGCGGGATCGGCGGGACGGGCGGCGAGCGCGGTCATGCGGCGGCCCGCGCCTCGTGCCCGAGGATCTGGTCGATGATCATCGATCCGACATCGTTCTGCCACAGCCACAGCCCGTTGGCCTGACCGCTGAAGCTCGCCTCGCCGCCCAGGCTGCCCCAGGGGACGAACCCGGCGGCCAGACCGATGCCGTACAACCCCGGGATCGCCGTGCCGTCGGCGGCGCGTACGCGGCAATGCGGATCGACCATCGCACCGCCCGCCGTGGCGGCGAGCGCGATCGGCGTGCCGTCCTCGCTATGCACCGGCAGCGCGTGGGGGCGATAACCGAGCGCGGCGATGACCAGATCGGCATCGCGGATCACCGCGCGTCCCGCCGCATCCTCGTCGCCCGTGATCCGGTGACGCGTGACTCGCGGATCGGGCGTGCGGCCATCGACGCCGAGCATCCGCAGGACCAAGTCGCGCGCCTCCAGCCGGAAACCGCCCAGCCGGTAGACGAAACCCGAGACGGGGCAGACGTCGTCCGGTCCGAAATCGGTGAACCCTTCCGCCAGCGCCGCCTCGACGGAAGGGTAGAAGGGTCGCAGGGGGCGGCGATGCAGCAACGTGACCGCGTCCGCACCAAGCGGCAGTGGAGGGTTGCCCTTCAACAGCAGCGCGATCGTCGTCAATGCGCTCGTCGATCCGCCGATGACGGCGATGCGCGGCGCGCGGCACGTCGAGACGAGATCGGCGACACGCGCGAACCCGCCGACCGACAGGACCTCGTCGGACTGCAACAACCGGCCATCCGCCAGGTCGATCAGGCGCGCGCAGCCGACCTGCTGCGCCGCCAGCCGGTCGATCGGCTGGTGACCACCGGTGGCGATGACGACGTTGCGCGCCAATTGGTCGATCTCAAGCCCGTCGGCCGCCCGTTTCAGCCGGACATTCCATAGTCCGTCCCCGCGGCGTTCGGCGCGCAAGGCCACATGACCCGTCAGCACGCTGCCGCCGGCATCACGGACGATCCCGGTCAGCGCCGCGCCGGTGGCGCGAAGGAACGGCCCGATCTCGACCAGCGGCACGCCGATCGCCCCGCCCGGCGCGCCAGCCGGTACCCCGCAATGCGCCGCGACCGCGCGCGCCGCGGGATGGTCGGCGAGTGCGGCGATGTCGGGATGCGGATTGCCCTCGACCGCGGTCAGGAAGGTCTGCGCGGTGGAATCGGAGGTGATCGCGAACTGACCAAGCCGACCGCCGCCGATCGCATCGTCGCGGTCGATCACCATCAGACCGGCGCGAGCGAGATCGGCCAGCCGGCCGTTCTTCGCCGCCGCGGTCAGCAATGCGGTGCCCGCCGGGCCGCCGCCGACGACGATGAGTTCGGCGATCCTCGGTGCAGCGACGCTCGCCGGGCGGCGCGTCCGTACGGCCCGGACCGCGCGATGAAGCGTGGACGTGATTCGCGCGACATCGTTTACCGACATCGCATCGGTGATCGGCAGCGACAGCATGCGGCCCGCGACATCGTCCGCGACCGGTGTCGGCTCGATCAGCGCGGTGCGGCGGAACCAGGGCTGCTGGCCGAGATGCGGGCTGAAATAGCGGCCCGACCCGATGCCCGCGCCGGCCAACGCGGCGTCGATGGCATCACGGCGGTCGGCGATATCGTCCGGCAACAGCACCGGCATGAACTGCGTCGCCCGGCGTTGCCCGGCGACTCGTTGCAAGGTCAGATCGCCGAGCTGCGCGCGGTACGCCGCCTCCAGCAGCGCGCGGTGCGCGGCGGTCGCGTCCAGTCCGTCCAGCTTCGCGCGCGCCAGGACCGCGATGACCTCGGGCAGTTTCGCATTGATGCCGGGCAGTGTCGCGCTGCGCCCGCTTTCGAACCCGAAATTCGTCATCGCGCGCAGCCGCGCGATCCGTGCCGCGTCGGCGCAGTGGATCAGGCCGCCTTCGGCGACCGCGAAGGTCTTGGTCGCGTGCATCGAATGGACGACCGCGAACGGCGCGCCGGTGCCGAACGCGGTGCCGTCGTCGGCGACCGTGCCGAGCGACGCCGCGGCGTCCACGACGATCCCGACGCCGTAATCGCGGGCGTAGCGCCGATATCGATCGATATCGATGGCGTTGCCGAACGTCGCATAGGGGATGACGACGCCGATCTGCGCGCCGTAATGACGAAGCAGCCGTTCCTCTTCCGCCGCGGCCGCGCTCCAGTCGTCCGGATCGATATCGCAGATCAGCGGCGTCAGCCCGGTCCACGCCGCGGCCTGTGCGGTTGCCGCGAAGGTCAGCGCGGGCATCAGCGCGAGCGTCCCGGGTCTGGCGTCGAACCCCGTCGCTTCGCGGATCGCGATCATCAGCCCGAGCGTCGCGTTGGCGACCGCCAGGCATGCGCCGCGACCGCCGAACAACCGCGCCGTGACCGCCGCCTCGAACCCGCGGACCTCGGGCCCGCCATTGCTGTAGATTCCGGACGCCTCGATCCGCTTGAGCGCCGCGACATGATCGCTCAGTCGCGGCGGATTGGGTGCGATCAGGGGCAGCGGCTTTGGCATCGACATTCCATATTTCGGCGCGGGTCGTCGCCTTATGGAATGGTTCCTCCTAAGATGCGGTTACGCCGCTTTATCGCACCCCCGCCGCCGCCAGTTCCGTCTGCGCCGCCGCAAATTGCGCCGCGAAAGCGGGCTTCGCCATCAGCCGTTCGGCGACCATGATGCCAAGCGCCTCGCCAGCGGTCACGTCGCTTCGCCAATGCTGTTCGCACACGATCCGGCTCTGACCGTACCTCGCGGCGCGCGCCATGATCGGCTGCGCCCTGGCGGGGATCAGCCGCGCGAGAGTCGCACCCATCGAGAACGCCATCGTCGTGTGGCCGCTCGGATAGCTCGACAGCGGCGCATCGCTGCGTTCGCAGGTCTTCAGACCGGGGTCGATGATCCAGGGGCGGGGGCGCTTGAATTCGTCCTTCCCGCGGTCGGCCGCGTCCTTTTCGGCGGCGCGCACTATCCCCATCAGCCTGGCGGTCTGCGGCAGCTTCGCGAGGTCGAAGCCCGGACCGATCGCTTCCGCAAAGACGCTCGCATTCTTGGTGTCGCTGTCGCTCCGCGCCGCGGCGACATCGGCCGCGCTGCGGTCGGTCTCGATCGCATGGAGTTCCGCAAGCTCGGCTTTCGCCTGGGTGCTGCCGGCGGCGGGCGGCGGCGGCAGGAAACCGGCGGGATCGAGATCGGCCACCGTCAGCATCGACGCCTCCTTGGGCGCCTTTGCCGTGTCCTTGGCGGTCGCGGCGAAGGCGAGCAGCCCGGTCGCGGCGATCATGATCGTCGTGCGCATCAGAACACCACCGTGATATCGCCGGTAAATTGCCGGCCGGTCTGGAAAATATACTGGTCGTACGGGAAGACGCTGTTCACCCCGCTCGTCCCCGTGGCTGCCTTGCCCTGGCTGATACTGGTCACGCGGGTCGAGTCGAGCAGATTGTAGACTTCCAGCCCGAACCGGATGTGTCGCCGGAACTCGTAGCTCGTCGCAAGGATCGCTGTGTTGTAGCCCTTCGACTGGTAGGTGGGGTTGTTGTAGCTGTCGAAGGTGGTTGCGGAAACATTACCGGCAGGCGCCACGAAATATTGTTTGCCGACCCATTTGTCGATCAGCGAGAAGCGGATCGGACCGCTCTTGTAGAGCACGCCGCCCGCCGCGGTCCATTCGGGCGCCTTGGCGACCTGCTGCTGCGGCTGTCCCGGGTTGTCGGTCTTCGCATAGTTACGCGACCCGTTGGCGAATACCGCAAGGCCATGCGGGAAGGCGTAGGTGATCTGCCCCTCGCCACCTTTGTACGTCACCGCGCCCTGGTTGATGAAGACGACCCCGTCGGACGCATTGGGCGTCGTGACCGAGGCGAACTTGTTGGTGAAATCGATTTTGTAGATATCGGCGTCGATGCTGAGATTCTGGCCGTGGAAGACCACGCCGCCCTGATAGTTGGTCGATCGTTCGGGGGCGACGGTCGAGAGGGTCGGATTGACGACGTACAGCACGCTGAGCGGCGGCGCGAGGAAGCCCTTGGCGAATTCGCCGTACGCCGAAAGCTGGCTGGTGATCGCATAGTTGATCTGGGCGAAGGGCAGGTTGGCCGTGTAGGTGTTTTCCTGACGCTGCGCGTACCGCGTCGTCTGATTGTACAGCGCGTCGATCTTGCGTTCGAAATCGACATGCTTGAAGCCGGGCGTGATGGTCAGCCCCGGGATCGGGCGCAGCTCCAGCTCGACGAATTCCTCGGTATGGTTCGTGTGGCTCTTCTGGTCGAACTTGACGTTCGCCGGCGGCTGGACCGTGCCTGCGGGCAGGACGGCGAGGTTGATCGCCTTCTCAATATAGTTGGGCGACAGGTCGATCAGGTTGACGTCGCGCTGCTGGCGATAGGTGTTCGAGAATTCGAGCCACGCGCCCGCGGTCAGCGCGCCGAAGCCGAAATCGAGGCGCGTCTTGGCGATATCGCCGAACATCCGGTATTTGTTGGTCTTCGTATAGCCGGGCACGCCAAAAACCGCTTTCGCACCCGGCGAGGAGACGACCGAATTTGCTTTGGTGACGGCAGCAGCGATATCGGCAGACGACGACGTGCCGATAATATTACCCTTTGCGTCGGTGAGCGGGAACGCCGTGCCGTAGATCGTCACGTCGTTGCCCGACAGCGTCTCGTTGTCATAGCTGTACGTATAGGCGCGGTTCTCGAACGTCGAATGCGGGGCCAGTTCGGCCTCGAACTTGATGACCTCGAAATCGGTCGTCTTGTGGGTATAGTTGTACTTGTAATAATCCTGCGTATTCGGATCGTTGTTCAGGCTGAAATATTTCCCGTACAGCGCCGCCTGGCCGAGCGTGGTGCCGTCATTGTCGGGCTGGTTGAAGCTGTTCTGGTTATACGTGCCGAGCAGCGTCAGCTTTGCGTTCGGACCCAAGGGGATAACGATTTTGCCAAACACGTTCGTCGAATAGAACGGGCTGTAGGTCCGCGCACCGTTCGATCCGATATGCTGCGCGCTGAACACCATTTCGGTGCCGCCCAGCTTGTCGATCGCGCCGGTCTGCACCACGCCGCGCAGGATATAGGTGTTGTAGGTGCCGTAGGTGCCCTTCAGTTCCACCCCAGGGTTCTCGCGGGTTTCACGACTGAAGAGATTGATGTTGCCGCCGAACGTCGCCTGGCCGAGCTGGCTGGCGTTCCCGGGACCGCGATCGACGATCAGCGTCTCGATCGTGTTCGATGGGAAGAACGTATTTGAATGGTGCGTCGGATCGTTGGTATCCCCGAACGGCACCCCGTCATAGGTGACGTTGTATTCGCCGTCCTGGAACCCGCGAATCTGCGCCTTCGATTCCGAAAGGCCGACGCCGTTCGCGGCACCGGTGTTGGTCACGCTCGGGCTGATCAGCGCGATCTGGTTGAAGTCGGCCGACGCCGGCAGCGAATCCTCGATGAAGGAGCGGCTGACGATCGAGGCCGGCTGCGCTTCCTTCAGCGACGCGGTGACGGGCGCGATCTCGTTCGCGCGGGTCGCGGTCACGACGATGTCCGACCCTTCGGCGATGCCGGTCGTCTGCGTCTGCGGGTCGGTGTTGGCGGTCGCCGGGAGGGGCGTGGCGACATCCTTCGCAGCCGTCACCGGCTTGTCGAGCGCTGAAGCGAGCGCCGGATCGGCGAGCGCGCACAGCGCCAGGACGCTGGCACCCATGGCAAGGCCACGAGCATGCGCCCGCATATGACACGTCTTCATCTTCGCTTCCCCCACACCAACCCGACTGGCGAAGCGCTACGGCCGCAGCGTGACAGTTCTGTTGCGATTCCGCGTCAGAACAAAGATTGACGATTTGTAAACGACGACCGGATGGGACGATCGATACCGGGCGATGTAAGGCCGTAGGCCTGGGTGGCCGATACCCGTTGCCTGCGCGTGGAGAGACGTCTTGAAACTGCTGGTGGCGAAGAATGACGGCGAGACACGGCTGTACTGACCGCGGGCTGCGCGAGGCGGGGCATATGGTGACGCTCGCGGTGAACGGCCGTTACGTATTGTTTCAGGTGATGGACGACGGCTATGACGCGATCGTGCTCGATTGGATGCTGGCGGCTGGGGGGGCGTGATGCGCGGTTTGGCTCTGCTACCGGCGGTCGCACTCCTGTCGGGCTGCGCG
>NZ_CAXTII010000065.1:0-16065 GCF_964244235.1 uncultured Sphingomonas sp.
CGCCGCGAACACCATTTGCGCTCGATCCTTGCGACGGTGCCGGACGCGATGATCGTGATGGACGAGCATGGCACGGTGTCCTCGTTCAGCGCAGCGGCCGAGCAGCTGTTCGGTTACACCGCGGCCAAGGTGATCGGACGCAATGTCGGCATGCTCATGCCGCCGGTCGAGAGCCCTCACCACGACCACGACCTGCGCGCGTTGCTGGCGATCGGCGTGCCCCATGTCGTGGGGGACGTCCGGATCGCGACGGCGCAGCGTGCCGGCGGACAGGTCTTTCCGATGGAACTGGCGATCGGCGAGGCGTCGATTGCCGGGGAGACCATCTTCACCGGATTCGTGCGCGACCTGACCAACCGTCGCGAAACCGAGCGCAAGGTCAAGGAACTGCAGTCCGAACTGATCCATATCTCCAGGGTCAGTGCCATGGGCACGATGGCGTCGACGCTCGCCCACGAGATCAACCAGCCACTGACCGCGATCGCCAATTACCTGGAGACTACCCGTGCGATGATCGGCGATACCGACGACACCTTGCTGTGCGAGATCGCCGAGGCGCTCGATCTCGCGGCCGCCCAGTCGCTGCGCGCAGGCACGATCGTGCGCCGCCTGCGCGCCTTTGTCGACGGGGGCGACACCGGGTTCAGGACCGAGCGCCTAGACGTGCTGGTCGAGGAAGCGACCAGCCTGGGCCTGCTCGGCGCGCACGAGGCGGGCATCACGGTGACGATGACGATCGCCGCCGGCCTCGACCGGGTCATGGTCGATCGGGTCCAGATCCAGCAGGTGCTGGTCAACCTCATCCGCAACGCGATCCAGTCGATGGCGGCATCCCCGACCAGGGAGCTGACGATCGCCACCGCCCCGGATCGCGCGGGCTGGGTACGGGTAACTGTCGCCGATACGGGCATCGGCATCGAGCCCGATATTCGCGCCCGGCTGTTCGACGCCTTCGCCACGACCAAGGCCGACGGGATGGGTCTGGGGCTTTCGATCTGCCGGACGATCGTGGAGGCGCACGGCGGCCGGATCTGGGCGGAGGCCGGCGGCGAAGGCGGGACGGAGTTCCACTTCTGCGTCCCCCTGGCAGGAGACGATGATGTCTGACCCGGCGCGCACGATCCATGTCGTCGACGATGACGAGGCGATCCGCCAATCCGTCGGGTTCATGCTCCGCAAGGCGGGACACGCCGTCCGGACCTACGCCTCGGGCATCGAATTCCTGAAGACCACGACGCGGGATACGCAAGGGTGCGTGCTGCTCGACGTCCGCATGCCCGAGATCGATGGCCTGGAGGTTCAGGCCAGGCTCGCGCAACAGGGCATCATGCTCCCGGTCATCATGCTGACTGGCCATGGTGACGTGACCCTTGCCGTTCGCGCGGTGAAGGCGGGCGCGATCGAGTTCCTTGAAAAGCCGTTCGAGCGGACCGCCCTGCTGCTGGCGATCGACGAGGCGCTGAGCCAGGCCGGCCGGAACGATCGCAGCAATCTGGCAGCGGCCGAAGCGGCGGTTCGCCTGGCGGCGCTTACGGCGCGCGAGCATGACGTCCTCGACGGCATGGTGCTCGGACGCCCGAACAAGCTGATCGCCTACGATCTGGGCATCGCGACCCGGACCGTCGAGGTCCACCGCGCCAACCTGATGGAAAAGCTGTCCGCGCGGAGCCTGTCCGATGTGCTGCGGATCGCGTTCGCCGCGGGTCTCGGCGATGCCGCACCCGCCTGAAAACCCCTCGCCCATTACGTAAAGACGGCGCCTGGTCCGACGTGCGATCTTCAAGGCTATCTTGAGGAACAGCGCATGTCGGACGACCACAATATTTCTTTACCGGAAGGCATCGGCGTGTCCCTCGTCGACGGCAATCCGGCTGTCCGCCACGCGCGGCAGCTGATGCTTCGATCGGAGAAATACGACGTCAGGTCGTACCCGACCTGTGCGGCCATCCTGGCCGATCCTCGATCTAGGGACTGCCCGTGCATCATCCTCGATCTGGACATGGACGCAGCCGACGGCGTTGACCTCTTGCGACAGATGCGCGCCAGCGGATGGCGGGGAAAGGCCTTGCTCCTCCATGGCCTTCATCCGGAAAGTGGGATGCTGCACGAGGCCGAACGGCACGGCGACAGGGTACTGCAGCACGACGTCGGCGACCGGACGCTCCTGGCGGCGATCGCCGCGTCAATCGATTACGGTTGGGCAGGGTGGAACGCGCGAGGCTGACGATCGGAGCCGTGTGACGTCATCGCTCCAGACAGGCTGACACGCTATACACAATCGACAGGACTTCGTGACCGGCACTATCGCCGGATTGGGACTGGTCGGTCTTGCCGGCTGCACGGGCAATGATATCGATCGCTACGCGGCGGCACGGCGAAGCTGCGCGCACCGCTCGGCATCGATCCGGGCGTGCGCGATTTCGTCCGTTACGCGACGCTTGCGGCGAACGGGCACAACACCCAACCCTGGCGTTTCGCCCTGACCGAAGGCGGCGTAACGATCGGGTCGGATTTTGCCCGTCGCACGCCGGTGGTCGATCCCGACGATCACCACCTTTTCGTCAGCCTGGGATGCGCCGCGGAGAATCTGTCGATCGCGGCAAGCGCGAATGGCCACCCGGCGGCGATTGCGTTCGATGCGGCCAACAGCAGGATCGCCGTCGATCTCGCAGTCGGGCGGGCGGCGGATGTCGACTTGTGCCGCGCGATCCCGGCGCGTCAGTCCACCCGCTCTCTTCTTGACGGCCGCACGATCGCGGCCGACGACCTTAAACGGCTGGAGCGGGCTGCCGCGATCGACGGCGTCTCGCTTCTGTTGATCCTCGACCGGCCACGGCGCGAAGGCGTGCTCGAGCATCTGATCGCGGCGAACGACCGGCAGATGGACGATCCGGCGTTCGTCGACGAATTGCGTCACTGGGTGCGGTTCAACGCCGACGAAGCGATGCGCCGCGGCGACGGCCTGTATTCGGGCTGCACCGGAAGCCGGACGGTGCCCAGCTGGCTCGGCCGCCGGCTGTTCCCGCTGCTCTTCACGAAGCAAGCGGAGGACGCCCGCTACACGGCGCAGCTGCGGTCGTCGTCGGGCATCGCGGTGTTCGTGGGCGACAAGGCGGATGCGGAGCATTGGGTGCGCGTCGGCCGCAGCTTCCAGCGTTTCGCGCTCCAGGCGACCGCGCTCGGCCTGCGCCATGCGCACGTCAACCAGCCGATCGAGGTGCCGGCGGTCCGTGCGGCGTTCGCGCGATGGCTCGGGATCGGCGACGCGCGGCCCGATCTCGTCGTCCGCTTCGGCGCGGCACCCGCACTGCCCATGGCGATGCGGCGGGTGCCCGTCATCGCCTGACGCGCCCGCCGGCACCGATAGGTAGTTCCCGACGCTGGCGACGGCAGCCTCACCGTCTACGGTCCCGGTCCTGCCCGATCCGAGGAAAATCCCGATGAAGTTCCGCCATTCCATAGATCCGATCGCCTGAACGATGTATGTCAACGTCGCCGTCCTGAAGGAAACGCGCGCCGACGAGCGGCGCGTGGCGCTGGTGCCCTCGGTCGCGCCCAAGCTGATCAAGCTGGGCGCGCGCCTCCATATGGAAACCGGCGCCGGCCTCGGCGCCAAGCTGCCCGATAGCGCTTATAGCGACGTGGCGATTATGCCCGACCGGCTGGCAATGGTCGCCGATGCGGACGTCGTCCTCGCGGTCCAGCCACCAAATAGCGAGGTCGTGGCGGCCATGAAGGCCGGCGCGATCCTGATCTGCTTCGTCTACGCTGAGAAGGAACCCGAACTTGTCCGCCGGCTGATCGAACGCCGGATCACTTGCTTTGCGATGGAGCGCGTGCCGCGGATCACCCGCGCGCAGTCGATGGACGCGCTGTCGAGCCAGTCGGCGCTCGCTGGCTATTATGCGGTGCAGCTCGGATCGACGCATCTGCGGCGTATCCTCCCCAAGTTGACCACCGCCGCCGGCGCGATCGGGCCTGCCAGGGTGCTCGTCATGGGATTGGGCGTCGCGGGGCTGGAGGCGATCGCGACCGCGCACCGGCTCGGTGCCGTCGTCGAAGGCTATGACGTGCGGCCCGACACGCGCGAGCAGGCGCTGTCGCTCGGCGCGACCTTCGTCGAGACCGGCGTCGATGCCCGCGGCAAGGGCGGCTATGCGCGGGCGCTGACCGATGCGGAGACGGTGAAGGTCGCCGACGTCGTGACGCAGCATCTGGCGGCGGCCGACCTGGTCATCACAACCGCCGCGATACCCGGCAAGCCCTCGCCCAGGCTCATCAGCGTGGCGCAACTGCGCGGCATGAAGGCTGGCGCGGTCGTCGTCGATCTGTCCGCCGAGGGCGGCGGCAATTGCGAGGATACGCGCCCCGGAGAGACGATCGAGATCGGCGCGGTGACGATCGTCGCACCGCTGAATGTGCCGTCGCTGATCGCCGAGGATGCGAGCGTCCTCTATGCGAAGAACCAGTACAACCTGCTCGCGCTGATGATGGGCGACAACATCGTGACGATCGACTGGCAGGACGAAATGCTGGCCAGGACCGCGCTGACGCATGACGGCCGGATGCAGGATGGCGGATCGCCATCCCAACCCGAGGTCGCACCCAAAACACTCGCCGTCGCAGGCAGCGGCCACGATCGGGCAGAATGACATGCACCTCGCCATCACCGGGTTTTCAGCGCTCTACATCCTGATGCTTGCGGGCTTCGCCGGCTGGGTCATCATCGGCCATGTCCCGGCGATCCTCCACACGCCGCTGATGTCGGGATCGAACTTCGTCCACGGCATCGTCGTGGTCGGCGGCATCTTCGCGCTCCTGAACGCCACGACGACGCAGGAGCAGGTCATCGGCTTCCTCGCCGTGCTGCTCGGCGCGGGCAATGCGGCAGGCGGCTACGCCGTCACCGACCGCATGCTTGCGATGTTCCAGCCCAGCACCGCCAGACCCCACCCCGCCAAGCGCGCGCGTCGCGCCAGAAAGGGCTGAGATGCTCGCCACCATCGCCATGCTCGTCGTCGGCGCGACCGGGCTGATCGCCGCCTTCCTGCTGCTGTTCGGGCTGAAGCGCATGTCGTCCCCGGTCACAGCGCCTTCGGGCATCGCGGTCGCAGGGATCGGCATGCTCGTCGCGATCGCCGCCAGCTTCCTCTATGCCTTCGATGTGAATGCTGCCGCCCGGCCGCATCTGCCGGTGAACATCGCGCTGGCGCTGCTGGCGCTGGCGATCGGCGGCGGCCTGGCGTGGTGGAGCGGGCGCAAGGTCGCGATGACCGCGATGCCGCAGATGGTGGCGCTCTACAACGCGATGGGCGGCGGCGCGGCGGGTGCGATCGCCGGCGTCGAACTGCTCGGCGGCAAGGCGGCGGGCACAACCCAGTTAATCGTCACGCTGCTCGGCGCGCTGATCGGCGCGATCTCGTTTTCGGGCTCGATCATCGCCTGGGCGAAGCTCGACGGCATGATCGAGAAGCCGCTGCGGCTCCGCGGCCAGCAGATCCTCAACGGCACCGTGATGCTCCTGACCATCGCGATAGGGGGTTACATCGTCGCCACGACCATCGGCCTCGTCGATCCCGTCATCGCGGGGCAGACCGCGATCGCGATCTTCTTTGCGAGCGCGGTGGTCTTCGGCATCCTGATGACGCTCCCGATCGGCGGCGCGGACATGCCGGTCGTCATCTCGATCTTCAACGCCTTCACCGGCCTCGCCGTCGGCCTCGAAGGCTATGTCCTCCAGAACCCGGCGCTGATGGTCGCGGGCATGGTGGTCGGCGCGGCCGGACTGCTGCTGACGCTGCTGATGGCCAAGGCGATGAACCGCTCGGTCGGGAACGTCGTGTTCACGAACTTCGGCCCGACAACCAGGCAGAAACAGGGTGCGATCACCGGCAGCCTGAAGCCGATGGACCCGAGCGATGCGGGCATCGCGATGCGCTATGCGGCCAGCGTCATCATCGTCCCCGGCTATGGTCTGGCCGTCGCGCAAGGGCAGCAGAAACTCTACGAGTTCGTGAAGCTGCTCCAGGCCGCCGGCGTGAAGGTCAGGTTCGCGGTCCATCCCGTCGCGGGTCGGATGCCCGGGCAGATGGACGTCCTGCTCGCCGAGGCAGGCGTGCCTTACGACCTGATCTTCCAGCTCGAGGACATCAACGACGATTTCGCCGCGACCGACATCGTCCTGGTCATCGGGGCGAACGACGTCGTCAATCCGGCGGCACGGACCGACAAGGCATCACCGATCTTCGGCATGCCGATCCTCGACGCCGACAAGGCGAAGCAGGTGTTCGTCGTTAAGCGCGGCGAGGGCAAGGGTTATGCCGGCATCGTCAACACGCTGTTCTACGGCGAGAATTGCGGCATGGTCTATGGCGACGCCCAGGCCGTGCTGATCAAGATGATCGAAGGCGTTCGCGGCCTTGGCCTCGCGGCAGCGGCATGAACCGGATTCCGACGTTCCCCGATGACAGCTGATCCCCACGCTGAGCAGGCCCCGGAGCCGGCCCCGGCGCCGGCACCGTTCTGGACCCAGTCGGTCGAGGCGATGCTTGGCAAGCTCGATAGCACGCGCGACGGCCTGAGCACGGCGGCGGCGGCGGCACGGCTGAAGTCCCACGGCCTCAACAGCGACGGTGTGGAGAAACGGACAGGGCCATTGCGCGCGATCGCGCGGCGGCTGCTCGAGCCGCTGTCCCTGATTCTGCTCGCCGCCGGATTCGTGTCGGCCGCGACGGGCGATGCGATCGGCGGCTCGATCATCGTCTTCATCCTCGCCTTCTCGGTCCTGCTCGACACCTACCAGGAGGGTCGAGCAGTCCACGCGGCCGAGATCCTGCGCCAGTCAGTCGCCATATCGGCGAATGTTCGGCGCGATGGTGCCTTCGTCGCGGTTCCGATCGATACCGTCGTCCCCGGCGATGTGGTGCGCGTCCAGGCCGGCGATATCATCCCCGCCGATGCCTTTATCCTGGAGAGCAGCGCGTTTACGGCCAACGAAGCGGCGCTGACGGGCGAGCCCTATCCGGTCGACAAGCGACCGGGGATCGTCACGGGTACGACCGCCGGCGAGGCGACGAACGCCCTGTTCCGCGGTGCTGTCGCGCAGACCGGAACGGCGACCGCGCTGGTCGTCGGCACGGGACGCGACACGCTGTTCGGGTCGGCCGCCGCGGCGCTCGCAACCGCGCAGGCACCATCCCCGTTCGAGCGCGATCTCCACGCCTATGGCCTGCTGACGACGCGCCTGACGCTGGCGCTGGTCGTCGTCGTGCTCGCGGCCAGCATCTTCCTTGGCCGGCCGCTGCTCCAGTCGCTGCTGTTCGCGGTCGCGCTCGCCGTCGGCCTCACGCCCGAATTGCTGCCGATGATCACGACCGTCACGCTCTCGCGCGGAGCGATGCGGATGGCGAAGCGCAAGGTGATCGTGAAGCGGCTCGCCTCGATCCACGATCTCGGTGCGATGACGATCCTGTGCACCGACAAGACCGGCACGCTGACCTCGGCCGAGATCAGCCTCGCCAGAAGCATTGTCCCATCGGGTGCGGACGATCCCGAGCCGTCCAGGCTGGGCGCGATCGCGGCCGCGCTCGGCGGCGATCATGGCGCGCTCGGCGTGGCGCTCGTCGCCGCTTCGGCGCAGGCGGCGGATGGCTGGACGCTCGCCGCGCAGAGCGTGTTCGATTTCGATCGTCGCCTCGGCTCCGTGCTGGTCAAGGGGCCGGATGGACTCGTGCTGATCACGAAAGGTGCGCCCGAGGCGGTACTGGCGGCGTGCGCGACGTCGCGGGGCGGCGGCCTCGACCCGGCAGCGCGTGAGGCCGTGCTGGCGCAGGTCCGCCGGCTTGCCGAACAGGGTCTGCGCGCCATCGCGATCGCATCGCGCCCCTGGACCGGCACCGCGCACGCGCCCGAGGCCGGTGACGAGACGAACATGGTCTATGAAGGGCTGTGCGCGTTCGCCGACCCGCCGAAACCGACCGCGCAAGCCGCGGTGGCGCGTCTGAAGGCGGCGGGCATCCGGCTCAAGATCCTGTCGGGCGACGATCAGGTCGTGGTCGGACGGCTGGCGGGGCTAGTCGGCCTCGCGACCGAGCGCGTTCTGTCGGGCGCCGATATCGCGAAGCTCAGCGACGACGCGCTCGCGGTGCAGGTGCGCGGCATCGACGCCTATGGCCGGCTGGCGCCCGACCAGAAGGCGCGACTGATCCGCGCGCTGCAGGCAGGCGGCGCGGTGGTCGGGTATCTCGGCGACGGCATCAACGACGCGCCGGCGCTGAAGCTCGCCGATATCGGCCTGTCGGTCGAGGGCGCGGCGAGCGTCGCGCAGGCCTCGGCCGACATGATCCTGCTCGACAGCGACCTGGGCGTGGTAGCCGACGGGGTCGAGGAGGGGCGGCGGACGTTCGCCAATATCCTGAAATATGTCCGCATGGGTGCCAGCTCGAACTTCGGGAACATGCTGTCGATGGCGGCGGCGTCGCTGTTCCTGCCCTTTCTGCCGATGCTGCCGACGCAGATCCTGCTCAACAACCTGCTCTACGACGTGTCGGAGATCGGCATCCCGTTCGACGGTGTCCGTCCCGAAGCGGTCGCGCGGCCGCAGGTGTGGGACATGCGCGCGCTCATCCGCTTCGCCGCCGTCATGGGACCCTTGTCGTCCGCCTTCGACCTGCTGACCTTTGCCGGCCTCTCGCTCGTCTTCCACGTCGCGCCGGCGGAGTTCCGCACGGCGTGGTTCCTGGAGTCGATGGCGACGCAGATCCTGGTGATCTTCATCATCCGCACCAACGGCCGGCCCTGGGCGGACCTGCCCCGTCCGGCGCTGGCGGCATCGTCGCTGGGCGCCTTGCTGGTCGCGATGGCGCTGCCCTTCACGCCGGCCGCCACCTGGTTCGGGTTCGTCGCACCGCCCTGGCGCATCATGCTAGCGTTGGGCGGCGTCACAGCCGCCTATCTGGTGATTGCGGAGTTGCTGAAGACATTCCTGTTCGACCACCTTCGTCGCAGGCCCCGCCGGCAGCCACGCGCTCGCGTGGCACGCCTGGCGTGACCATCCTGACGTCGATCCGTCGTGGTCTCCTGCGGCATACGGGCTGGATCCTCGGTATCGCGTCGATCGCGCTCGTCGTCGGTGCGGTCGTTCGGATCGGCGATCTGCAGGCATTCGCGGCAATGCTCCGCAGCGCGCGCCCGGGATGGCTGCTCGTCGCGCTCGCGCTACAGGCGGTGACCTATCTCTGCGTCGCCGCCGGCTGGAAGATCGTCCTGGCGGCTGCCGGCACGCCGCAACCATTCCGGCGGCTCTATCCGATCGCCATCGGCAAGCTGTTCGCGGACCAGGTCGTGCCCGTCGCCGGCATGGGCGGAAACATGTTCGTCGTCGATCGGCTGACCGGGCTCGGGGTCAAGCGGGGTGCTGCGGTGGCCGCGTTGCTGGTGTCGATGACCGGCTTCTATGCGGCCTATTGCGTATGCGCGCTGGCGATGCTGGCCATTCTCTGGAGCAAGGGACTTGCGTCGCTCTGGATCGGCGGCTTCGTGATGCTGTTTCTCGTCGTCGCGCTCGCCATACCCGGGCTGGCTGTCTGGATCCGCTGGCGTGGACGGCATCCACTGTCGCCGATGCTCGCCCGTTTCGCGGTGGTTCGGGGTCTCGTGCTGATCGTCGGCGAGGCGCCGGGCAAGTTGCTCGCCGATCGCGGCCTGATCGCGCGCGCCGCAGCCGTGAACGGGATCGTTTTCCTGGCCGATTCGGCGAGCCTGATGGTCTGTTTCCGGGCACTGGGGCAGGACGTTCCGTTCCCGGTGGCCTTTGTCGCGGTGATGACAGCGTCGATGGTCGCGACGCTGGGGCCGATACCGCTCGGGCTCGGCACGTTCGAAGCCGGCGCGACCGGCATGCTGAGCCTGATGGGCGTTCCGCTCGAGGCCGCTCTCGCTGCCACGCTGCTTCTGCGCGTGTTCACCTTGTGGTTGCCGCTGCTTCCGGGGTTCATGCTGATCCGTGCCGCGTTGCGGACGAAGGCCCGACCTTCGCGGATAGTCGATGCAGCCGGTGCCTTGAGTCAGAACCGCCGTTGAGCGCGGCTCAAGCGTTTCACGCCGACCGGCGTCACGACAGGAGCGCGGACGACAGTTGCTTCTCATCCTCCGCTAAATCGCGGATCATGAACACCGTTTGCGGAAAACTGGCACGGTCGGATGGAAACGCTCGTTCTGCGGTAGCCGCTTCCGAAAACAGCGCATGGAACGATGGACGCCCCGGCAGCACCACCGGCGTATCGATCGCCTCGCCGTACAGTCTCGCGAGCGTCAGATGCGCGATCTGGGCGCAGGACTCGGCAGCGGACGCCGCCATCGCCAGCGAGTCCGACACGCGTCGCCGAAGGTAGGCGGTCTCGGCTTTCCTGGCTTCCATCATAACTTCCTGGCGGTCGCCCGACTTCGAGCCCCGCAGGAAGCGGTGACCGACCGGTGGGATACCGTGACTGAAAGCTATCCCCCAGCCGGTACGGCGTCGGCCCTCGGAAAATACCTAGAGGAAATGGTCAGGCTTGCTACCCGAACATAGCCACGCGGCATGTAGCGCGATCTGCTCGTCCTCCTGCGATGGGATCGTCGTGATCCGAAGCGCCGGCAGCCACGCCAGGCCATCGCGGATCGCTTGCGTAGTGGCGGCATCGTTCTCGCCGATGCCGCCGGTCAGGACGAGTATGTCGATGCCGCCAAGCGAGGCCGCCATCGCCGCAACCTGCTTGCAGACCGAGCGTTGGAACATGCGGATCGCGAGAGTCGCATCGGCATCCGTCGCAGCAGCATCGCGCAGCCGCCGCATGTCGCTCGATAGTCCGGAGACTCCCATCATCCCGGACGCATGATCGATCATGGTGGCGAGCGCCGCGGCAGGCATGGCCTTTTCGCGGAGCAAGAAGAGCAGCACGCCGGGATCGAGATCGCCCGTTCGCGTCGCCATTACGACGCCGCCGGACGGCGTCAGGCCCATGCTGGTATCGATCGAGCGGCCGTCCAGCACCGCCGTCACGCTGGCACCATTGCCGAGATGGGCGATGACCAGCCGGGCGGGCATGTCGTCCCCCAGCTGACGGAGGATAGATTCGCACGAAAGCCCATGAAACCCGTACCGCCGGACCCCGTCCGCACGATACGCACGCGGGATCGGGAGCGCCTTGGCGACATCGGGCATCCCCGCATGGAAGGCGGTGTCGAAACAGGCGACCTGCGGCAGGGCCGGATAGCGGGCCTGCGCCATCCGGATCAGCGCGAGCGAGGCCCGGCCGTGCAGCGGAGCGAACGCGCAGGCCGCTTCCAAGTCGGCCAGCACGGCATCGTCGATCAGGCAGTGGCGATCGCGGTGCGGCCCGCCATGCACGATCCGGTGTCCTATTACGGTTGGAGCCGATGCGTTTGCCTTTCGGAGAGCGATGCTGACCGTATCGAAGAAGACGCCGTGGTCGTCGGTGGTTTCGATCACGTCACCGAGGAGTAGCGTGGGGTAGGAGCCGGCAACCGCGTACAGCCCGTATTTGAGCGACGACGACCCGCTGTTAAGCGCCAGCACGACGGCGTCGGCGTGCCGGCTCACCGCTCCCATCGCCAATCGCGCACCTCGGGCATGTCGTCGCCATGTTCCGCAATGTAGAGCTTGTGGCGCTCCATCGTCGTCCAATAGCGGGCGGTCTCACGCTCCAGCCGATCATGGAAGCGCGGGATGCGTTCGATCGCGTCCAGCGCAAGCCGATAGCGGTCGAGGTCGTTCAGCACGACCATGTCGAACGGCGTCGTCGTGGTGCCCTGCTCCTTGTAGCCACGGACATGGATGTTGGCGTGGTTGGCGCGGGCGTAGGTCAGCTTGTGGATCAGCGCCGGATAGCCGTGGAATGCGAAGATCACCGGCTTGTCGCATGTGAACAGCGCGTCGAACTCGCGATCGTCGAGTCCGTGCGGATGCTCGGACCGTGGCTGCAGTACCATCAGGTCGACGACGTTGACGACCCGGATTCGGATGTCGGGCACATAGGCGCGCAGCATCGTGACCGCCGCCAGCGCCTCCAAGGTCGGCACGTCGCCGGCGCAGGCCATGACGACATCGGGATCTTCATCGTCCCCTGCCCAGCCCCAGATACCTGCACCGACAGTGCAGTGCCGCACCGCGGCGTCCATCCCGAGCCACTGCCATTCCGGCTGCTTGCCAGCGACGATCACATTCACGTAGCCGCGGCTGCGCAGGCAGTGATCGGCGACCGACAGCAGGCAGTTCGCATCGGGCGGCAGATAGATGCGCGCCACGTCCGAGGTCTTGTTGGCGACGTGATCGATGAAGCCCGGATCCTGGTGCGAGAGACCATTATGGTCCTGCCGCCAGACATGCGATGTCAGCAGATAGTTGAGCGACGCGATCGGCCGGCGCCAAGGGATCGCCTTGGACACCTTCAGCCATTTGGCGTGCTGGTTGACCATCGAGTCGACGATGTGGATGAACGCCTCGTAGCACGAGAACAGTCCGTGACGGCCGGTCAGCAAATACCCCTCCAGCCACCCCTGGCAGAGATGCTCGCTCAGCACTTCCATCACCCGGCCGTCAGCGCTAAGATTCTCGTCGACCGCGTCGATCTCGGCCATCCAGACCTTCCCCGACACGTCGTACACATCAGCCAGACGGTTAGAGGCGGTCTCGTCAGGACCGAACACGCGGAAGTTCACCGTCGTCATGCTGAGCTTCATGACATCGCGCAGATAGCGGCCGAGGACCCGCGTCGCCTCCGTCTTGACCTGACCGGCCTCGATGAACGGAACGGCGTAGGCGTGGAAGTCCGGCAGCGACAACGGCACCAGCAGCTCGCCGCCATTGGCGTGCGGGTTCGATCCCATCCGCCGGTGCCCGGTCGGCGCGAGCGATGCGTATTCGTCTAGCAACTTGCCGTCCGCGTCGAATAGCTCCTCGGGCTGATAGCTGCGCATCCACGCCTCGAGCTGGCGTAGATGCTCGGGATTCTCGAAACCGGCGATCGGCACCTGATGCGCGCGCCACGTTCCCTCGACCGGCTTGCCGTCGACGAACTTGGGACCCGTCCAGCCCTTGGGTGTGCGGAACACGATCATCGGCCAGCGCGGACGGTCCGGTGTCGCATCCTCGGCGCGTGCTTCCGCTTGGATCGCCCGAATGCGCGCCAGCGCGCGATCGAGCGCGACGGCGAGCTGCTGATGGACCGTATCGGGTTCGCTTCCCTCGACGAAATAGGGATCATGGCCATAGCCGCGCAGAAGCGCGTCGAGCTCATGCGGCTCGATCCGTGCGAGGATCGTCGGGTTCGCGATCTTGAACCCGTTCAGATGTAGGATCGGCAGCACCGCGCCGTCGCGCGCCGGATTAAGGAACTTGTTCGAATGCCAGCTCGCCGCCAGCGGACCCGTTTCCGCTTCGCCATCACCGACGATGCAGGCGACGATCAGATCGGGATTGTCGAAGGCCGCGCCGTAGGCATGGGCGAGCGAATAGCCGAGTTCGCCGCCTTCGTGGATCGACCCCGGCGTCTCGGGCGCGACATGGCTCGGAATGCCGCCCGGCCAGGAGAATTGCCGGAACAGCCGGTGCATGCCGCTGCGGCTGCGCTCGATCGCCGGATAGCGTTCGGTGTACGAGCCTTCTAGATAGGTGTTGGCGACCAGGCCCGGGCCGCCATGGCCGGGGCCGATGACATTGATCATGTCGAGATCATGCTCGACGATCAGCCGGTTGAGGTGGACGTAGAGGAAGTTCAGCCCCGTCGTCGTCCCCCAATGGCCGAGCAGCCGCGGCTTCACGTCGGCGATCGTCAGCGGTCGCTCGAGCAGCGCATTGTCGCGCAGATAGATCTGGCCGACCGACAGATAGTTGGCGGCGCGCCAATAAGCGTTCATCCGCCGCAGCATCTCCGGCGTCAGGGGGTGATGCGGGTCCGCCGCCGCCGGATGGCCGCGATGGCTTCTCGGCAGTGTCTCGATCGCATTCATGCCCGGTTTCCGAAATCGAGGACGACGCGCGAGGGCACCTTGCCGTGCCCCAGCCGGTCGAACACGTCGTTGATCGCCGACAGCGGCTGGAGCTCGATATCGGCCTTGACCTTGCCGTCGGCGGCGAACGCCAGCGCCTCGGCCATGTCCTTGCGCGTGCCGACGAACGAACCGCGCACGGTGATGCAATTAGCGACCACGTCGAACAACGGCAGCGGGAAGTCGCCCGGCGGCAGACCGACGAGCACACAGGTGCCGTGGCGCCGCGTCATCGCGACGCCCTGATTGAAGGCGGCGAGCGACGGCGCGGTGATCAGCACGCCATGCGCCCCGCCGCCGGTGCCGTCCTTCAGAAGCTCGATCGGGCTACCGCCCCGTGCGTTGACCAGCAGCTCGGCGCCGAGCGCCTTGGCATGCGCCAGCTTGCCATCGTCGACATCGACCGCGCAGACCCGAAGCCCCATCGCCCTGGCATATTGCACGGCGAGATGCCCGAGCCCGCCGACACCCGAAATGGCGACCCACTCGCCAAGGCGCGCGCCGGTTTCCTTCAGTCCCTTGTAGGTCGTGATCCCGGCGCAGATGATCGGCGCGGCCTCGACCGCCGACAAGCCGTTGGGGATGGGTGCGACATAGTTTGGATCGGCGAGGATATACTCGGCGAAGCCCCCCGTTCCGCGTGTAGCCGCTGAACTGGATTTCGGGGCACACGGTTTCCCAGGCCGACAGGCAATATTCGCAGTGCCCGCACGCCGAATACATCCACGGCACGCCGACGCGGTCGCCCTCCTTGACGATCGTCACCCCGGTCCCGACCGCGACGACGATCCCGATGCCCTCATGGCCCGGAATGAACGGCGGCACCGGCTTCACCGGCCAGTCGCCCCGCGCGGCATGGAGATCGGTATGGCACACCCCACAAGCCTCGGTCTTGACCAGGATCTGGCCCGGTCCTGCGGTCGGGACCTCGCATTCCTTGAGCGTCAATGGCTTGCCGAACGCTTCCACGACGGCGGCCTGCATCATGCGCGGCATAAGTGGTTCCTTCGATAATTCGGATGAATGTCGCGCACGCCGCTCTCGCTCGATCTCAGCCTGAAAATCGACGTGCGAGCAGGGGGTCGTGAAGCAATGCCTCGTCGCCGAAGGCGAGCTGGGCGCAGGTGCGTTGCGCCTGGGTCACCACCTCGAGAAAATACTGATCGGCGAAACGCTGGCTGAGTTCAGGGGTGATGTGGTCGAAACGCTTGTGCTCCTGCGAGTGCATTCCGAACGCATGCACCAGATACAGATCGAGGACGCTGCGCAGCCCTTGCTCCTGGCCCTGTTCGTTCAACCAGATGTCGGTCGTTGCCGAGGTCGTGAGACTGAGCAACCGCTTACCGCCGAGCAGATCGGTAGGAGCCCGTTTCTGGATCGCCTCGGGCCGGACGCCGGTGCCCAGCACGCGCTCGATATAGCCCTTCATCATCGCCGGCGGCGAGCCGAACCAGATCGGATAGATCAGTACGAACACATCACTTCCCGCAAGGAGATCGAGTTCGGCCGTCACATCTCGCGACACTATGGGATTGTCGATGGTCGGCCGTTCGTTCGATTTCAGAACCGGATCGAACCCTAGCGCGTACAGATCCCTGAGCACGACTGTCTGCCCTGCGGCGCGAACGGCATCGCAATAGGCCCTCGCGACCGCATAGTTGAAACTGCGCGGATCTGGATGGCACAGGATGACAGCGTGCTTCCCGGCACGGACCGCAACTGTCTCCTGTCCGCTCATGTCCAGTGTCCCGATCCGCATGTGCAGCGCCGCCGCGAGATGTTCGGCTAAAATGCCGAATCCCATAAACGGATGCCGCAGGAAGCTACTGCTCTAGGCCATCGACCGACGGTGGTGACCCTCGGGAACTACGCAGAGTGGTTGGATCGCGGCGTTCACACGGCGGCGCGGCGCTGCACATGATGCGATTCTTACGACTCGCAAGCATGAAGAGGACTTGCACTTCGGTCGTGTCCCACGACGTGGTGTAGCTCGCGGTTGGGCATCGGCGATCTTCG
>NZ_CAXTII010000066.1:0-15966 GCF_964244235.1 uncultured Sphingomonas sp.
GGCAGTGACGACATTCTCCCAGGTGGTACGCCCCCCTTGCGCCCGCGGCACGACGTGATCGAAGGTCAGTTCGCCGGGATGCCCGCAATATTGGCAGGTGAACCGGTCGCGCAGGAACAGGTTGAACCTTGTAAAGGCTGGGAATTGCGACGGCCGCACGAACTGCTTCAGCGCGATGACCGACGGCAGCTTCATCGACGACGACGCGCTTCGCACCTCGCGCTCGTAATGCGCGACGATGTCGACACGGTCGAGGAACACCGCCTTGACCGCGGTCTGCCAGGGCCACACGCTCAGGGGGTAATAGGAAAGCGGGGTATAATCGGCATTGAGGACGAGCGCGGGGCAGCCGTCCGGATGGCGGATCAGATCGGGATGAAACACGACTCCTCCCAGCAACATTGCCGACGCGGCCAATGACGCAGCCGGATGACGCTGCCATGACAGCACGGCGGGCGATTCGCGGTCAAGGCTCGTTTCACCCCAAATGGGGTCTGCGGACGTGATCGTCAGCCGCTTCGCACCCAGCCCCACCGGGCGATTGCATCTCGGCCATGCGCGGTCGGCGATCCGCGCGCACGACCTGGCGCGTGCGGCGGGGGGCCGGTTCCTCGTTCGGATCGAGGATATCGATCGGGCGCGCGGCCGGGCGGCGCATGTCGAATCGATCCTCGCCGACCTGACCTGGCTCGGCCTGGCCCGGGATGGGCCGGTGCTGTTCCAGTCGCAGCGCCTGCCGCTCTATGCCGGGGCGCTCGATCGGTTGCGGGCGATGGATCTCGTCTATCCCTGTTTCTGCACCCGCGCCGAGATCGCGGCGAGCGCACACGCACCGCACGGGGCGGTGCCCGTCTATCCGGGGACGTGCCGGGGGCTGATCGACCCCGATCCCGCCAGGCCTCATGGCTGGCGGATCGCCATGGCGCGAGCGGTCGCGCTGGCGGGGCCGCTCGACTGGACCGATCACGGCCGGACCATCGTTGCTGATCCGGTCGCGCAAGGTGACGTGGTGCTGGCACGCAAGGATGCGGGAACGAGCTACCACATCGCGGTCGTGACCGACGATGCCGCGCAGGGCGTGACCGACGTGGTGCGCGGCGAGGACCTGTTCGACGCGACGCATATCCACCGCCTGCTTCAGGCCTTGCTCGATCTGCCGGTGCCGCGCTGGCATCATCACGCGCTCACGCTGGGCGCGGACGGCAAGCGCCTTGCAAAGCGCGACGGCGCACCGACGCTGGCGGCAATGCGTGTTACCGGAACGGACGGTCGTGCCCTTGCGGATCGATTGCGGGCGGACATGGCAGTGCCTACATTCGACCTATGAATACGCTCCTCATCATCCTCCTGATCGCGGCGATGCTGGCGACCGTCGTGGCGCTCGTTCGCGGGATCATCGCGTTCCTCCAGGAATCGACCGCGCAGGTGAAGGGCACCGGCCCGACCGAGGCGTCGCTGAAATCGAACCGGATGATGCAGCAGCGCATCTTCTTCCAGGCGATCGCGATCCTGATCGTCGTCGTCATCCTATTCGCCGCCGGCCGCACCTGAATTGGTCAAGCTGACGAAAATCTATACCCGCACCGGCGACGGCGGCACGACCGGCCTCGTCGACGGCAGCCGCGTATCGAAGGCCGATCCGCGGATGGCGGCGATCGGCGATGTCGACGAGGCGAACAGCGCGATCGGCCTCGCGATCTCCGAGCTTGGAAACGATCCGATGGTCGCGGCGCTGCTTCGGATCCAGAACGATTTGTTCGACCTGGGTGCCGATATCGCGACGCCGGGCACGGACTTCACGCCGACCGATATGACGCTCCGCATCGTCGCAGCACAGTCCGAACGGCTGGAACGCGAGATCGACGACATGAACGACGCGCTCGAACCCTTGCGCAGTTTCGTCCTGCCCTCGGGCACCGCGGGCGCCGCGGCGCTGCACCTCGCCCGCGCCATCGTGCGCCGGGCGGAACGGAGCGCGGTCTCGGTCGAGCCAGCGCTCAACCCGCAGGCGCTGACCTATCTCAACCGGCTGTCCGATTTCCTGTTCGTCGCCGCACGCTTCGTGAACAAAAAGGCGGGGGGCGACGTTCTGTGGGTTCCGGGGGCTGCGCGCTGATTGCTATCGTCCGGTAAAGGTTGGCGTTCCTCGGGGTAAAGGCTTCGCCATACAGGGGTCAATCGATGCTGAAGCCAATGCCCGCCTTGTCGTCGGTGCTCTCCGACCGCTTTGCCAAGGTGCGCGCACTGTCGCTCGCGCTTGCCGCACCTCTGTCGGATGCGGATGCGACCGGGCAGTCGATGCCGGACGCGTCGCCGACCAAATGGCATCTGGCGCACACGACCTGGTTCTTCGAAACCTTCATATTGCGCGATCACTTGCCCGGCTACGTGCTGCACGACGAGCGCTTTCCGTTCCTGTTCAACAGCTATTACGAGGCGGAAGGCCGCCGCCACGCGCGCGATCGGCGCGGCATGGTGACTCGCCCCACGCTGGACGAAGTGCGGGGCTACCGCGCCGCGGTCGATGCCGCGCTGCTGGGCGCGTTGCCCGGGCTGCCGGTCGCGGCACAGGAACTGGTCGCGCTTGGCTGTCATCACGAGGAACAGCATCAGGAATTGCTGATCACCGACATGTTGCATCTGTTCGGCGAAAATCCGATCGAACCGGCGATCTGGCCGCCGGCGCGCAAGGTACCGGTGGCGATGCCCGGTCCCGTCGGCTGGATCGAACATGCCGGCGGCATCGTCGGGATCGGCCATGACGGGGATACCGAGGAGGCGGATTTCGCGTTCGATTGCGAAGGGCCGCGCCACGACACGCTGCTCCTGCCCCACGCCATCGCCGACCGCACGGTCACCAATGACGAATGGGCGGCGTTCATCGCCGATGGCGGCTACCGGGAAGCGCGCCATTGGCTCGCCGATGGCTGGGCATGGGTGAACGCAGAAGCTATTGCGGCACCGCTATACTGGGAAGAAGGGGACGGCGGCTGGACTCGCTTCGGGCTCGACGGTCGCCGGGCGATCGACCCCGCGGCCCCCGTCACGCATGTCAGCTTCTTCGAGGCGGATGCATATGCCAGCTGGGCGGGCCTGCGCCTGCCGACCGAATTCGAATGGGAGGCGGCGGCCGCCGGATATGATCCGGCGGGCGGGAATCAGCTCGACGAGGCCGGCCCGGTGGAGCCCCGCCCCGCCGTCGCCGCACCCGCTTTTTTCGGCGATGTCTGGCAATGGACGGGCAGCGCCTATCGCCCCTATCCGGGCTTCCGCGCCGCCGAGGGGGCGGTCGGCGAATATAACGGCAAGTTCATGAGCGGGCAGTTCGTCCTTCGCGGCGGCAGCTGCGCGACGCCCCGCGGTCATACCCGTGCGAGCTACCGCAATTTCTTCTATCCCAATCAACGCTGGCAGTTCACCGGCGTCCGCCTCGCAAAGGATCTTTGATGCTGAAGCCGGAGATCGAGGACGGGACTCGCAGCTTCGCCGACCCCGCCTTCCGTGCGGACGTCCTTGCCGGGCTGACCCGCCGCCCGCGCGCAATCCCGGCGCGCTGGTTCTATGATCGGCGCGGGTCCGAACTGTTCGAGACGATCACCGACCTGCCCGAATATTATCCGACCCGCACCGAGATCGCGATCCTCGAACGGATCGCACCGGAGGTTGCGGCGCTTGCCGGCGAAGGCCGCGCGGTTGTCGAATTCGGCTCGGGATCGTCGATCAAGACCCCGATCCTGCTTCGAGCGGTTCGTCCGTCGGCCTATGTCCCCATCGACATCTCGGGCGATTTCCTGCGCGAATCGTCGCGCGTGCTGTCGGCGGCATTCCCCGAACTGCTCGTGCTGCCGTTCGAGGCGGACTTCATGCAGCCGCTGACCCTGCCCCGCACGATCGCGACCACCCCGAAGCTCGGCTTCTTCCCAGGCTCGACCATCGGCAACATGACCCCGCTGATGGCGGTCGATCTGCTGCGCGCGATGCGCGGATCGCTTGGCGAAGGCGCGCTGCTGCTGATCGGGATGGATCGGATCAAGGATGCGGGCGTCCTCATCCCCGCCTATGACGATGCCGCCGGCGTGACCGCGGCGTTCAATCTCAACCTGCTGGAACGGATCAACCGCGAGCTGGACGGCACGATTCCGGTCGGTTCGTTTCGCCATGAGGCGGTGTGGAACGACGACCGTGCGCGGATCGAGATGCACCTGAAGGCGGTGCGCGACGCGTCGTTCGCGGTCGACGGTCGCCCGTTCTCGATTGCGGCCGGCGAGACGATCCATACCGAGAACAGCCACAAATACGGCCCGCGCGATGCGCGCATCCTGCTGCGCAGCGGCGGCTGGACCCCGATCGCGCACTGGACCGACCCGGAGGCGCGGTTCGCGGTGTATCTGGCAGAAGCACAGGCCGAACGGCCTGCGCCCTAGACGCATCGATCGGTCGGGCTATGGATCGCGCGAACATACGGAACGGAGCGGGGCGATGCAGACGATCGGGGTAATCGGGGCGGGGCAAATGGGCGCGGGGATCGCGCAAGTGTCCGCACAAGCGGGGTTCCGCGTCATCCTGGCCGATGTAGCGCTCGACCGCGCAGAGGCGGGCAAGGCAGGCATAGCAAAAGCCCTCGCGCGGCTGGTCGAGAAGGAGAAGATCGCCGAGGATGACCGCGACGCCGCGCTCGCTTCGATCGAACCCGTCGGTAGCGTCGCGGCGATGGGTGACTGCGCGTTGGTGATCGAGGCGGCAACCGAGCGCGAAGCCATCAAGCGCGCGATCTTTGCCGACGTCGGCAAGGTGCTGGGCGCGGACGCGATCCTTGCGTCGAACACGTCCTCGATCCCGATCACGCGGCTGGCGCAGGCCGCCCCCGATCCCGCGCGCTTCATGGGAGTGCATTTCTTCAACCCCGTACCGGTGATGGGGTTGATCGAACTCATCCGCGGCCTCGCCACGGCCGACGCGACCGTCGCCGCGGTCGAGGATTATGCGAAGGCGCTCGGCAAACAGGTGGTGCGCGCGAACGATGCGCCGGGGTTCATCGTCAACCGCGTGTTGATGCCGATGCTGAACGAGGCCTGCTTCGCGCTGGGGGAGGGGGTGGCGACCATGCAGGACATCGATCTTGCCTGCCAGTTGGGGCTCAACCATCCGATGGGCCCGCTGACGCTGGCGGATTTCATCGGGCTCGATACCTGCCTGGAAATCACGCGGGTGCTGTTCGAGGGGACGGGCGACCCCAAATTCCGCCCCGCGCCGCTGCTCGTGAAATATGTCGAGGCCGGCTGGTTCGGTCGCAAGGCGAAGCGCGGCTTCTACGATTATTCTGGCGCAGTGCCCGTGCCGACACGCTGACGCCTGCGACATTTCGCGACAATCCGGCACATCCGCGACACATCGCGGCGCAATCTGTCGCCTACCGCAGGGCCGTATAGGCCGGATGGAGCAGTGGCGATGGGGTGCAGCGGAAACGCCTGTCTGGCGGCGGGGCACCGGGTGTGCGGCCGTCATGCCGATCCCGCCGATCCGCACGTTCAGCGTGCCCGTTGCCGAACATGCGGCCATGCGCTGGTCCGGTCGACCGTCACGCGTCGCTGGATCATCTCGGGTTATCTTGGATAAAGTTTCTAGACGATCGACATGTCGAGGCTTGCGTCGTTTGGACCGGATCGACCGTATCTCCTGCTCGGATATCGCAATCGATATCGCCGAAGGAGAGAATTCATGTCGATATTCATACGCAGCACCGTCGCCGTCGCCGCCCTGATCGCCGCGGGCAGCGTCAGCGCCCAGATGAAGGACCCGATGGTCGGCGGTGCCGCCATGTACCCGACGAAAAACATTGTCGAGAACGCCGTCAATTCCAAGGATCACACGACGCTGGTCGCCGCCGTGAAGGCCGCCGACCTGGTCGATACGCTGTCGGGCCCGGGGCCGTTTACAGTGTTCGCGCCGACCAACGCCGCGTTCGCGAAACTGCCCGCGGGCACCGTCGACACGCTGGTGAAGCCGGAGAACAAGGCCACGCTGACCGGTATCCTGACCTATCACGTCGTACCCGGCAAGCTCACCGCCAAGGACATCCTGGCCAACGCGAAGGCACATGGCGGCACCGCCACCTACACCACGGTGCAGGGCGAACCGCTGATGTTCAAGAAGGCGATGGGCGGTCTGATGATCATGGACGGCAAGGGGGATATGGGGAAGATCACCATCGCTAACGTGTACCAGTCGAACGGCGTGATCCACGTCATCGACACGGTCATGATGCCCTGACCGAAACAGGTCGCCGCGCCTTGGCCCCATCGGCGCGGCGGCTTGACGATGGCCGTTCCCCAGCTTTTCCGCCGGGGAAGGGTTCTTCGTATCAGCGGTGGGTTTTCCGGACCTCGCCCACCGCCTTGACGAATTGCCAGACCGAGGACGAGAAGGGCGGTTGCTGTTCGCCTTTCCAGCTGTCGATGCCATCATACATCTTGCTGACGCCCTGCATCATCGCCGGCGTCGCGACCGCGGTGAAAGGTTCGAGCAGCGCTTGCCACTCGTCATGGAACGCTTGCGCCGCGGGTGACGCGGGATCGAGCGGCAATGCTCGTTCGATCCGGCCGCTGAGATCGGCCCATTTCGCCGGATAATCCGCCTGATCGAATTTCGCGGGCATCGCGGCATTGGCCACTACGAAATCCGCCTTTGCCTCGTCGGTCAGATATCGATCGCTGACCGTCTTCCAATTATCCGCTTCCATCGTTTGTCCTCCTAATCGAATGAGCGAGCACAAGGTCGCGACGTCGATCGGCTCGCCACGATCGATGCGGGACAAAACCCCCTGGAAAAGCAGGTGCGCTTCCGCGATCGCAGCGGCCCGCGCATCGATCTCGGAAAGGCGCGCGGCGACCAGTCGGCCCAGATCGACCGGCCTGCCCCCTTCAGCAGCCGCCCGATCTCCGCCAGCGAAAAGCCCGCCTGTTTCAGCGCCACCGCCGCGTTCAGCCGCGCGAGTTCGCCGGACCCGTAGACGCGACGCCCACCCGCGGTCCGCAAGGGGGCGACCAGCCCGCGCGCCTCGTAGAAGCGGAGCGCGCGCAGGGTCAGTCCGGTCAGCCGGGCGACGTCGCCGATGTCGAGCATGTCCTCCATGCGACGCTGATACGCGCTGACGTTACGTCAGGAGCAAGCGTGAAATCGTCAGCCGATCAGAAGACCCGCCAGCGCCGCGGACATCAGGTTCGCGAGGCTTCCAGCGGCCAGCGCGCGCAAGCCCAGCTTGGCGATCATCGGCCGCTGGTTCGGCGCAAGGCTGCCCGTCACCGCCATCTGGATCGCGATCGACGAGAAATTGGCGAAGCCGCATAGTGCGAAGGTGACGACCGCAACCGTGCGCGGCGACAGCATCGCGGTCTGCTTGCCGAGATCGATATAGGCGACGAATTCGTTCAGCACGATCTTCTCGCCGAACAACCCGCCAGCGATACCCGCCTCGTTCCACGGCACGTTGAGCAGGAACATCACCGGCTTGAAGACATAGCCGAGCAGCCCCTGGAAGCTGAGCCCCGGCAGCCCGACCAGGTTGCCCAGCCCCCCCAGCAACCCGTTCGCCATAGCGACCAGCGCCACGAACGCCAGCACCATCGCGCCAACCGCCACCGCCAGCTTCACGCCGGTCTGCGCACCCTGCGCCGCCGCCATGATGATGTTGGCGGGTTTCTCCTCGTCGTGGCTGGCCTCGGCGATCGCGATCTGTTCGCCCTCGCCCGGCAGGTCGCCGAGCGGGAGTTCGCCGATCGGCGGCATGGCGCGGTCGGGCATGATGATCTTGGCCATCAATATACCGCCGGGCGCCGCCATGAAGCTCGCCGCCAGCAGATATTCGATGCGGATGCCCATCGATGCATAGGCTGCCAGGATCGTCCCTGCGACGCCCGCCATCCCGCTCGTCATGACGGTGAACAGCTGCGCGGGCGTCAGCCCGGCCAGATACGGGCGGATGACGAGCGGCGATTCGCTTTGGCCGACGAAGATGTTCGCCGCCGCGCACAGCGATTCGACCTTCGACACGCCGATCACCCGTTCGATCGCGCCGCCCAGCCAGCGGACGATGAACTGCATGATGCCGACATGGTAGAGGATCGAGACGAGCGCAGCGAAGAAGATGATGACCGGCAGCGCCTGGATCGCGAAATTATGCCCCAGCGGATCGGCCGCCAGCGCGCCGAACAGGAAACTGGTGCCGGCATTGGCATAGCCGAGCAGATCGGCAACGCCGCCCGACAGGAACGCGAGAACCGCGCGTCCCCAAGGCGCGTAGAGCACCAGCACCGCGATCCCCGCCTGCAGCGCGAACGCGGCACCGACCACGCGGAGGCGGATCGCGCGGCGGTCGGTCGACAGCGCGCAGGCGATCAGCAGGATCACGGCAACACCGGCGATGCCGGTCAGGATTCTGGTCATTCGCTCTTCCCCCCGGCCCTGCCCCGGCAAGTCCCGGACAGGCTTTCGCAGCATTTGCGCAGCCGACGCAAGCGTCACCGGGGTTCCTTCGCCGCTGCGCTTGGGTTAACAGCCGCCGCCATGACGCAAGCCGGCATCGATCAGCTCGTCGAAGGGCGCTTCGACGGAGCCGGGCACGGATTTCCGCAACACCCGCCGTCGGACACGCTTGACGGACGACCCCGCCGCTGGCCGTGGGGCTGGGCCACATCCTATCACCGCCTGGCCGCTCACGGGAGCAACGAATGAACGCCGCCCTCAATCTCGACGCCGGATCGCTGTCGCCGATCGCCTTGTTCATCCAGGCCGACTGGGTGGTGAAGGCAGTGATGATCGGGCTGCTGATCGCCAGCGTCTGGACCTGGTCGATCATCGTCGCGTTCGCGTTCCGGATCGGCCGCACCCGGCGCGGGATGGCGATATTCGAACGCGATTTCTGGAAGGCGGAGGATATCGACGCCTTCTACAAGGAAAAGGGCGAGAAGGAATTGCCGTCGGTGAAGGTCTTCGCGGCCGGCGTCGGCGAATGGCGGCGCTCGACCGGCAGCGGTGCGATCGACAAGGCGGGCACGCGCGAGCGGCTGGCGACGACGATGGGGGCCGCGGTCGCGAGCGAGATCGACCGCCTGTCCGACCGACTGAACGTGCTGGCGACGGTCGGATCGGTCGCGCCGTTCGTCGGGCTGTTCGGCACCGTCTGGGGGATCATGCGCGCGTTCACCGGCATCGCCAGCGCGCAGAACACATCACTCGCCGTCGTCGCACCAGGGATCGCGGAGGCGCTGTTCGCGACGGCGATCGGGCTGTTCGCCGCGATCCCCGCGGTCATCGCGTATAACCGGTTCAGCCACGGCATCAACCGGATCGAAGCGAGCCTGAACCGCTTCGCAGACGGGTTTCACACCACTTTGTCGCGCCAGCTCGACGGCACCCGCTGATGGCCATGCTCCCCTCGCACCGCTCCCGCGGCAGGCGTGCACCGATGGCGGATATCAACGTCACGCCGCTGGTCGACGTGATGCTGGTGCTGCTCATCATCTTCATGGTCACCGCCCCGCTCCTGACCGCTGGCGTCCCGGTGCAGCTGCCCGACAGTCGGGCGAAGCCGCTCGACCAGGATGCCAAGCCGACCGAAATCTCGATCGACGGCCAGGGACGTCTGTTCGTCGACAAGGACGAGATATCCGATGCGGCGCTGCCCGATCGCCTTGCGCGGATCGCCGGCAGTCGAGCGGTGGGTCAGCCGCCGCAGGTCTTCCTGCGTGCCGACCGGGCGCTCGACTACGGACGGGTGATGCGGGTGATGGGCGAGCTGAACCATGCCGGGCTGAACCGCGTGTCGCTGGTGACGGTGGAAGGCAGCGGGGCGGCGACTCGCTGATGGACCGCGCGGAACGGATCGGGCTGGGCGTAGCGATTGCGGGGCACGCGCTGCTCTTCGCGCTGCTGTCCGCGCGGTTCTTCTCGGTGCCGATCCCCACGCCGGTGCAGCAGCAACCGCTCGAGGTCAGTCTGGTCAAGGACGTCGCGCTGCAAGCCGCCGCACCGAAAGCCGTCGAACCCCCCGCCCCCTCGATCGCGCCCGATCGCGGCGCGCCCGAAGATGCCGCGCCGCCCGAGCCGGCCGAAGAGGCCCAGCCGGAGCCCGAACCGAAACCCGCGCCGCGGGTCGCGACGCCCGCACCGCCCAAGCCCAAGCCCGCCCCGCCGAAACCGGTCGAGAAACCCGCACCCGCGCCGAAACCCGTCGCAGCCGCGAAACCCGCGCCGGTCAAGAAGCCTCGACCCGAACCTGCCGCGGCGGAGAAGGCCGTTGCGAAGACGGCACCCGCCAAGCCGACACTGGCCAGGGCGAGCGCCTCTTCGATGTCCTCGCACGGCAAGCCTGCCGCGACGAAGGGCACCGGCAGCGAGGTCGCTGCCAAGACCAGCCGCCCCCGCGGCTCGCTGCTCGGCGACGATTTCCTCAAGGGCCTGTCCGACAAGCCCTCGAAAAGCCAATCGCCCGCCCCCGTCGCCGCCAAAATCGACGGTCGCGCGCTCGCCTCGATTCAGGCGGCGATCGCACGGCAGATCCAGCCCTGCGCGGATCGGCAATCCAATGGCGGCATTCCCGACGACGCCAAGCAGGTCGTCGTGACCTTCAACCTGCGGCTGAACCCCGACGGCACCCTTGCAGCGATGCCGAGCATCGTTCGCCGCCAGAATATCGAGGGCAACGAACGATATGTCCAGCAGATCGCCGATATCGGCATCGCCGCGTTCAAGGGCTGTTCACCACTGAAGCTGCCAAGCGAATATTATTCGACACCGGCGGGCGGGTGGAACAACATCAATTACAAATGGCAGCTGCGGTGATGGGATTGGTCGGTTCGGCCATTTTTCCATACCCACCCCGGCGAAGGCCGGGGCCCAGTTGCGGGACAGCCGTGGCAACTGTTCCGCTTCCTTCCGCAAAACCTCGGCAACTGGGCCCCGGCCTTCACCGGGGTTGGGAATGGCGAGCGGTCCGGCGCCCATCGGGACGATAGGATAATGAGGATGACCATGTACCGTCTCGCCACGTTCCTCCCGTTGCTCCTCGCAGCCACCCCCGCGCTCGCGCAGACCGCCGCGGCTCCCGCCCAGCAACCCGCCCCCGGCCAGACGCCGCCGCCGCTGGAGGTCTCCGTCACCGGCGGCATCTCCGCGCCCATGCCGATCGCGATCCCGCCGATGCCGACCAACGCATCGGCCGACACCCCGGCGGGCGGCACCGATGCGCTCGGGCGGCAACTGGCGGAGATCGTCACCGACGACCTGAAGGGGTCCGGGCTGTTCAGCCCGCTCGCCCCAGGCCAGCTCCACCCGGTCGCCTATCCCGACGTCACCCAGCCCGCGTTCGACAGCTGGAGCGCGTCCGGCGCGCAGGCGCTGGTCCAGGGGTTCGTCCGTGCCAACGGGGACGGGACGCTGACGGTCGGCTGCTATCTCTACGACGTGCTCGCCAAGACCGAACTGACGCGCGCCGGCTTCGTCGTGTCGCCGTCCGACTGGCGGCGGGCGGGGCACAAATGCGCCGACATGGTGTATCAGCGGCTGACCGGCGAAGGCCCCTATTTCGACAGCCGCATCGTCTATGTGTCCGAGACCGGCCCCAAGGCGCACCGCACCAAGAAGCTGGCGATCATGGACCAGGACGGGGCCAACCACCGGTTCCTGACCAACGGCCAGGCGATCGTCCTGACCCCGCGTTTCGCGCCGAACCAGCAGTCGATCGTGTATATGAGCTATGTGAACGATCGCCCCTCGATCTACGTCTACGACATAGGGTCGGGACGGCAGCGCAAGGTCGTCGAGAACCAGAGCCTGACCTTCGCGCCGCGTTTCTCGCCCGACGGCCGCTATATCCTGTTCTCGATGGCGGTGTCGGGCAGCACCAACATCTACCGTGTGTCCGCCGGCGGCGGGACGCCGCAGCGGCTGACCAATTCGCCCGGGATCGATACCGGCGGCAGCTACTCCCCCGACGGTTCCCGCATCGTGTTCGAAAGCGACCGTTCGGGCGGGCAGCAACTGTACGTGATGAACGCGGACGGTTCGAACCAGCACCGCATCAGCTTCGGCGGCGGGCGCTACGCCACACCGGTCTGGAGCCCGCGCGGCGACCTGATCGCCTATACCCGCATCGCGGGGAAATTCCGGATCGGCATCATGAACCCCGATGGCGGGGCGGAGAAGCTCTTGACCGACGACTGGCAGGACGAGGGGCCGACCTGGTCCGCCAACGGCCGGGTCATCGCCTTCTTCCGCTCGGGCCAGGGCGGCGGCGGGCACGAGACGCTTCGCTCGGTCGATCTGACGGGGGTCAACGAACGTCATATCCCGACCCCGCTCGACGGCTCGGATCCCGCCTGGGGTCCGCTTCGCCCCTGATTGCTGCTATCGGACGTTTTGGGGGCATCGATCATCAACCGGAGACCAACCATGTCCAATCTTACCCGACTGCCCGCGGCGACGTTGCTGGTCGCCGCGCTGATCGCGACGGGCGCGTGTTCGAAGAAGCGGCCCGAGACGTTGCCGCCCGCGCCGACCGATACGCAAGGACCCCTCAATGGCCCCGCCGGCCCGCCGATGGGTCCGGTCGACGGCGCGGTCGTCCCCGGATCGGCGGCGGATTTCCGCCGGTCGGTACAGAGCGACACCGTGCTGTTCGGGGTCGACATGTCCGACATCGATCCCGCAGCACGTGCGATCCTGGACGGGCAGGCGACGTGGCTCGCCAGATATCCGAACGTCCGGATCACGGTCGAGGGCAATTGCGACGAACGCGGCACGCGCGAGTATAACCTTGCTTTGGGCGACCGGCGCGCCAACGCGGCGAAGAACTATCTGGCGGCACGCGGCGTCTCTCCGTCGCGCATCTCCACCATCAGCTACGGCAAGGAACGCCCGGTCGCGACCGGATCGGACGAGGACAGCTGGGCCCAGAACCGCCGCGCGGTGACGGTGGTGGTGAACTGAGCATATCTCCCTCTCCCTTTTATGGGGTGGATCAAGAACCGCGTTCTCAAGGGAGGACCGGCAGCTGCACCAGACCCGGCATGTGATCGAGGCGCGCAATATCGACACCGGCAAAGCCCGCGTGAGATTCTTTGGCAGTTCACCGGGGCAAAGCGTCGCGATGCACGGCTGGCGTCTGGCCAGCTCACCTTTTATCCGGTTCGAGTTCCTGTCTTGGCAGGCCTCGCGACCATAATCCCGTTTGCTGCGGGTTCGACGCTCGAGGGGACGGGACCCATCTCTAGAAGCGGCATATTTCAGCCAGGAAGAGGGCCGGTCACACGTCCGCCCGGTATCCCCCGTCGCGTGCGGGGGAACTCGGTGGCTCAGGCGACCACGACGCCAGTCGGGATCAGACCCGTCGTGGCGTAGCGCCAGAGCGCGATCAGGAGCTTGCGGGCGAGGGCTACGATCATGACTCGTCGCATACGACCGCTGCCGCCGCTGGTCCGCTCGACAACCACTGCGACAGCTGACTGTTCGGCTGCCATCGCAGCCAGCGCCAGGCGATCTGGAGCATGTTGGACCGGAACGCGGCAGGACCGGACTTGCCGATGCCCTGATCCCTGCTGACCGAGCCGCTCGCCCATGGGGTGGGCGCGAACCCGCTCCACGCCGCGATCTCGCGCCGGTTGCTGAAGTTGCGCCAGAACGCCTCGCGCACAAGCACCGACGCATCGTTCGGGCCGACGCCCTTGATGCGGGCGAGCGACGCGATCATGGAAACGTCAACGCGTGTCCGCTCCGGGTCGGCGGGTGTGTGCTCGGCTTGCTTGACGAGCGCGATGGCGTCGCGCTCGGCGTTGACCGCTTCCAGCTGCTCGGTGACCAGCCGCAGGCGGACGATCTCACGCCTTATCTCTTCCCGCAGCCGCGCGCCAAGCATCCTTCCGTCGCCAGTGACCAGCTCGGACAGCTGTCGCTCGGCGTCGGGGCCGTGCGGGACAAATCCGACGATGCCCTGCGTCATCAGCAGACCCCTGATGCGGTTCGCATGAGCGATGCGCTCCTGGACCAGACGTTGCCGCTCGCGGGTCAAGCGTCGCTCATCCTCCTGCTCCACGCTCGGCACATGGACAGCGCTGAGCACCTGATCCTCGCCGCGGTTATAGGCGATGAGCGCACGGATCATGGCCTTGGCGTCGAGCCGATCCGTCTTTGCTCGCTTGGCGCGCCGATTGACCAGCAGGCTGGCGGGGTCGATCACCAGCACCCGGTGACCCTCGCCGGTCAGCCGGCGGTACAACCAGAAGCCTTCGTAACCGGCCTCATAACAGCAGAGGATCGGGGCGTCGGCCGTACCGATCGTGTCGGCGACACGAGCGCGAAGTCGTTCGATCAGCGTCAACAGAGCGGCGACGTCGCCCCAGGGGGTGACGTGGATGCCGACCTTGTCGGCACCCGGCAGGTGTGCGCCCACGACCCACTTGGCGCGGCTCATCTCGATCGCGATGAAGATCGGATCGACGATCGTGGGCGAAGTTGATGCGGCGACTTCTTTCTTTGTCAGCATGGCAAAGATCTCCTACTTCGGTTTGCCCCCACGCGCGCAATTACCAGCGCGCGCCGTGCCTCCCCATAGGATCTCTGGGAGAGGGAAGGGGCCCGCTCGGCGCGGCCGAGTGGGAAGGGTGAGGGCGACGCGCATCGCATTCCAATCGCCCTCACCCTTCCGCAGCTTCGCTGCTCCTTCCCTCTTCCAATGGGAGAGGGACATTACCCCAACGCCCGGTCCAGTTCCTTCGCCAGCCTTAAGCCACCACGCTCGATCTCCAGCCGCGCCACCGGCACCAGCGCGGCGATATCGGCATCGGTCAAAGTCACATGCGCGGGCGACGGCGCGCACGGATCGCCGTGCAGCGCGCTGGCATAGACGCCGTCATGCGCGACCTGCCAGCTTTCGCGGCTCCAGTCGGCGACGGTCCCCGCCGCCACCGTCGCCCGTACCGACGCCGGAAAGCGCCGGACCAGCGACGGCCCGCTGGTCGCGGCGCGTTCGGCGAGCGGACCGTCCCAGATCGAATGCAGGTTGAACCGCTTGGGTTCGTAGATGCCGTAGGCGGCCGCGACCTTGTTGCCGCCCTGGTCGGCCTTCTCGCCCGCATGCAGCGGCTGGTGCAGGTCGCCGACGAAGTGGATCAGGAAGACCAGCGCCTGCACCTTGTCCTTCGTCGCCGCGCGCCGATCGCGCAGCACGGCGACGTCGCGGTCGATCTGCGCGGAGACGCAATTGCCGTCCTTGCACGCATCGGCCAGCGTGAAGGGCTGGCAGATCTCCACGTCCTGGAAATGCCAGGTATAGGCATAGCCGAAGCGCGACTTCCCGTCCGCGCCCTTCAGCGGCTTGACGCAATCCGCCCAGACGCTGGCGTCCTCGATCGTCGTCGCCGAACAGGTGGGCGTGTCCAGCACCGCGGACCGCGCGAGCAACCGCCGCACCGCCGCCTTCGTCCTGGGCGTGACGTTGGCCATCGCGATCTGCGCGATCGTCTGGTGGCCATATTCCCAATAGGCCTGGGCGGGGGCGGCAAGGGTCAGGGCGGCGAGCGTGGCGGCGGCGAGGTGGCAACCGATCCGGTTCGTCGGCGAGGTTCGATTTGCCGTCGGAAGGCTCGGAAGTGGACGAACCACACGCCACGTCACGCCCGGAATCACCCTCCGCAAGGCGGATGCGAGGCGCTGGCGGGGGGCGGCGGAGATGGGATGATGCGACATGCCGCCGATATGGCACGGAACGGAATGTGTAGGACAGACCGGATCGGCACGATGGGTCGCCACCGACCGCGCTTGTCTTGATTCGGGCACCCGGATGTCTGCGGAAGTGGAGGAAGTGGAGGCGTGCCGTGCACTTTTCCACTTCGTGTGAAAAGAGGGGCTTACGCCGGTTGATCTAGGCTGTGGTGACGATTTAATTATTTGAGCCATAGCATGATGCTGGCGAGT
>NZ_CAXTII010000067.1:0-15855 GCF_964244235.1 uncultured Sphingomonas sp.
ATCGAACTGGCGAGCCTGGTGCTGATCGCGACGCTGGGCTTTTCGCATCCGATGCAGGCACTCGGTGCGATCGCAACTCAGCCGACGGCGTTCGTAGGCGGCGTGCCGACGCATCTCGGCCTCGCCGGGCTCGGCCTCGCGGTCGCGGCGGCATCTTGGGCGACGAGCGGCGCGGGGCAGGCGATCTATTTCAGCGAGGAGATGCACGCGCCCGCCAGCGTCGGGCGGCTCGTGATCGCGATCGTGGTAATGACGGTGCTGTTCGAGCTCATCCCCGTGCTTGGCATCGTGATCGGCACCACGCATCTGCCGACCGTGTTCGCCAGCGACGCGCCGTTCACCGCCTTCCTGGCCGAGCGCGCGTCGCCGCTGGTGGCGATGCTCGTCACGCTGGGCATCATCGCCGCGCTGTTCAACGCCGTCGTCTCGGGCATTACCTGCTATGCCCGCTACGCTTACAGTTCGGGCCGCGACCGGATCTGGAACGACGGCATCAACCGCGGGCTCGTGCGGCTGCACCCCCGTTTCGGCTCGCCCTGGGTCGCGACGCTGGTGGTCGGCGCCTCGGCGGTCGCGAGCTGTTTCCTCGGCCTGTCGCAACTCATCGTCCTCGCGGCGGGCGGGCTGCGGCACCGCGCAATGGGTGTTGCTCAACCTTGCCGGCATCGTCGGGCGCCGGCGCGGGCTGACCGGTCGCCCCGGCACCTATCGCGCGCCGCTCTACCCGGTCACCCATGTGGTCAGCCTCGCGGGCGCCGCCGCGCTGCCACTGCTCGCGTGGAACGACGTCGCGAGCGGCCGCCCCGGTGTGATCGCGGTGGGAGCGGTGATCGTGCTGTCGCTGCTGTATCATGCGCTCGTGCTCGATCGCCGGGGCGAGCGCTGGGTGTGGCCGCCGACGCCGCCGAATGATCAGCGGAACACGATGCGCGGGAAATAGAACGACACTGCCCAGTTGGGCAGGTCAACGATCTCGCTGATCCTGAGGTCGCCGCACACCGAGCATAGCATGTACGCGTCGACCGCCGCCATGCCTTGATCGCGCACGAGCAGGTCGATCATCCGGCTCACCGCCTCGCGCGCCGCGATCATCAGGTCGGGGCCGATGCCGGTCGTCGCCTCATAGCCATCCGAGTCGAGATGCCGTGTCACCGGGCCGGGCGTGGTGAACCGCGGCGGGGGCAGGTTGGCGCGCTTGACCAGGTCGAGCGTGACGGTGAGCGCCATTGGGCTCTCGATCGCCGTCCCGCACACCTCGCCGTCGTCTTGCGCGGCATGCGTGTCGCCGATCGAGAACAGCCCGCCCGCTACCTCGACCGGCAGGTACAGCATCGTGCCCGTGCTCAGGTCGCGGACATCGAGATTGCCGCCGGTTCGCCGGGGCGGGACGATCGAGTGCAGCCCCGGCTCGGCGAGCGCGAGGCCGATCGTGCCCGCGAAGGGCTTGAGAGGCACGCGCGCACTGCTGGAGAACGCCGCCGGTGCCATCGCCGCGCGATCATAGGACCAGATCTTCAGCACCGGCTCGGCGAACTGGTCGGCGAGCAGGCCGAAGCCCGGGATGTTGGCGGTCCAGCCGAAACCCGATGGCGTGAACTCGCCCATCGTCACCTTGATCGCGTCTCCGGGCTGCGCTCCGTCGATCCGGATCGGCCCGACGACGGGGTTGATGCGCCCGAAATCGAGCGCGGCGACGTCCGCCACCGTGCTGTCGGGCGTCAACTGGCCATCCGAGGAGTCCGAACAATCGACGCTCAAGGTCTCGCTTGGCGCCACCGTCAGGATCGGCGGGATCGCATTGTCCCAGCCGAAATGATGCTGGTGCCGGTGGATGGTATGGCTGGCGGGGCTCGGCATGTCGGCTCCGATCACTGCGTTCGCTGAAGCAGATCGGCGAGGTCCTGTTTCCAGAAGCGAGCCGCGGTATGGGTGCCGTGGCCGCGCGTCTCGGCGCTCTCGGGGATCAGCCGCAACCGCGCGTCCCTCATCCGTGCGACTGCCTGCCGCGGGTAATCGAGATTGCGCGGGTTGATAAAGTCGTCGGCCGAGTTGGCCCATGTCGTGGGCGCGGTGATCGCCTCCAGCCGCGACCAGGGCGCGTAGGTGCGCGACGCGTCGAGCTGGTAGATGAGATCGTTGGCGTCGGTCGATGCGATCGACGCCGCGACCCGTTCGCGCGCGAACGCCTCGGCCGTGGCGCGCGTGGGATAGTGCGCCTGGAAATAGAGTGGTGCCGCGCCCGCCACGAACAACAGGCTGGCGGCGGTGCGCAGGCCCTGCGCGGGCGGGGTGCGATACCCGCCGCCCGCCCAGGCGGGATCGGCCTCGATCCCGTCGATCGCCAGTTGCCGCCACATGCGGTTGAGCCCGGCGATCTCGACCGGCTCACAGGCGAGCGGCATCAGCGCGCGGGCGAAGCCGGGATGCGTCTCGCCCCACACCAGGCTGTGCATGCACCCCATCGACGTGCCCATGATCAGCCGCATGCGCCGGATACCGAGGCGATCGTGCAGCAACCGGTACTGCGCCTCGACCATGTCGTCATAGTCGTAGTACGGGAACCGCATGTGCAGGCCGTCGGACGGCTTGGACGATTTGCCGTGCCCGATGCCGTCGGGGAGGATGATCCAGTAGCGCGTGATGTCGAGCGGCTGACCGGGGCCATAGAGTTCGTCGGCAAATTGCGGGCTGAGGAACTGTCGACCGGTGCCGCCGGTGCCGTGCAGCACCATGATCGCGTTGTCGATCTGCCCCTGCGCATCGCGATGCGGTTGCCCAAGCATCGTGTAGTTGATCCGCAACTCGGGAAGCTTCTCGCCCGAGCGGAAGCGGAAATCGTGGATGGTGAACTGCGCGTCGCGTGCCGGCCATTTCGCAGCGGTCGGTGCCGGCGCAGTCGCCGCGGTCAAGGGTGGCGTCGGGGCGGCGGTGGCCTGGGCGAGTAGCAGAAGCAGGGGTGACAGCATTCCCGCATCGTCGCGCGCGATCGAGAACAGTGCAAGCGGCATCGCTGCGAGCGCATGATGCTCTTCGTTCCAGCCACCGGCCACTGGGCTAAAGTGGCCGCCGACCCTTCATGCTGTAATCACCCAAACAGGTACCGACATGACGGGCGAGCCAAGCGAGAGCCCGACCACGAATCTCGAACGATCCACAGCAACCATCCGGGGCTTGGTCGCAGCATGATAACCAGATCCGATCATGGCGAGAAAATTGACGTCGGTGATCAACTTTTGACGGCATTTCGCCAAGCGGTCGTTCCATTGTTAAAGACACGATGCCGAAACTGGTTCCTAATACCGCTCGGGTCGGCCGGGCCGGTTCAATTTCCCGCTGGCACCTTCGGTGCGCCCGGCAACGTGGCAAGCCACTCGATGACGATGGTTTCCAAAGCGATCCGCATATCGGAATAGCTGTGATCGGTCGCCAGATGCGCCTGCCGCGGTGATCCGCCCGATGCCCTCACGGCCGCGGCGAAGCCTTCGTCGACCGGTTGGAGGCCATCGTCGGAGCTGACCACCAGAACCGGTTTCATCGCCGCCCCGGCGGCGTAGGTGTTCAGCGTGAACGGCTTGGGATCGGCCTTTACCTCATCGTAGAGCGCCTCCGGAGATGTTCCGGCAAGGGTGTGCATGGTGCCCGCCCCATATTCGTCGCCCAACGCCTTGATCGTCTCTGCTCGAGGCCCCGTGAACAGGTTCATGCCTGCCGCCGAGATCAGCCCCGCGCCGATGATCGCTCGGTCGTGTCCGGCCTCATAGGCGGTGGCCATGCCGCCCATGCTGTGGCCGATGACCACGATATGGCCGGGATCGACGCCGGCCGCCCGTCCGGCCGAGCCGCGAAGCCAAGCCAGCGCGGCGTCGGCATCCTCAAGAACGTGATGAAAGCTGAAGCTGCCTGGCGTACCCCAGGAGCCGCGATAGTGAAGCGTCAGGACGTTCCATCCCGCCCGCCGCATCGCCTGGGCAAGATCCAGGTTCTGCTCGTTGCCGGGAAAGCCGTGCAGCAGCAGCACCGTCGGATGCGGAGCCGCGCCGGCGGCGACGTAGAGGACTGCGTTCAGCGCCGTTCCGCCGCTTGTGATGGGCACTGCCTTCATCGCCGCCCGGTGAGCGGGATCGCTCAGAACCTCCTGCGTCACAGCGGCAGGCGCAGCGCTCTGGAGGACGGCAAGGGCGGTGAGAAACAAGCTGATCATGCGTCGACATCCGGAAAAGCGCCACTCCCTTATACACCCCGGACGGCGCCAGTCACTCGGCCTCCTCGCCAAACAACGTGGGAGCTGAAAGAGTATCCGCTTCCGGGTAGCGTCGATCAGAACGTAAGTGACCAAATGGGGTCGCTGTGAACCGGAAATACCAGTTGAAGGCGATCACCACGGGACGGGGGGAATTGAGGAGCAAGATCGACCCCGAGGAGAGCCGCGACCAAAGATGGTACTGCGAAGCGATTAGCAGGAGGACGGCCGCTCCGCTTTTGGCGAGGATCGCAGATGCAGCGGCAAGACGCACCGGCCGATCACCAGCATCCTGAGCAAGCTGAAGACGAGGAGGAAGACCGGTTTCTCCAGGGCCGTTTGCTTGTCGTTTCCGCAATGGACGACGATCCAAGGCGGTGTGTAGTTGTCGAACTTCTTCCACCATTATATCGGGTAACGCAAATGAGCCTGCCAGATCCCAAGGACGTATCCGGCACCTGGCGGCTGGCGCTGGGCGCGACGGGCATCGTCTTCGGCGACATCGGCACCAGCCCACTCTACGCCTTTCAGGACAGCTTCGTCGGTCCGCACAGGCTGTCGATCAATCCCTTCCACGTGCTCGGCGTGTTGTCGTTGCTGATCTGGACGCTGATCCTGGTGGTCACGGTCAAATATGTCTTCGTGACGATGCGCGCCGACAATCGCGGCGAGGGGGGCAGCTTTGCGCTGCTTGCCTTCGTGCAGCGGGTCGCTGCCGGATCGCCGGCACTGCGCTGGATCGGTCTCGCCGCGCTCGCCGCGACCGCCTTGCTGTATGGCGATGCCGTGATCACGCCCGCTATCTCGATCCTGTCGGCGGTCGAGGGCCTCAATCTGGTCCATCCCCGCTTTGCCGATCTGATCCTGCCGCTGACACTGGGGCTGGTCGTCCTGCTGTTCGCGGGCCAACGCTTCGGCACCGACCGGATCGGCGGGATGTTCGGACCCGTCATGCTGGTGTGGTTCCTGGTGATCGGCGTACTCGGCGGCGCTCAGATCGTCGCACATCCGATCGTGCTCGCCGCCTTCAGCCCGACCTATGCGGCGGCCTTCTTTTTCGACGATCCGGGGCGGGCGTTCCTCACCCTTGGCACGGTCGTGCTGGCGGTGACCGGAGCGGAAGCGCTTTATGCCGACATGGGCCATTTCGGCCGCCGCGCGATCAGCCGGGCATGGCTGTGGCTGGCGCTGCCGGCGCTGTTGCTCTGCTATGCCGGGCAGTCGGCGCTGGTGCTCGGCGACCCGAAAACAATCGAGTCTCCCTTCTACCTGATGACGCCAAAGCCGCTGCTCGTGCCGATGCTGTTCCTCGCCGCCGCGGCGACGGTGATCGCGAGCCAGTCGATCATCTCGGGCGCCTTCTCGGTCACCCAGCAGGCGGTGCAGCTCGGGTACCTTCCACGCCTGTCGATCCGCCACACGTCGGAAAAGGAACGCGGTCAGGTGTTCGCGCAGAGCATCAACACGATGCTGTTCGTCGCGGTGGTCGCAATCGTGCTTACCTTCCGGTCGTCCGCCGCGCTGGCGGCGGCGTTCGGGCTCGCTGTGACCGCGACGATGGTCCTGACGACGCTGATGATCGGCTTCGTCATCTTTCGCGTGTGGAAGTGGAACCCGGTCTGGGCGGCCCCGCTGTACGCGTTGCTGCTGACGCTCGACCTCGCCCTGTTCGCCGCCTCGGCAACCAAGCTCCTCGCGGGCGGCTGGCTGCCGGTCGTCATCGCCGCCGTCCTCATGGCGATCTTCTCGACCTGGTATCGCGGTCGGCGGCTGGTTGTCGACAAGCTCGCGACGGACGCGATGCCGATCGAGACGTTCCTAAAGGCCACCGCCAAGGTTCACCGGGTCCCATCGACAGCGATCTATCTGACGACGCTGAGGGACGGCACGCCACCGGCGCTGCTCCACAATCTCAAGGCCAATCAGGTGCGTCACGAGCGCATTCTGCTGGTCACGGTCGAGACCGCTTTCGAACCCTATGTCCGCGACGATCGGGTGACCGAGACCGATCTGGGCGAAGGTGTCTCGCGCGTCCTGATCCGCCACGGCTTCTTCGAAAGCCCCGACATTCCCGCCGCGCTCGCGTCGATCGACGCGAGCGACCATCGCGCGACCTATTTCCTCAGCCGTCAGACGCTGGTCCCGACGCGCAATCCAGGCATGGCGCGCTGGCGCGAGCGGCTGTTTTCCGCGATGGTACGCAACGCCGAACAGCCGATGACCTTCTTTTGCCTGCCGATCAATCGTGTCGTCGAACTGGGAAGCCAAGTCGAGATTTAATCTGACTTTGACGTGCAGCAGCCAACAACCGACGTTCGCGTCATCGACGATCGGAGTCGGCCAGTCCGGTCGATCTGTACGAAGATCGGGAGGATATGCCAGCCCGAAACGACAAGCCGCGGCAAGCGGCGAGACGCATACCCGCCGCTGGTCTTCGCTGATGCGCAACCGCCGCCCTATTCGTAACGCAGCGCGCGGGCCGGTTCCCGGCGTGCAATGCGCCATGATTGCCCGAACACGGTCGCCGCCGCGATCGCCGCCGCGCCGAGTCCTGCAGCCAGGAAATATAGCACTGACAGATTGATCCGGTCGTCGAACCCTGCGAGCCACCGCCGCATCAACACATAGGCAACCGGCCACGCGATCAGGTTCGCGGCAACCACCGGTCGCATGAACTTGCCGAGTAACAGGCGCAGCACGTCGCCGGTGGATGCGCCCAGCGTCTTGCGGATGCCGATTTCCTTCACCCGCCGCGCGGTATCGAACGCGGCGAGCCCGTAGAGCCCGATGCACCCGATCACTACCGCCAGCACCGCGCCGATCGTAAACAGCCGCGAGCGGTCCGCGTCCGCCTTGTACCATCGGCGATAGAGATTGTCCTGCGCGCTGCGCGCCCGAAACGGCACCTGCGGCACGACACGCTTCCACGTCGCCTCAAGCCGATCGATCGTCGCGCGCGCATCGCCGGTATGACGGACCAGCGCAAACGCTTCCTCGAACGGTTTGGTCGTGAACACATAGGCAGTCGGATAGACGCGGTCGTGCGGCGAGGTGAAACGCTGGTCGGCGAAGACGCCGATGACATGCATGCCGCCCGCGCTACCATAGCCGTTGAACCCTGCGAGCGGCTGGTCGATCGCCTCTGCTGCGTTGGCGAAGCCGATCGTGTGGACCGCGGTCTCGTTCAGGACGACGTTCACCTGCAGATGCGCGCGCGCCTCTTTGGGAATGGCGCGCAGATCGTCCGCGGGATGCGCCGCGTCGAACAACCGCCCCGCGACCAGCTGCGTGCCCACCGTATCGAAATAGCCCGGGCCGATATCGACCCGGCTGACCAACGGCGCGCGCGACGGGGTCGAGGGGCGATTGATCGTATCGGCATTGGTCGAATATTGATCCCCCGGCGCGTTCAGCCCCGACCCGACCGACACCACCCCCGGCGTCCGCGCGAAGGCGGCCAGGATGCCGGCCTTTTGTGCGGCGTCGAGCCCGTCGTCGGTGAAGGATTGAACCACGATCAGCCCTTCGCGGCGGAACCCGATATCCGCATTGGCGACATGCGCGGTCTGCGCCAGCATGACGCCGGTCGAGATGGTGAATGCGACGGCCACCGCGAACTGGAATACGACCAGCCCGCCACGCAGCCGCACCCCCGCGCGTCCGCCGCCGGGTGCCCGTGCCGAGGCAAGGACCGCCGCAGGGCGAAAGCTCGACAGCAGGAACGCGGGGTACAGCCCGGCGAGCGTTCCCACGATCAGCGCCAGCGCTACGATCGGCAGCAATACGCCGTCGAGCCCCCAATAGCGGATCGCCAGATGCGTTCCCCCTGCCGCGTTAACGAAGGGCAGGGCGAGTTCCGCCAGCGCGAGCCCGACCAAGGCCGCCAGTCCGACCGTGGCGATCGCTTCGCCCAAAAACTGCCCGACCAGCGCGCGGCGCGTCCCTCCCAGCACCTTGCGTACCGCTACTTCCCGTGCGCGCAGCCCGGCACGTGCGGTCGCCAGGTTCACGTAATTCACGACCGCGATCAGCAGCGCGAGCAGACCGACGACGGACAATGTCGTCACCAGCGCGCGGTCGGCGGGGTCGGTCAGGTGATAGTCACCGAGCGGCGTCAGGAACTGATAATAGTTCCCCTTGGTGACATTACCGCCCGGATAGGCGTGACGCGCGAGAAAACCCGGAAGCTGCTGGGTAGAGAAGGCCTGCGCCGCCGCTGTGTCGGGGAAGCGCAGAAACGTAAACAGCGTCGTGCTACCCCAATGATCGAAAAAGTCCTGCGCATGGCGCGCGCGGACCAGCGGCACGAACATCTCGTCGGCGAAACTGGTATTGGCGGGCAGGTCGCGAAGCACCGCACCGACGCGGTAGGCATAGGGCTTGCCGAAGATCTTGAGCGTCAGCGTCCGGCCGATCGGCGACTGCGCGCCGAAGAATTTCGTCGCTGTCTTCTCGGTGATGACCAGACCGTCGGGGTCCGCCAGCGTCCGCACCGGATCGCCCACGACCGCGGGATAGGGGAAGAAGGCGAAGAAATTCGGATCGACGATCGACACGTCCTCCCCGGTCACCTGATCGCCCTGCAGGACGGTCGCATTGTTGTTCCAGAACCGCGTGCCCTGCAATTGCGGGAAATCGCCGCGCAACTGGTCCAGCTCGCCGCCCATCGTGTGCTGGTTCGGATCACTGGGATCGCCGACACGCGTATATTGCTCGCTGACGATCCAGGTCCGGTTCTCGCCCGGCAGTGCTCGGTCGTACCCGGTCTCGAACCGGACATAGAGCGCAAGCACCAAGAACGCTGCAATCCCGAGCGCCAGACCGCCGATGTTGAGCGCCGCGAAGAGCCGGTGGCGGCCGAAGGAGCGGAAGAGACTGGTCAACGCGGACATGGCAGTGACTCCAAATCATCGTGTAAGAAATGGATAAGCAACGTCATGCCTCGGTCCGCGTCCGCGCGAGCAGGCGCGCGAGGAGCATCACCAGCATCACCAGCGCGATCGTCGTCAGCAGGCGGCGCATCACATCGCCCGCCGCGCGGAGGACAGGATGCGGCCATCGAGCATATTCACCGTCCGCTTGGCGACATCGGCATGCGACGGGCTGTGCGTCACCATTACGATCGTCGCGCCTTCGGCGTTCAATTCGGACAGGATGTCCATCACTTGCGCGCCGTTTTCGGTGTCCAGATTGCCGGTCGGCTCGTCCGCCAGGATCAGCCGCGGTTCGCCCACGATCGCCCGCGCAATCGCTGCGCGCTGTTGTTGCCCACCCGACAGCTGATGCGGGAAGTGGTTGCGGCGGTGGGCGATCGCGACGCGGTCCATCGCCGCTGCCACCCGGTCGCGCTTCTCGCGCGCAGGCATTGCGCGGTAGGTCAGGCCCAGCGCGACATTCTCGGCGACAGTCAGCTCGTCGATCAGGTTGAAGCTCTGGAACACGAAACCCAGCCGGTCGCGGCGCAGCCGCGCCAGCGCGGATTCGGGTGCGGTGGCGATGTCGCTGCCCTCGAACAGATAGCGTCCGTCTGTGGGCCGGTCGATCGTACCGAGGATGTTCAGCAGCGTCGACTTGCCGCACCCCGACGGCCCCATGATGGCGACGAATTCCCCCGCCTCCACGGTCAGGTCGATCGTATCGAGTGCGGTCGTCTCGATCTCGTCGGAGGCGTAGCGGCGGCTGATCTGGTCGAGCGTGATCATTGGCGTCCTCATTGGATGATAAGGGAGCGATAGGCAGCGTAGGCGGCGATCGGGCTGGTCACGATCCGCTCGCCAGGCGACAGGCCACTGATGACCTCGACCTGGTCGGGATTGCGGCGGCCGGTCGCAACCGCGCGGCGGACGGCGTGGCCGTCGCGGTCGATCATGAACGCGGTGGTGCCGCCGCCGTCGAGCCAGCCGCCCGCAGGCGCGACGACCGCGGGGCGGTCCGCACCCAATACCAGCTTCACGTCGATCGTCTGCCCACGGTTGAGTCCGGCGGGCGGCGTGCCGGCAAAGCCGAATTCCACGCGGAAGCGGCCGTCGGTGACTTGCGGCAGGACCTTGAGCAGGGTCAGCGTAAAGATCCGCCCGTCGAGATCCGCGCTGGCTGATAATCCGGCATGGACGCGACCGAGATAATATTGATCGACATCGGCGGCGAGCTTCCACCGCCCCTCGCTATCGACCTGACCGACCGGGTCGCCGGCCTTCAGCGTCTGTCCGGGCTGGAGCTGAAACGCGGTCAACCGCCCCGCGGCGGGAGCGCGGACGATCAGCGCGGACAGGCCGCCGCGCACCATCGCCAAACTGTCGCGCAGTTCGTGCGCGGTAATGCCGACGCCGCTGTCCTGATCGCTCAGCGTCCGGTTCGACGTGGCACGGCCTGCGTCCAATGCCGACACGCGCTGCTGCTGATACGCCACCTCGTCGCGCAGCGGATCGATCGCGGCACGGGTCACGATGCCCTTGTCAAACAGCGTCTGCTTCTGGCGAAGCAGGGTCTGCGCCTTGGACAATGCGTTGCGCGCATCGGCGACCTCGCGTTCGCTTTCCAGCCTGGTGCGCTGGATCGTCACGCGCTGCCCGCTGATCCCGCTCAATTGCCCGGCGATGTCGGCCGAACGCGTCGCGACCTCCAGTTCCAATTGCGGATTGGTCAGCCGGGCGAGCGGGGCGCCCGCGGGCACGCTCTGCCCGTCGCTCGCGATCAGTTCGGCGACCTGGCCGCCCGATACCGCAGTGACGTAGACCGTGGTCAGTGGCGCGATCTCCGCACGCAGCGGCACGAAATCGCGGAACGGCGCGCGCTGCACCGCACCGATGCGAACGGTGGCCGCCTCGACGGCGAGCGAATTGGCACCGGGCAGCAGCCCCCACAGGCCTATAATCGCTGCCAGCAGCACCGTGATGATTCCGCCGCGAATTACCCATCTGCGCCGGGCGGCCCGTGGCCGCTCGACCCGTCGATCCATCCCCGCGCCGCTGATCGTCCGTTCCATGGCGGTCAGTGTACCGGTTGTCAGACCGATCGGCCTAAAGCGTTGATCCGGCTTCGCAAATGGCCTGCGCTGGCCAATCCCCTGTTCGCTGGCGTATACAGTGTACGATTCCGGACACCCGAGGCCGCATGTCAACCGATTCGCCCCACATCCTCGTCATCGACGACGATCCGGACATCGTTCGCGCCGCGCAGATGCTGTTGCGGCGGCACGGCATGGCCGTCACCGGTGCCGCCCACCCGGACGTCGCGTGGACGCTGATGGCACAGCGGCCGGTCGATGTCGTGCTGCTCGATCTGAACTTCGCGCGCGGGCGGGTGTCGGGGGATGAGGGATTCGCGATGCTCGATCGGCTGATCGCGGGCGACCCCGATACGGTCGTGATCGTCGTAACCGGGCATAGCGGCATTGCGGTCGCGGTGCGCGCGATGAAGGCGGGCGCGGCAGATTTCGTCATCAAGCCTTGGAGCAACGAACGGCTGCTCGCCACTGTTGAACGCGGTATCGCGCTTCGCCGTGCGCGCCGCGACGTGGCGACCGCGCCGCCGATCGCCACGGACGACCAGTTGCTCGGCGAAGCGCCCGCGATCATCCGGACGCGGGCGCTGGTCGCCCGGATAGCGGCGTCGGATGCAGGCGTGTTGCTGCGCGGGGCGGCAGGAACGGGCAAGAGCCTCGTTGCGCGGCTAATCCATGCGGGGGCGAACAGGGCCGGGGGCCTGACGATCGTCGAGGGCACCGGCGCGGCGATTGCCGATCTCGGCGCTCACGGCACGCTGGTCTTGGAGGATGTCGATACGGTCCCGCGCGCTGCGCAACGCGACGTCGCGCGGCGGCTGGAGGGGCTGCGCATCGTCGCAACCAGTCGCCTGCCCCGCGCGGCGCTTCGCGACGTGCTGTCGGATGATCTGCTCTACGGGCTTAACACGATCGAGATCGATCTGCCCCCGCTCGCCGATCGCGAAGGCGATACCGGGCGGCTGGCGCGACATTTCCTCGCCCTGTTCGCCGCGCGGCACGGCCAAGCACCCAAGCCGCTGGCGGAGGAGGCCGCCCGCGCGCTGGCGGCGGATGCGTGGCCCGACAATGTTCGGGGACTGCGTCAGGCGTGCGAACGCGCGGTGCTGCTGAGCGCGGGCGAGCGATACGAGATCGCGGATTTCGCGCTGTCGATCGAGCCCGAGACCGCGGTTCCGCGCGCGGCCGCCGCCGATCTCAACCTCGGGCGCAGCGAACGGACGCTGGTTGCCGCCGCCCTTCAGCGTCACGCCTTCAACGTTAGCCGCGCCGCCGCCGAGCTAGGGCTGACCCGCGCCGCGCTGTATCGCCGGATGGAAAAATATGGGCTTTGACGCCTGGCCCGTCCTGCGCCGTGCGGCATTGCCGTTCCTAGCCGGCGCGGTCGCCACCACCGCGTTGACGCACCAGCTCTATGCGACCGCGACGCTCAGCGTGCTGATCGCGATCTGGGCGGCAATCTCTATCCAGCAGGCGATCGCACGCCGCATGCCGCCCGTGGCGCCCACCCTGGCGACGGCACCGAGCACCGACAATAGCGAACGCCGCCGCCTCGCGCTCTATCTCGACCTGTCGCCCGCCCCCGTCGTCGCGCTCGACGCCCGCGACCGGTTACGCGCGGTCAACCGCGCTGCGCGGCACCTGCTGGACGCGGACGATATGGTCGCCGCGCCGCCTACAAATCTGGTGGCGGCGATCGCCGCGACGCCGCCGGGCCGCTCCGCCAATCTACGCATCGCGACCGATCGCGGCGTGCACACGTTCGCGTTGCTCACCACCGATCTGGATGCTGCGCATCGCCGCGTCCGCGTCGCCGCGCTTGTCGATATCGATGCCGACCTGAAAGCCGCCGAAGCGGGGACGCTACGCGATCTTGTGCGGGTGCTGAGCCACGAGATCACCAACACGCTGACTCCGATTGCGTCGCTGTCCGCCACGGCAGCTGCGATGCTGGCCGAACCCGACGCTGATCTGGCGATGGTGCGCGGTGCGATCGAGACGGTGGCGCGCCGGGCCGAAGGGCTGCAACGGTTCGGTGAGGCTTATCGCGATCTTGCTCGCTTGCCGCCGCCATCGGTCGCGCACGTCGATATCGCCGCTCTCATCACCGATCTCGCGCGAATGTTCACGACGCGTTGGCCGGGCGTAAGGCTTCGTCTTGCGCCTATCGATATGCCGCAGATCGCGGAAGCCGACGCCGATCAACTGGCGCAGGCGGTCTGGGCCGTGATGTGCAACGCCGTCGAAGCCGCGGGATCGGTCACGATCACCGTCGAGACGCGGGCGGCCGACATTGCGATCATCGTCGCGGATACCGGCCCGGGCATCGTGACAGGCAACGAGGATGCGATATTCCAGCCGTTCTTCACCACCAAATCCAGCGGCAGCGGGATTGGCCTGGCACTCGCGCGGCAAGTGTTTCGCGGGCATGGCGGCGATCTGGTGCTCGCCGCTTCGCGGTCCGGTGAGACGAGGTTTGAGGGACATGTCCGATCATGGAATGCGCTGCGCGCTACAGCATAACGTTAGGGTCCAAACCCAATCAGGCCAATGGTCGTGATCGCCCGAGAGAGGTACTGGCAAGGAGCGTAGCGCGGTCGCGTGGCAGCGCCACGCGCAAGCAAGCGACGCCGCCAGTGCCTCTCTCCGGGCGACCGCTAACGGGTCCCATCTCAGCAGACTGCACGACGCAGTGCTAAGGTCGCGATCCGGCACGATACCGCCCACGACTATGAGTCGCCGGTCTGGCATCCGCAACGTACGACTGTTCGACCCGCCGTGTCGGGTGGCAGCCGCCCTGTGAGCGGAGGATCACGCGCCCTATCCCCGTCCTGTTCGAAAACCAGCTAAACCGGTGCTGCGTTTTCGAGCGACCGTCTGAAAATCATACATCGCGCCCCGCCAGAAGCCCATCGCCGACATCCCAAGATATAGGAGCCAAAGTCGGACGCGTTCCGGTCCGACCAGGGATATTGCCAAGCTTTGTCGAGCAATTAGTGACTCGCTCCAATGTCTCAGGCTTAGATAGTAATGCTCCCGCATGCTCTCGACATCGCGAACCTCGAAACCGTTGCGTTCGAGGTTGGTGATAGTCAGCCCCAGGTAATCCAGCTCCCCGCCGGGGAAGATATAGCGGTTAATAACCCGCATATACGGGGTCAACTTGCGGAAGTTCTTCAGTTCCTTAGGAGCGCGCTTCGTGATCGCGTCATGCAGATAAAGCCCGCCCTCGCGCATGAGATGATGCAGGTGGCCGAAATAGCTATCGTGATTATCGACTCCGACATGCTCGAACATGCCCACCTGAACGACCTTGCTGTAGGCGGCGGCCGACATGATCGATCTGAAATCTCGCAGCTCCAACGTGATTTTGCCGGTCAGGCCCAACCGATGAACCTTGGCCTGAGCGTAGTCGAGTTGCTCCTTCGAAAGCGTCACGCCATGTACGCGCGCTCCGAAGTGAAGCGCCGCATGACATGCAAGGCCGCCCCAACCGCAGCCGATATCCAGCAAATGGTCGTTCGGGCTCAGCTCCAACTTCCGGCAGATGCGGTCGAGCTTTGCGATTTGGGCATCCGCCAGATTTGTCGTCTCGTTCGCGAAGTATCCGGGGGAATATTGCATTTCCGGGTCGAGAAACAGCTCATAAAACCCGTTCGATACGTCGTAATGAAACTCGACCATGGCGCCGTCATCTCGACCATGCCCGAATTTGTCGCGCACCCTTCGGGAAAAGGATAATCGATGTTCGGTTCGATCGCGGAGGAAGAGAAAGGGCCAGCCGGCGGCGATCAACGTACGCGGTCGGAGTGTGCGCCGCAGCGCCAGCGCATTCAAGTGGTTCCATCGGCCTAGCGCATCTAGCAGGCTGCCGCCGACAATCTGAATGCCGCCGGCAATGTGCTCCTCGACCAAAGTCATCAGCCGGGGAGAGCGTAGCAGGCGCGCAATCACATGAGGCGATGCGATCAGGAAGCGGATATCGGAACGGGCGCCGGGGCCAAGCGGAAGCACCTCTCCGTTCCACAGCTCCACGCTGAGGTCGGCCTGGAGCCGCTCCGCCACATGTGCGATAATGTCACGCGCACCTTCGAGATATCTGGCCAACGAATACACCTCCGGCCGGCAGCGTCGCAGCTTTGCTGCTCGGCCGCAATCAATTCACCGCACCGCAACCACTGCGTCTCATTTCCTCCAGTTTGAGCGTCGACTGAAAGTGATGTCTCCAACACGGCGTCCGAGCGGATCGCGGTTTAGTGCACGCAGATAGCACGAGATGAAACCAGGGTCCGCCGCGCGGATAGCCTCCTGAGAGTACCAGAGGTCTGCTTCCGGGTCGTCGCGGCTCGGGACCCCTGGAAGTGGGCATTCAAGGTCGGTAATCGACGTGTTGAGCGAACGCCCAAATCGGACATTCGTCTTGCGATTGTTTTTGCGGGAGACAGGCCATTAAGATTATATTTGCCGGACTGCTGTTTCAGCTGCGGCCTTCATCGGCCGGAGGCGTTTTTCATCGTCAGCGGGGACACGTCTGGAGACGCCCGAGAGGCTTCGGCTCGGGTCGTGTCCCACGACGTGGTGTAGCTCGCGGTTGGGCATCGGCGATCTTCGG
>NZ_CAXTII010000068.1:0-15797 GCF_964244235.1 uncultured Sphingomonas sp.
GGCGAGGGGAATTTCCACAAGGCCTCTGACGGCAACATCCTGGTCAATGCGATGACGGTCGGGATCGCGGATCAGGACAGGATCTTCTATTCCGCCGCCAGCGGCATCGGCAATCCGATCGTCTATGTCGGTTCCAGGACCGGCCGCGACGGCATCCACGGCGCGACGATGGCGTCCGCCAGCTTCGACGAGGACAGCGACGAGAAGCGTCCGACGGTGCAGGTCGGCGATCCCTTTACCGAGAAACTGCTGATCGAGGCGTGCCTGGAACTGATGGCGACGGACGTCATCGTCGCGATCCAGGACATGGGCGCGGCGGGGCTGACCTCGTCGTCCGTCGAGATGGCGTCGAAAGGCGGGGTCGGCATCGAACTCGTCATGGACGACGTGCCGCAGCGCGAGACGGGGATGACCCCGTACGAGATGATGCTGAGCGAGAGCCAGGAGCGGATGCTCATGGTCCTGAAGCCCGGCCGCGAGGCAGAGGCGGAGGCGATCTTCCGCAAATGGGAACTCGATTTCGCGGTCATCGGGCGGGTGACCGATACCGGCCGCATGGTTCTGACCCACAAGGGCGAGACGGTGTGCGATATCCCGCTCGGCCCGCTGGCGGACGATGCGCCGCTCTACGACCGGCCGCATGTGAGGACGCCGCCGCCCGCCCCGCTCGCCGATATACCCGCCTGCGCCGATCCCGCCGCGGACCTGCTGACGCTGATGGCGTCACCCGATATCGCGTCCAGGCGCTGGATCTGGGAGCAATACGACCACATGGTCGGTGCCGACACGGTGCAACGCCCCGGCGGCGATGCGGGCGTCGTGCGCGTCCACGGCACCGACAAGGGGCTTGCCGTCTCCACCGACTGCACCCCGCGCTATTGCTATGCCGATCCGTATGAGGGCGGGAAGCAGGCGATCGCGGAATGCTGGCGCAACCTGACCGCGGTGGGCGCGACGCCGCTCGCCACCACCGATTGCATGAATTTCGGCAACCCGCAGCGCCCGGAGATCATGGGCCAGTTCGTCGGCTGTATCGAGGGCATGGCCGAGGCATGCACCGCGCTCGACTTCCCGATCGTGAGCGGCAACGTGTCGCTCTACAACGAAACCAAGGACGAGGCGGGCGGCGCGGCGGCAATCCTGCCGACGCCCGCGATCGGCGGCATCGGGCTGCTGGCGGATTGGTCCAAATCCGCCACGATCGCTTTCAAGGGCACCGGCGACATCATCGTGCTGGTCGGCGGTCACCGGGGTCACCTCGGCCAGTCGCTATGGCTGCGCGAGGTGCACGGCATCGACGGCCGCGACGCCGGACCGCCGCCGCCCGTCGATCTGAAGGCCGAACGCGCGGCGGGCGATCATGTCCGCGCCGGGATCGAAAGCGGGATCGTCACCGCATGTCACGACGTGTCGGACGGCGGCGTCGCAGTTGCGGTCGCGGAAATGGCACTGGCCGGCGGGGTCGGCGCGATGCTGGATACCGCGGCCCAATGCGGCATTGCGGGCACGTTCTTTGCGGAGGATCAGGGGCTGTACCTGATCACCGTCGAGGATCACGCGCTGTATGATTTCCTGCTTGGAGCGGAGGCCGGCGGCGTCGATGCGCACCCGATCGGCCGGACCATCGCGGGGCGGATCGTGTTCGAGCTGGAGGCGGGGGATTATGTCGTGACGCTCGACGATCTGCGCCGGGCGCATGAAGGGTTCTTTCCGGCGCTCATGGGCGTAGACTCGGCCTTGGCCTGAGTTTCGTCGCCCGTGAAACGGCCAGCCTATTTCACCGGTACCCAATGCTGCGTCTGGCAGATGAACGCGATACAGCCCTGGACCTTGAGCGATCCGTCGGGCTGGCGGCGGACGATCGACTTGTAGGTCCGCCCGGATTTGGGGTCGTAGATGCGCCCGCGCCACGCGTCGCCCGCATCGGCGAAGCCCGACAAGACCGCGAGTCCCAGGAACGGCCGGTCACGAAGTGCGGGATCGGGATTGTTGATATCGGTATGCGGCCGCGACGGATCGGAGCGGACGAAGCGTTCGATGTGCCCGCACGTCGACGCACCGCACCGCCCGACCGCGATGACCGCCGTGCCGTCCTCGACCAGCCAGCGGCCGTCGATCGGCACGGCACCGAGCGCGGGTGCGGCGGCGAGCAGAAGCGTGAGGATCGCAGCTGCGATTCGCATATCGTCATCACCTAGATTGTGGACGAGCGCCCAATGCGCGATGCGCGATGAACGCGCAATGCATGACATACGGCGGTCCGCGCCGGTTTTACCGTTTCGTCGCAATCCCTTCGTTGTCCCGGCCGCGCCGATCCGGCAAGGCGGATCGCGATGCCGCCACTCACCCAACCTGCGCCCGCTGCCCCGGCCCCGACACGGTCCGACGGCCATCGCAGCATAATAGTGCCTGACGGCGCGTCTTTCTGGCGGCGATTGTTCGCCTTTGCCGGGCCCGGCTATCTGATCGCGGTCGGTTATATGGACCCGGGCAACTGGGCGACCGACCTCGCCGGCGGATCGGCCTATGGCTATACCCTGTTGTCGGTCGTGCTGTTGTCCAACCTGATGGCGATGGTGTTGCAGTCGTTGTCCGCGCGGCTCGGCATCGCCGGCGGCCTCGACCTGGCGCAGGCTTGCCGCGACCGCTACCCGCGGCCCGTCGCGCTGATGCTGTGGCTGTTGTGCGAGATCGCGATCATCGCATGCGATCTGGCGGAGGTGCTCGGCACCGCGATCGCGCTGAAGCTGCTGTTCGGGATGCCGCTGGTCTGGGGCGTGTGCATCACCGCGCTCGACGTGTTCCTGATCCTGGGGCTGCAACGCTACGGGTTTCGCAAGCTGGAGGCGTTCGTCGTCGCGCTGCTGCTCGTCATCGCCGGGTCGTTCATCTTCGAACTCGCGCTCGCGAAGCCCGATTGGAGTGCCGCGGCGGCGGGACTGGTGCCGAGCGCGCGGATCCTGCGCGATCCCGCGATGCTGTACATCGCCATCGCTATTCTGGGCGCGACGGTCATGCCGCACAATCTGTACCTCCATTCCTCGATCGTCCAGACGCGCGCGTACCGCGAAGACGATGCGGGGCGCGGCGAAGCGATCAAGCTGGCGACGATCGACAGCACCGTCGCGCTGGGGCTCGCCTTCTTCATCAATGCGGCGATCCTGATGCTGGCGGCGGCGACGTTCCATGTCGCGGGGCACACCGGCGTCGCGGAGATCGACGAGGCGTATCGCCTGCTGACCCCGTTGCTGGGCGGCGCGGCGGCCAGCATCGTGTTCGCGGTCGCGCTGCTGGCATCGGGACAGAATTCGACCGTCACCGGGACGCTCGCCGGGCAGATCGTGATGGAGGGGTTCCTGCACCTGCGGATGCCGGTCTGGCTTCGGCGGATGGTCACGCGCGGACTTGCGATCGTGCCCGCCATCGCGGTTGTCGCCGGCACCGGGGATGCGGGCGCGACGAAGCTGCTCATCCTGAGCCAGGTCGTGCTCAGCCTGCAATTGCCCTTCGCGGTCGTGCCGCTGGTGCAGTTCGTCGGTGACCGCGATCTGATGGGACGGTTCGCGATCGGCCCGCGAATGCGCGTCCTGGCCTGGAGCATCGCTACCGCCATCGTCGTACTGAACGCGGTGCTGATCCACCAATTGTTCTAACGACGCGCAACGATAGGCAAGTGACTTTGTACCGCACGGAGCTAGGGTGAGCGACCATGACGCAATGACGGATGCCCGCGTGTTAGCCCCCGCCCCCGACCCGGTTGCGAAACGCGCCGATCCCGGCGTCCTCGCCGACGCCATCCTCGACACCCTCGTCCACCGTATCGGCAAGGATGCACAGGCCGCGCTGCCGCACGACTGGCTCGCGGCCACGATCTTCACGGTGCGCAACGACATCATCGAACGCTGGATGGTGTCGTCCAAGGCAGCGCATGCGGCGGGGGCGAAGAAGGTCTATTATCTCAGCCTGGAATTCCTGATCGGCCGGCTGCTGCGCGACGCGGTCGCCAATCTGCAGCGCAGCGACGAGGTGACCGCGGCGCTCGCCGTCCACGGCGTCGATCTTGCCGAACTGGAGGAGATCGAGCCCGACGCGGCGCTCGGCAATGGCGGGCTGGGGCGGCTGGCGGCGTGTTTCATGGAAAGCCTCGCGAGCCTCGAACTGCCCGCCTATGGCTATGGCATCCGCTACATGAACGGCATGTTCCGCCAGCGAATCGAGAATGGCTGGCAGATCGAATTGCCCGAAAACTGGCTGGTCCACGGCAATCCCTGGGAATTCGAACGCCGCGAAAGCGCCTATTTCGTGGGCTTCGGCGGCGAGGTCGTGGGGCATGACGACGGCACGATCCACTGGAAGCCCGCCGAGGCCGTCGAGGCGATCGCGGTCGACACCCCCGTCGTCGGATGGCGCGGCAAGCGGGTCAACACGCTGCGTCTGTGGACCGCGCGGGCGTTCGATCCGATCCGGCTCGACCGGTTCAACGCGGGCGATTTCTCCGGCGCGCTGGCCGGGCAGATCGGTGCCGAGACGCTGGTCCGCGTCCTGTATCCCAACGACTCCACCGCGGCAGGCCAGGAGCTCAGACTGCGGCAGGAATATTTCTTCTCCTCCGCCTCCATCCAGGACATCGTGCGCCGGCACGTCCAGTATTTCGGCGATATCAAGACGCTGGCCGACAAGGCGGCGATCCAGCTGAACGACACGCACCCCGCGGTATCCGTCCCCGAACTGATCCGCGTGCTGGTCGACTATCACGAACTGAATTTCGACGAAGCATGGGACATCACCAAACGCACCTTCGGCTACACCAACCATACGTTGCTCCCCGAGGCGCTGGAAAGCTGGCCTCTGCCCTTGTTCGAGCGACTGCTGCCGCGGCACATGCAGATCGTCTACGCGATCAACGCCAAGCTGCTGCGCGAGGCGCGCGCCGTCGAGGGGATCGACGACCGCGCGATCGCCGCGATCAGCCTGATCGACGAGGGCGGCGAGCGGCGGGTGCGGATGGCTAACCTGGCGTTTGCGGGGTCGCACAGCGTGAACGGCGTCGCCGCGCTCCATACCGACCTGATGAAGCGCACGGTCTTCGCCGACCTGCACACGCTGTATCCGACACGGATCAACAACAAGACCAACGGCATCACCCCGCGGCGCTGGCTGCAGGAATGCAATCCGCGGCTGACCGCGCTGATCCGCGAGGCGATCGGCGACGGTTTCCTCGACGATGCGGAGCAGCTCGCCGATCTCGCGCCGTTCGCGGAGGATTCCGGGTTCCGTGAGAAATTCGCCGCGGTGAAGCGCACGAACAAAGTGGCGCTGGCGGATCATATCAAGGCGACGATCGGGCTTCTGGTCGATCCCGCCGCGATGTTCGACGTGCAGATCAAGCGAATCCACGAATATAAGCGCCAGCTGCTGGGCATCATCGAGACGGTCGCGCTGTACGACCAGATCCGTGGCCATCCCGAACGCGACTGGACGCCGCGCGTGAAGCTGTTCGCGGGCAAGGCGGCGTCGAGCTATACGAACGCGAAGCTCATCATCAAGCTGGCGAACGACGTCGCGCGGCGGATCAACAGCGATCCGTCGGTCGGTGGCCTGCTGAAGGTCGCGTTCCTGCCCAATTACAACGTCTCGCTCGCCGAGAAGATCGTCCCCGCCGCGGATCTGAGCGAGCAGATCTCCACCGCCGGCATGGAGGCGTCGGGCACCGGCAACATGAAGTTCGCGCTGAACGGCGCGCTGACGATCGGGACGCTGGACGGGGCGAATATCGAGATCATGGAGCATGTCGGGCGCGAGAATATCGTGATCTTCGGCATGACCGCGGACGAGGTCGCGGCGAAGCGCGCCGGCGGCTACGATCCGCGCGCGACGATCGAGGCGTCGGGGACGCTCAACCAGGCATTGTCGGCGATCGCGTCGGGCGTGTTCTCGCCGGACGATCCCGGCCGCTACAAGGACCTGATGAACGGGCTGTACGAACATGACTGGTTCATGGTCGCCGCCGATTTCGACGCCTATGCCGCCGCGCAGCGCGAGGTCGATACGCGCTGGGCCGACACGCCGGGCTGGGAAGCCGCCGCCATCCGCAACGTCGCGCGGGTCGGGTGGTTCTCGTCGGATCGCACCATCCGCGAATATGCGACCGATATCTGGGGTGTGCTGTGAAACCTTCTGCCGACGCCATCGCCGCGCTGCTGGAGGGTCGCCATACCGATCCGTTCTCGCTGCTGGGTGTGCATGAAGGACCCGCGGGCCGGTTCGCGCGAACCTGGATCCCGGGTGCGGAAACCGCGGAGGCGTTCGACCTGGCGGGCGTATCGCTCGGCACGCTGACCCAAATCGACGAAGAGGGGCTGTTCGAGGGGCCGATCGCGGGCGGTCGGCAACCCGTGCGCTACCGTGCAACCGGCGGCGGTAGCGAATGGTCGCTGGCGGACCCGTACAGCTTCGGCCCGGTCCTTGGTCCCATCGACGACGTATTGATGGCGGAGGGCACGCATCTGCGGCTGTTCGACAGGCTGGGCGCGCATCCGATCCGTCACGAGGGGGCGGACGGCATCCACTTCGCGGTCTGGGCACCGGGTGCGCGGCGTGTTTCGCTCATCGGCGATTTCAACGACTGGGACGGTCGTCGCCATGTCATGCGCCGCCGCGGCGATGTCGGCGTGTGGGAAATCTTCATTCCCGACATCGGCGAAGGTCGCCGCTACAAGTTCGAGATCCTGGGCGCGGACGGCGTCCTGCAGCCGCTGAAGGCCGACCCCTTCGCGTTCGCCGCCGAACTGCGCCCCGCGACCGCCTCCGTTACCACCGCGCCCCCGCGCCATGTCTGGAAGGACGACGCGCACCGCGCGCATTGGGCGAGCGTCGATCCCCGGCGGGTTCCGATCAGCATCTACGAGGTGCACGCCGGTTCCTGGGACCGCGACGCGAACGGCTGGTTCCTCAGCTGGGACGCGCTCGCCGACCGGCTGATCCCCTATGTCGTCGACATGGGCTTTACCCATATCGAATTCATGCCGATCAGCGAATATCCCTACGACCCGAGCTGGGGTTATCAGGCGACCGGGCTGTTCGCCCCCACCGCGCGGTTCGGCGATCACGAGGGGTTCGCGCGCTTCGTCGAGGGTGCGCACGAGGTCGGGGTCGGCGTCCTGATCGACTGGGTGCCCGCGCATTTCCCGACTGACGCGTTCGGCCTCGCGCGGTTCGACGGCACGGCGCTGTATGAGCATGAGGACCCGAAGCTCGGCTTCCATCCCGACTGGAATACCGCGATCTACAATTACGGGCGGCGCGAAGTGGCGAGCTTCCTCGTCAACAACGCGCTGTTCTGGGCCGAGCGCTATCATGTCGACGGTCTCCGCATCGATGCGGTCGCGTCGATGCTCTACCGCGACTATTCGCGCGAGGAGGGCGAATGGGTGCCCAACAGCGACGGCGGGCGCGAGAATTGGGAGGCCGTGGCGTTCCTGCGCGAAACCAACAAGCAGCTCTACGGCCAGCATCCCGGCATCTTCACCCTGGCGGAAGAGTCGACCGCCTGGCCGGGCGTCACGGCCCCCGCGCACGACGGCGGGCTTGGGTTCGGGTTCAAATGGAACATGGGCTTCATGCACGACACGCTGCAATATATGCGGCGCGAACCTGTTCACCGGCGGCATCATCACGACGAGATGACGTTCGGGCTGATGTATGCCTTCAGCGAGAATTTCGTCCTGCCGCTCAGCCATGACGAGGTCGTGCACGGCAAGGGATCGCTGCTGACCAAGATGGCGGGCGACGATTGGCAGCAATTCGCCAATCTGCGCAGCCTGTACGCGCTGATGTGGGGCTATCCCGGCAAGAAACTGCTGTTCATGGGGCAGGAATTCGCCCAGCGCGCCGAATGGGACGAAGGTCGCGCGCTCGACTGGCATTTGCGCGAGGCGCGTGCGCATGAGGGGATGCGGACGTTGGTCCGAGATCTCAACCGGCTCTACGCGGCGAAACCCGCGCTGCATGCGCGTGATTGCGAGCCGGAGGGGTTCGAATGGCTGGTCTCGGACGATTCGGCGCATTCGGTCTTCGCCTGGGTCCGCCGCGCGCCCGGTGTCGCCCCGATCATCGTCATCGCAAACCTGACCCCGGTCGCACGCGCGCCCTATGTCATCCGGATGCCGGAGAATGGCCGCTGGCGGGAGATCCTGAACAGCGATGCACAGGAATATTGGGGCAGCGGCCTCGGCAATATGGGCGTGGTCGAAGCCGCGGGCGACAAGGCGCTGATCACGCTGCCGCCGCTGGCCACGATCATGCTGGAATTCGAAGGCTGAACCACAGGCCGATCACGGCAGGCGACGAGGGGGACCGGAATGGATCACCGCAGACAACCGCTCGCCCGCGATGCGATGGCCTATGTGCTGGCGGGCGGCCGCGGCAGTCGCCTCGCCGAACTGACCGACACCCGCGCGAAACCGGCGGTGTATTTCGGCGGCAAGTCGCGGATCATCGACTTCGCGCTGTCGAACGCGATCAATTCGGGCATCCGCCGGATCGGCGTCGCGACGCAGTACAAGGCGCATTCGCTGATCCGCCATCTCCAGCGCGGCTGGAACTTCCTGCGCGAGGAACGCAACGAGAGCTTCGACATCCTGCCCGCCAGCCAGCGGATCAGCGAGTTCCAATGGTATGAGGGCACCGCCGACGCGGTATTCCAGAATATCGACATCATCGAAAGCCATGGCCCCGAATTCATGGTCATCCTGGCGGGCGATCACATCTACAAGATGGATTACGAGCTGATGCTCCAGCGCCACGTCGATTCGGGCGCGGACGTGACGGTGGCGTGCATGGAGGTGCCGCGCGCGGAGGCGAGCGGGTTCGGGGTGATGGCAGTCGACGACGCCGACCGGATCACCGCCTTCGTCGAGAAACCCGCCGATCCGCCGCCAATACCGGGCAAGCCCGACATCAGCCTGGGCTCGATGGGGATCTACGTCTTTCGCACGCGGTTCCTGTTCGACCAGCTGCGCCGCGACGCCGCGACGCCGGGGTCGAGCCGCGATTTCGGGAAGGACATCATTCCGTACCTCGTCGAGCACGGGAAAGCGGTCGCGCACCGCTTCGCCGACAGCTGCGTCCGCGCGCCCGAGGAACGCGATGCCTATTGGCGCGATGTCGGCACGGTGGACGCCTATTGGGAGGCGAATATCGACCTGACCGACGTCGTGCCGAAGCTCGACCTGTATGATCGCAGCTGGCCGTTATGGACTTATTCCGAAGTCACGCCACCCGCCAAGTTCGTCCACGACAGCTCGGGTCGCCGCGGCGAGGCGGTGTCGAGCCTGGTGTCGGGCGACTGCATCATATCCGGCTCCTCGATCCACCGCAGCCTCGTCTTCACCGGCGTGCGCGCGCACAGTTTCTCGCAGCTCGAGCAGGCGGTGATCCTGCCGCGCTGTACGATCGGTCGCGGCGCACGGTTGCAGAAGGTCGTCGTCGATCGCGGCGTGGCGATTCCGGAAGGGCTGATAGTCGGCGAGGATACGGTGCTGGATGCACAGCGATTTCGACGGACGGCCAATGGGGTATGCCTGATTACCAGCGCAATGATCGACCGGTTGGGGACGTGACCCTCACTGTCCTCTCCGTCGCGTCCGAAGCCTTCCCGCTCGTCAAGACCGGCGGGCTCGCCGACGTCGTCGGTGCGCTTCCCGCCGCACTCGCGCCGCGCGGGATCGCGATCACGACGCTCGTGCCCGGCTATCCCGCGCTGGCCCCCGTCTCGAAGGGCGCAACGGTTCTCCACCATTGGCCCGACCTGCTCCGCACGACCGCGCGGCTACTGGCGGCGGAGATCGCGGGGCATCCGCTGCTGATCCTCGATGCACCGGCGCTGTTCGCACGCGGCGGCGGAATCTACGGCGATGCGGGGGGCAATGACTGGCCCGACAATTGGCGGCGCTTCGCCGCCCTCGCCCGCGCCGCCGCCGATCTCGCTTCGGGCGCGGTCGCGAACCAGCATTTCGATATCCTCCACGCGCATGACTGGCAGGCGGCGATGGCCCCCGCCTATCTGCGCTACGCCCCCGGCCCGGGCGTGCCCGCCAGAAGCGTCGTCACGATCCACAATATGGCGTTCCAGGGCTGGTTCGACGCCAGCGTGTTCCCCGACCTCGGCCTGCCGCCGGACGCATTCGCGCTCGACGGGGTCGAATATTATGGCGGCGTCGGCTTCCTGAAGGCGGGGCTGGAGGCGGCGGATGCGATCACGACGGTCAGCCCGACCTATGCAGACGAAATCCGCCGCGCCGAATTCGGCATGGGATTGGAAGGACTTATCGTGACACGCGGCGCCCGCGTCCACGGCATCGTCAACGGTATCGACCCCGCGATCTGGAATCCCGAAGGCGATCCCGCCCTCCCCGCATCCTACGCCGCGCGCACGATCGCGCGGCGGCGCACCAACAAGCGCGCGGTGGAGAAGATGTTCGACCTGAACCGCGGCGACGGCCCGGTCTTCACCGTCATCAGCCGGCTGACCGGACAGAAGGGGATGGATGTCCTGGTGGAGGTGCTCGACGATCTCGTCGCGATTGGCGGTCGCCTCGCGCTGCTTGGCTCGGGCGATGCGGCGCTGGAGGCGGCGTTCCAGGCGGCGGCGGCGCGGCATCCGGGGCGGATCGGCGTCCGGATCGGCTATGACGAACCGCTGTCGCATCTGCTCCAGGGCGGTGCGGACGCCATCCTGATCCCGTCGCGGTTCGAACCTTGCGGGCTGACGCAATTATACGGCCTGGCCTATGGCTGCGTCCCCGTCGTCGCGCGTACCGGCGGGCTCGCGGATACCGTCATCGACGCGAACGACGCGGCGGTCGCGGCGGGGGTCGCCACCGGTATCCAGCATGACGGCGTTACCCGCGACACGCTGCTCCGCGCGATCCGCCGCGCGATCGCGCTCTACGATCGCCCCGTAATCTGGCAACAGATGCAGAAGAACGGCATGCATGCCGACGTCTCATGGTCGGCAAGCGGTGCGCGCTATGCCGATCTCTACCGCAGCCTGATGGAACCCGCATGATCCGCATCGTCGAGACGACCCCCTATCCCGACCAGAAGCCCGGCACGTCGGGCCTGCGCAAGAAGGTGCGCGTGTTCCAGCAACCGCATTATGCGGAGAATTTCATCCAGTCGGTGTTCGACGTGGTGCCGGACAAGGCGGGTACGACGCTCGTCATCGGCGGCGACGGCCGGTTCCTGAACCGCGAGGTCATCCAGATCGCGATCCGCATGGCCGCGGCGGCGACGTTCGGCCGCGTGATCGTCGGGCAAGGCGGCATCCTGTCCACCCCCGCCGCCAGCAATCTGATCCGCCGTCGCGGCGCGATCGGCGGGCTGATCCTGTCCGCGAGCCACAATCCCGGCGGCGCGGACGAGGATTTCGGGATCAAGTACAACATCGCCAATGGCGGCCCAGCGCCCGAGGGCGCGACCGAGGCGATCTATGCACGGACGAAGACGATCGACCGCTGGCTGGCGGAGGATACGCCGGACATCGATCTCGACACGATCGGCGAGGTGAGCGTCGGCGGAATGCCGGTCGAGATCGTCGATCCCGTCGCGGATTATGCCGCGCTGATGGAGACATTGTTCGATTTCGACGCGATCCGCGCCGCGAAGCTGACGATGGCGTTCGACGCGATGAGCGCGGTAACCGGGCCGTATGCGACGGAAATCCTCGAACGCCGGCTGGGCTTCGCGGCCGGCACGGTCAGGAACGGGACGCCGCTGGAGGATTTTGGCGGCCACCATCCCGATCCCAACCTGGTCCACGCACACGCGCTGTACGAAACGATGATGGGTCCGGATGCCCCCGATTTCGGCGCGGCGTCGGACGGCGACGGCGACCGCAACCTCATCATCGGCCGCGGGATCTTCGTCGCGCCGTCGGACAGCCTCGCGATGCTGGCAGCCAATGCGCATCTGGCACCGGGATATGCCGGCGGCCTGAGGGGCATCGCGCGATCGATGCCGACCAGCGCGGCGGCCGACCGCGTCGCCGCAGCGCTGGGCATTCCAGCATTCGAGACGCCGACGGGATGGAAATTCTTCGGCAATCTGCTCGACGCCGGGCTGGCGACGATCTGCGGCGAGGAGAGTGCCGGCACCGGGTCGGATCATGTCCGCGAGAAGGATGGGCTGTGGGCGGTGCTGCTGTGGCTCAATATCCTCGCGGTGCGGCGGCAAAGCGTAGCGGAGATCGCGCGCGACCATTGGGCGAAATTCGGGCGGAATTACTATGCGCGGCATGATTACGAGGGCGTCGAGAGCGAGCGTGCGGATGCGCTGATGGCGGCATTGCGCGGCAAGCTGCACGGCCTGCCGGGTACGCGGTTCGGCGACCTGACCGTCGCCGCGGCGGACGACTTTTCCTATGCCGATCCGGTCGACGGGTCGGTGAGTGCCCAGCAGGGCGTGCGGGTGATGTTCGAAGGCGGCAGCCGCGTCGTGTTTCGGCTGTCGGGGACGGGGACCAGCGGCGCGACGTTGCGGGTGTATCTGGAACGATACGAGGCGGCGGCGACCGACGGCGATACGATCGCGATGCTTGCCGGTATCGTGGCGGCGGCGGAGACGATTGCGGGGGTAGTGCGGCATACCGGGCGCAGCGCGCCGGACGTGGTGACGTGAAATCCTCCCCGGGACGGGGAGGGGGACCGCGTCGCGGAGCGGCGGGGTGGAGGGGGCAGACCGCGAGCGAACCGCCTGCCGCACACCCCCTCCACCCCGCCTTCGGCGCGGTCCCCCTCCCCGAAAGCGGGGAGGATTTTGGCGCTCACGCTACCGGGGACGCCACCCGTTTCACCGTCCGCTCCCCCCGCGCCACAGCCGTGACCCTCTGCCTTTTCGACGGACCCCAAGAAAATCGCATCCCGATGCATCGCACCGGTGACATCTGGTCGGTCCGGACGAACGCCCCACCAGGCACCCGCTACGGCTATCGCGCCGACGGCACAGCCCCCTCCTCCGACCCCGCCAAACTCCTCGTCGATCCCTACGCCGTCGAACTAGACCGCCGCTTCGCCTACGACCCGCGCCTGTCGCAACACGGTGAGGACACCGCAGCGATCGTCCCCAAGGCGATCGTCCCCGCCCCCGCCCCATCCGCCAACCCGCCGCCCCTGCTCTTCACGCCCGGCGGGCTGATCTACGAACTCAACGCCCGCGGCTTCACGATGCGGCACCCCCACGTGCCGCCGGAGCAACGCGGCACGATCCGCGCGCTCGCGCATCCGGCGATCATCGCGCATCTGAAGAAACTGCGCGTCGCGGCCATCGAATTGATGCCGATCGTCGCCTGGATCGACGAGCGGCATCTTGCCCAGCTCGGGCTCACCAACGCCTGGGGCTACAACCCCGTCGTGCCTATGGCGATCGACCCCGGCCTCGCGCCCGGCGGCGTCGCCGAATTGCGGGAGACGGTGGCCGTGCTCCGGGCGGCGGGAATCGGCGTCATTCTCGACCTCGTGTTCAACCACACCGGCGAGAGCGACGCGTCGGGCCCGACACTGTCGCTGCGCGGGCTGGACAACGCCAGCTACGCGCGCACCCCGGACGGCGCGCTGGTGAACGATACCGGCACGGGCAATACGCTCGACTTCGCGCGAGGCCATGTCCGCGCGCTCACGCTCGCGTCGATGCGCCATTTCGCCTTGCTCGGCGTGGACGGGTTCCGGTTCGATCTCGCCCCCGTCATGGCGCGCGGCCCCGGCTTCGACCGCCAAGCGGCGATCTTCGCGGGAATCGCCGCGGACCCGCTCTTGTCCACCCGCGTCATGATCGCGGAACCCTGGGATATCGGCCCCGGTGGCTATCAGCTCGGGGCGTTTCCCGAGAGCTGGCTCGAATGGAACGACCGCTACCGCGACGATGTCCGCCGTTTCTGGCGCGGCGACGGCGATGCCGGCACGCTGGCGACGCGGATTGCGGGATCGTCGGACGTCTTTCACGGCCAGGCGACCCGCACCGTCAACTTCATCGCCGCGCACGACGGCTTCACGCTGGCCGACATGGTCGCCTACGAACATCGCCACAACGACGCGAACGGCGAGGACAATTGCGACGGGCATGGCGAGAATTTCTCCTGGAACGGCGGCGCTGAAGGCTCGACCGACGACCCTGCGATCCTCGCCCGCCGCAACGCCGACCGGCGCGCGCTGCTGGCGACGCTGTTTGCGTCCAAGGGCACGATCATGCTCGCCGCGGGCGACGAGTTCGGCCGGACCCAACAGGGCAACAACAATGCCTATGCGCAGGACAACGCGGTAAGCTGGATCGACTGGGCGGGCCGCGACACCGCGTTGGAGGATTTCACCGCCGCGCTCGCCGAATTCCGCGCCGGCTCGCCGATCGCCGATCCCGACTGGCTCGCGGAAGCCCACTGGCGCGCGCTGGACGGCCAGCCAATGGCGCCCGATCGGTGGGCGGAGGCGGACGGGTTCGAACTCCGCTTGCCGGATGGCGCGGAAACGATGATCCTGCGCATCGACCGCACCGCGCGCAACGTAACGATCGCGCGGGCGACGATATTGGAGAGCAACCCTTGATCCCGCCCACCACCGCCACGCCGACGCACCCGCCGAAATGGTGGCAGCATCTCTACCTCCAGGTCATCGTCGCGATCGTGCTGGGCGCGGTCATCGGCCATGTGTGGCCGGATACCGGCAAGGCGCTGAAACCGCTGGGCGACGGGTTCATCAAGCTGGTGAAGATGGTGATCGCGCCCGTGATCTTCCTGACCGTCGTCGGCGGGATCGCGGGGATGCGCGAACTGGGCGCGGTGGGGCGCGTAGCGGCGAAGGCGCTGGGATATTTCTTCGTCGTCTCCACCTTCGCGCTGTTCGTCGGGCTCGCAGTCGCGAACGTGGTGAAGCCGGGCGCGAGCATGGGGATCGACCCCGCGACGCTCAACGCCGGCGCGGTCGCCGATTATGCGCACCAGGCGCACGAGACGACGCTCGTCGGGTTCCTGATGGCGATCATCCCGACGACGATGGTGTCCGCCCTGACCGAGGGGTCGATCCTCCAGACGCTGTTCGTCGCCATCCTGTTCGGCGTTTCCCTGTCGCTGGTCGGCGAACCTGCGCAACCGGTGTTCGATCTGATCGAGCGGCTGACGCTGATAGTCTTCCGCATCGTCGGCATCCTGATGCAGGTCGCACCGATCGGCGCGTTCGGCGCGATCGCCTTCACCGTCGGCCAATATGGCGCGGGCAGCCTTGTGCAGCTGGGCGGGCTGGTCGCGACCTTCTATGCGACGTCGATCCTGTTCGTGGTCGTGGTGCTCGGCGCCATCGCCCGGCTGCACGGCTTCTCGATCCTGCGGCTGATCGCCTATCTGAAGGCGGAGTTGCTGCTGGTTCTCGGCACCTCGTCCTCCGAGGCCGCACTCCCCAATCTCATGACCAGGCTGGAGGCGGCTGGATGCGACCGCGCGGTCGTAGGCCTGGTCGTGCCGACCGGCTATTCGTTCAACCTCGACGGCACCAACATCTACATGACGCTGGCGGCCTTGTTCATCGCGCAGGCATGCGGCGTGCATCTGTCGTTCGGCAATCAATTGGCGTTGATGGCGGTCGCGATGCTGTCGTCGAAGGGCGCGGCGGGGGTGACGGGCGCGGGCTTCATCACGCTGGCGGCGACGCTGTCGATCGTGCCGTCGGTGCCGGTTGCCGGCATGGCGCTGATCCTCGGGGTCGACCGCTTCATGAGCGAATGCCGCAGCCTGACCAACTTCGTCGGCAACGCGG